>JAZKHL010000165.1:0-7175 GCA_040385365.1 Pseudomonadota bacterium | reverse complement strand
TCGTCACGCGCGGCGTGAAGAATGTGACCACCCTGCCGCTGGGCATCATCACGCCACACGTGCAATAGTTCCTGTTGCGAATAGAGGAGCGCTCCATGATCGAGATGGTGATCGACGCGAGGAAGAAGGACCTCGGCGGGTTCGAGGTCGGACGTATCCTGCCGTTCCATTCGCGGCGGATGGTCGGGCCCTTCATCTTCCTGGACCACATGGGGCCGGCCGAGTTCGCGCCGGGGGCGGACGCCATCAATGTGCGGCCTCACCCCCACATCGGCCTGTCGACCCTGACCTATCTGTTCGAGGGCGAGATCATGCACCGCGACAGCCTGGGCTATACCCAGGCCATTCGTCCGGGCGAGGTCAACTGGATGACGGCCGGCAAGGGCATCACCCACTCCGAACGCACCGATCCGCTGAAGAAGGCGCAAGGCGGCCCGATGAACGGCATGCAGGCCTGGATCGCCCTGCCCGACGAGGCCGAAGAGGTCGACCCCTCGTTCCAGCATTACGGCGAGGACGCCCAACCGTCGTATGAAAGCGGCGGCCTGTTCGCGCGGCTGGTGGCCGGCGAGGCCTACGGCGCCGCATCGCGGGTCCAGACGTCGTCGCCGCTGTTCTATGTCCATTGGGAGCTTCAGGAAGGCGTTCGCACCGCCCCGCCTCCGGGCAAGGGCGCGGGCGGCATGTCGGAACGGGCGCTGTATGTGGCCAAGGGATCGATCGAGATCGGCGACCGCACCTTCCACGAAGGCCAGATGATCGTGCTGGAGCCTCATGCCGAGCCGACCGTGAAGTCGCTGACGCCCGCGACCGTCATGGTGCTGGGCGGCGAGCCCGTGGGCCAGCGGCTGATCTGGTGGAACTTCGTATCGTCATCGCAGGCCCGTCTGGATCAGGCCAAAGCCGACTGGCAGGCCGGGCGGATGAAGTTGCCGGATGAGGACGACGAGGAGTTCATCCCCCTGCCGGAGGATTCAGCCGTCACGACCCGGTCCGAGCCGATCAAGCCGGAGCCGACGCACCCGGTCTAGGCGACCGATACCCACACTTCCGTCATCCTCGGGCTTGTCCCGAGGACCCATTTGTCCAACGCCGTGAACGAACGGGCGGAGGCTTTCCCGACTGCCTCTCGGAACAAGCCCGATAACGGGTCTATGAGAGACTAGGGGCGGACGCCCGCCACGCGCGCGATCCAGTCGGTAACGACCTGGATCGCAGCCGGCGACACCGTCTCCTCGATCGTTCCGTATTCGCCCGGCAGTCCCGTCGCCGCCGTCTGCATCAAGTGGTTCAGACCGGGCAGCACGACCACCTCGGCCCCAGGCTGAGCGCGGCGCACGGCGGCGGCGTTCTGATCGGCCGGCACCTGCAGATCCTTGTCGCCATAGATCGCCAGCACGGGCACGGTCAGCGCAGCCAGAGCCGGCGCCGGGTCGTAGGCGGCGAACCAGCGGAACCAGGGCGACGCCACCTGGCGCGACGCCGCCTGCGCCTGGGCGGTCGTCTGTCCCGCTGTGGTCAGAACCGTCTGAACGGCGGTGGCGGCGGCGGTCGGGTCGTCCTTGTTCGTCACCACGGCGGCCATCACCTCGCCTTGAGCCATTCGCGTCTGCGCGACCTGGTCAGGCGATGCGCCGCTCGCCTGGGCCAGCCGGGCCGCCTGCTCGGTGAGGATGTCAGCGCCAGAGACCGCCGGTCCGGCGATCATGACGATGAAGGCGGCGTTCGCGCCGTCCTGAACCGCCAGGGGCGCGATCTCCCCGCCTTCGCTGTGACCCATCAGGCCGATCCGAGCTGCATCGATGTCCGGCCGAGCCGCCAGGAAGGCCACGGCGGCGGCGGCATCGGTCGCGAAGTCGGCGGTCGTCTCGTTCGGCCCGCCGCCGCCCGATCCGCCGACGCCCCGGTCGTCGTAGCGCAGCACCGCGATCCCGCGTTGTGTCAGGGCGTCGGCCCAGACGGCGAAGGGTCTGTGTGCGAAGATCGTCTCGTCACGGTCCTGGGCGCCCGACCCGGTCAGCAGCACCACTGCCGGAAACGGCCCTGCGCCGGTCGGCCGGGTCAGGGTGCCGGCCAGCGTGATTCCGGCTTCCCCATTGGAAAAGGCCACCGCTTCGGCGAGATAGGGAAACGGCGGAACCGGGGTCTGCGGGCGCGCCGGTCCGGCGGGCTCCGCATTCGCCGCAGAGCGGGTCAGCACCAAGGGAAACGAGGCCCCGCCCTGCGACCAGACACCCGTCCACATACCTCCGTCGGGCGATCGCGCGCCTTCGAAACCGCCTCGAGCGGCGGGCACGGAGAACCGGACCACACCGCCCGAC
The DNA here is from genome assembly GCA_040385365.1 of Pseudomonadota bacterium. Classification (GTDB taxonomy): domain Bacteria; phylum Pseudomonadota; class Alphaproteobacteria; order Caulobacterales; family Caulobacteraceae; genus Brevundimonas. The sequence continues at coordinate 4,854 of JAZKHL010000165.1, read as the reverse complement.
AGCGACAGATCTGTAATCGGCAGGCCCCGCGCGTTCTGGGCCGGCACATCCATCACGGCTCGAACACCGTCCGATGTCGCCTCCACACGGATCGTCAGAGCCAGAGAGGTCCCGCCGACGCTCAGCGCGCCCTCCCAGCGGCCGACCAACTCGACGTCGGTGCTCTGAACCGTCGCGGCCGCCACCAGTGCTTCAACGAACGGCATCCTGACCTCCCCGACGATGCCTGCACGGTAGAACGGTCGCCGGGCCCTTCAAGGAAAAAGATCCGGATTCACGGTCAGTCTGCGGCATTCGCAGCGGTACGGATCGCGACTAGGCGGCGAGCTTTGAGCCTGAGGAAACGGAAGCGTCCGAACGCTTGACCAACTCGGTGATCTGACCCGCCGACATCGGCCGCCCGATGAGGTAGCCCTGCGCCTGATTACAGCCCTCTGCCCGCAGGATGTCGAGCTGAGGCCGCGTCTCGACGCCTTCGGCCAGCACCTTCACGCCGATGGCCTCGGACAGGTCGCTGATGGCGCGGATGATCGAGGCCGCATCCTGGCGCTCGCCCAGCGGCGTAACGAATGAGCGGTCGATCTTGATCTTGTCGACAGGGAAACGGCTCAGATAGCTCAGGCTGGAATAGCCGGTGCCGAAGTCATCCAGAGCGATCTGGAAACCCATCTTGCGAAGCTGCTCCAGGTTGTTCAGCACGATGGGATCGGCCTGAAGCAGGACGCCTTCGGTGATCTCGAGTTCGAACCCGGCGGGCTTCACGCCGTACTGGGTCAGGAGTTCCTGCACCATGCCGAGGAAGGCCGGCGAGCGCAGTTGGATCGGCGAGACGTTGATCGCGATCTTCAAGCCCGGCCACATGCGGGAATCGGTGAATGACCGCTCCATCGCATAGCGCCCCAGCACTTCGCCCAGACCCGCGGTCTCCGCCATGGGCACGAAGACGCTGGGCGAGATCTGCCCGCGCGTGGGATGCGGCCAACGCATGAGCGCTTCGGCGCCGATCGTGGCGCCCGTCTCGTCGATCTGGGGCTGATAGACCATCTGGAGCTCGCCAGCCTGGAGGGCCTGACGCAGTTCGACTTCGAGATCCAGTTGAAGCCGCTGGGCGTGATCCAGCGACGTGTCGAAGAAGGCGAGAGGGGCGCCGGCCGCTCGGGCTGCGCCGTTGGCCAGACGCGCCTGTCGCATGGCGTCGCGCGGCGCGACGATCGGGTGGCGAACGAAGTTGACGCCGATGGTGGAGGGCACGATCACGTCTCCCACTGGCGTCGCAACCGGCATGTCCATCAGCTTGTTGATCTGTCCGCCGACCAGAGCCAGTTTGAGGCCGCTGGAGGCGGGGTGGAACACCGCCAGCATGTCCTCGCCGACGCGCCCCACGACACTGTCGTCGCCGAAGGCCGAGACCAGCCGCGAGGTCAGTTCGCGCAGCACCTCGTCTCCGCAGGTTTCACCAAGGCGATCGTGGATGTCTTTAAGGCGATCCAGGCTGACGCACATCACCGCGACTTCGCAGCCGTTGCGGGCGGGGTCTTGGCCGGCCCGGTCCAGGGCTTCGGCAAACCCCTCGGCGTTCAGTGTCTGGGTCGCCTGATCCAGGTGCTGACGATAGGTCGAGCTGACGCGCGCGGCCCGCTCGGCGTGACGCGCCTTGTTCCATTGCCGCATCAACAGAATGCCAGAAGCGATAAGCCCCGCCTGGATCGCGGGCAGGGCCCGCGCCATGGCCGGATCCCCCGAGGCGCTCGCCAGAAGGACGATGACGAGGCACACGAGGGTTATGAGTGCGGCGAGACTGAGCAGGTCCATCGTATGGCCGGCCAAGGTCTGGATCGATGCGCCGTCCGTCTTCTTGGTCATAAGCCTGGGCCGTCCTGAGCGTCGCGGTCCAGTCGATCCCGCTCCCTGACGAGCGAGACGACCGCGTCCACTCTCACCGTACCGTGATCGCTCTAATATTCCCCTAAGCGTGCCAGAGCGTGTCATGCCCGGGCGTCATCGAGAAATTGGATCAGCGCGGCATTGACCTCCGCAGGTCGTTCCTGCTGCAGCCAGTGGCCCGCGCCCGGCAAGACGGTCTGGGATCGCAGGTCGGTCAGCCAATCCTTCAGACCCGCCTCGTGTTGCCCCGCGTAGTGCCGCACGGGATCGCGTTCGCCGACCATGAACATGGACGGCTGGGTGATCTTCTTGTCCTGCAGAAAGGCGGTCAGCGACCAGTTGCGGTCCAGATTTCGATACCAGTCCATCGGCCCCTTGAACCCGCCGGCGCTGAAGGCCGCGACGTATTCCGCCAGATGGGCCTCGCTCATCCAAGGCGGCAGGGTCGCGTCATCGGCGACCTCGGACAGGAAATCGTGCCCGGGCGCGATGAAGCCGGTCGATTGGCGGTCCGTCGGAGTCGCCCCGTCGTAGGCGTAGAAGCCCTTCCTCAGCCCGGTCTCTACATCGCTCTCGAAGATCCGATGGTGCTCGGGTTCCTGGAACTGGACCATATACAGCTCGCCCTTTCCTGCGCGTCGGGCCAGGAATTCCATCGCCGGAACCGGCGGCCCCTTGGGCCTGCGCGGCTGGAACGGCACCGACAGCCCGGCGACGGCGGTGAAGACGTCCGGCCGCATCAGAGCGCAGTGCCAGGCGACCGGGGAGCCCCAGTCATGCCCGACAACGGTGCAGGTCTCCTCCCCCAGCGCCCGGACCAGGTCGACCATGTCGCCGACCAGATGCAGGAGGGTGTAGTCCTCGGTGCTTCCCGGCTTGTCAGTCCCGCCATAGCCGCGCATGTCGGGCGCCACAGCGTGATAGCCGACCTGCGCGAGCGCGGCGACCTGCGCCCGCCAGCTGATGCCCAGTTCGGGAAAGCCGTGGATCAGGAGGACCAGCGGACCCTCACCCGCCTCCAGCACCTGTTGCTTCAATCCGTCGGTCTGGATCGTGCGCGTGTGCATGGAAGATCGCTCCGGCTTTGGCGCCGAACGCGCCCTCGTGCATTGATGTCGCCATGACGCGCATGACGAGCTTCGCCGACGGTACGGTCGTTCCCATCCTGGGCCAAGGGACCTGGATGATCGGCGATGATCCGAAGACCCGTGACGTTGAGCAAGCGGCGCTGTCGCGGGGCATCGACCTGGGCCTGACCCTGATCGACTCAGCCGAGCTTTATGGCGACGGCCGGTCGGAACGGCTGGTGGGCGAGGTCATTGCGGGACGCCGCGACGAGGTCTTCCTGGTCTCCAAGATCAAGCCGGAGAACGCCGGCGAGATGACCATGATGCTGCACGCCGAAAAGTCGCTGGAGCGGCTCGGGGTCGAGCGGCTCGACCTGTACCTGCTGCACTGGCAGAGCCGACATCCGCTGGAGGAGATCGTCGCTGGGTTCGAAGAGCTGATCGACGAAGGCATGATCGCCCGCTGGGGCGTGTCCAACCTCGACATCAAAACGATGCGCAAGCTGGCCGAGATCGAGGGCGGCGAGCACTGCGCGACCAACCAGCTGCTGTATAATCTCGGCTCGCGCGGGATCGAATTCGACCTGTTGCCCTGGCAGCAGGAGCAGCTGATGCCGGTGATGGCCTATTCGCCGCTGGGGCGGGGCGACCTGTTGAACCATCCGGCGATCCAGGCCGTCGCCGACCGCCACGACGCGACCACGGCCCAGGTCGCGCTCGCCGCCGTGATGCGTCACGAGGGGGTGATCGCCATCCCCAAGGCGTCGAGCGTCGCCCACGTCGAGGCGAATGCGGCAGCGCTCGATATCCAGCTCGACGCCGAAGACATCGAGACGCTGGATCGGGCGTTTCCGCCGCCGACGGTCTCGCAGCCGTTGGATATCATCTGAGCCAGCCCCTTGCGCCGGCGGGTGAGGGTTTCACTGCCGGTGGGAACCGGACACGCTTGCCCCCTCACCCTTTCGGCCGAAGCGCATCGCTCACGCTCTGCGGGCCTCAAGCCCTCTCCCGCAGCGGGGAGAGGGATAGGATCAGGCCGCCGCCTTCGCGCCCGCGAACCTGCCGTAGAAGGTCTCGCCCTTCGCCGCCATGTCGCGCAGCAGCTGCGGCGGGGTGAAACGGTCGCCGTACTTCGCGGCATAGAGGTCTGCCTGTTCGACAAAGGCCTTCAACCCGATCTGGTCGATGTAGGTGATCGGTCCGCCGGTCCAGGGCGCGAAGCCCCAGGCCAGGATGGCGCCGACGTCGGCCTCACGCGGGTCGTCGATGACGCCCTCTTCCCAGCATTTGGCGACCTCGACGGCCTGGCGATACAGCAGGCGTTGCTTCTGATCGGCGACCAGTTCCGGCGTTGAATCGTTGATTGTCACCGGCGCCAGTTCCGACAGGCCGGACCACAACGTCTTGGGCTTGGTGTCGTAATCGTAGAAGCCTTTGCCGTTCTTGCGACCGTAACGACCCAGGTCTTCGACCATCTTACGGACGATCTCGTGACCCTCGATCGGCACATAGCCGTCGCCCAGATCCTCGGCGGTCTGTTTGGCGATCTTAACCGACAGGTCCAGCGCGACGTCGTCGTGCATTTCCAGCGGGCCGCGCGGCATGCCGGTCATCCGGCCGATGTTGTCGATCAGGGCGGGGGCGTAACCCTCCTCCAGCATCGCCAGGCCCTCGGCCACATAGGTGCCGAAGCAGCGCGAGGTGTAGAAGCCGCGGCCGTCGTTGACGACGATCGGCGTCTTCTTGATCTTGATGATGTAGTCGAGCGCCTTGGCGATCGCCGCCGGGCCGGTCTTTTCGCCCAGGATGATCTCGACCAGCATCATCTTGTCGACGGGCGAGAAGAAGTGGATGCCGATGAAGTCCTCGGGCCGGACGCTGGCCTCGGCCAGACCGGTGATCG
>JAZKHL010000164.1:0-43063 GCA_040385365.1 Pseudomonadota bacterium | reverse complement strand
TCCAGCACCTTCAGATGTTTGGAGACGGCGGGCAAACTCATGTCGAACGGCGCCGCCAGATCGTTCACCGAGCACTCTCCCTCGGTCAGCCGCGCCAGGATGGCCCGACGGGTCGGGTCGGCCAGGGCGGCGAACTTGGCGGAAAGAGGATCGGTCTGCATGACGGGTTTCGTGTTGAACTGATCGGTTAAATGCCAGCCTCATGAATGGTTGTCAACCGTTCGGTTAAATAAAGTAACGGAACGGGCGGGCGGGCGTATCGTTGGTTCAATCCGTCCCTCCGGAGAACGCCATGCGCGCCGTCGTCCTGAACTGCACACTCAAGCCCTCGCCGGGCACGTCCAACACCGAAGCCTTGGCCAAGGTGGTCATCGCTGAACTGGAGAAAGGCGGCGCCGAAGTGGACCTGATCCGGCTGGTCGATCTGAACATCAAGCCTGGCGTCAGCGGCGATGAGGGCGATGGCGACGACTGGCCCTCGGTGGACGCAAAGCTGAAGGCCGCCGATATCGTCGTGTTCGCCACCCCGACCTGGCTGGGCCAGATGTCGAGCGTAGCGCTACGCGCGCTGGAACGCCTCGACGCGTGGTTCGGTGAAACCGATGAGAGCGGCCGTCCGATCGCCTTCGGCAAGGTCGCCGGCGTGGTCGTGACCGGCAACGAGGACGGCGCGCACAACATCGTCGCCACGATTTGCCAAGGCCTGATCGACATGGGCTTTACGATCCCGGGCCAGTCCTGGACCTACTGGCACCTCGGCCCGGGACCGGGTCCGGACTATACCGAGACCGACCAGGGGCACGACTATTCGGACCGCGTTGGCCGAAACGCCGCCCGTAACCTGATCGCGGTGTCCAAGGCGATCACGGCCGCCACCTATCCGGTGCCGGAAAGCGGAGAGTAACCAGAACCCGCCTCCTCGGACTTGATCCGAGGATCGGACGTGGTGGCGGTCTCCGCATCGAAGGGATAGACCAAGGCTCGATCCCGTCACCTGTGTGGCGGATCATCCGACCCTCGGAGCAAGTCCGAGGACGGCAGCCTTGGGAGGGGTGACCATGCTTGCATCGATCGTCATGGCGATGGCGCTTCAAGCCACCCCAGAGGCGGAGGTCGCCGCCGTCCTAGACCAGTTGAACACCGCTTCGGCCGCCGCCGATGCCGACGCCTATTTCGCTCTCTATACGGCCGATGCCCGGTTCGTCGGCACCGATGCGACCGAGCACTGGACCGTCGCGGAGTTCCGTGCCTTCGCCGAGCCAATCTTCGCGCGCGGCCGGGGCTGGTCCTACCCGGCCACCGAACGGACCATCACTATCGCTCCGATCGAATGCCGTTGCATCGCCTGGTTCGAGGAGAAACTGGTCAATGACTCCTACGGCGTCACGCGCGGCTCCGGCGTCCTGCGGCTTACCGACAGCGGCTGGAAGATCGAACAGTATGTCCTGTCCTTCGCAGTGCCGAATGAAGCCGCCGAACCTGTCGTCAAAGTTATCGAAGCCTACCGCGCTGCAGAGCCGGCTTCAGCAGTAGAGGCCTCTGCTAACACGGCCAATCAGCTGATCACCGATGAGCGAGCTAGGCTTGATGCCTTCGCCGACGAAATCGCTCGCGAGAATGTTCGGACAGTGCCGAGTCCACAATAAATGGAGTTCCATGAGGAAGCCTTCGTCCTGTCGGCGCGGTCACACGGAGACACGGGTGTGGTCGCCGACCTGCTGACCGAGACCCATGGCCGGCACTCCGCCTATGTCGCCGGCGGGGCGTCGCGGAGGATGAAGCCTTTCCTGCAAGCCGGGGCGCGGGTCATCGCGGACTATCGTGCGAGAACGAGCGACCATCTCGGCTCCGCGCGGCTGGAGCCGGTGGGGGAGGGGCCCAGCGCCCTGTTCGACGACGGGCTGGCCCTGACTGGCCTCGCCGCCGCCGCCGCCGTGGCCCAGGGCGCACTGCCCGAACGCGAGCCGCACCCTGGAGCCTTCCTGGCGTTCGAAGCCCTGATGTCGGCCTTCCAAATCCCCGACGTCTGGCCCGCCATCTTCGTCCGCTTCGAAGCCGGGCTGCTGGAAGACCTCGGCTTCGGCCTCGACCTGTCGCGCTGCGCGGTCACCGGAAGCATGGACGATCTGATCTGGGTCAGTCCCCGAACCGGCCGCGCGGTCAGTGCAGACGCCGGCGCGCCCTACGCCGACAAGCTGTTGAAACTGCCCCCCTTCATGCTGGGCGCCCAGGCCGGGTTGCGCGAGGGCGACGTCGGCGCGGGTTTCGACCTGACCGGCCATTTCCTGGAGCAGTTCGTCTTCCATCCGCAGAACAAGCCGCTTCCGCCGTCGCGGGTGTGGATGATCGACAAGCTGGCGGAGCAGGGGCGGCTGTGACGGGCTAGACTCGCCGGTCAAACCAGTCGATTCGCACCCCCATGACCATCCACACTCCACCGCCCCCCGAAGGCGGCCGTATCGTCGACGAGCCGATGGGCGAGGCGTTGAGTCGGCGCTATCTGGCCTACGCCCTATCGACGATCACCAACAGGGCGCTGCCGGACGTGCGCGACGGGTTCAAGCCGGTCCACCGGCGGATCCTGTACGCCATGCACCAGATGCGGCTGAACCCGCAGGCGGCGGCCCGGAAATGCGCCAAGGTCGTGGGCGAGGTCATGGGCGGCTATCACCCGCACGGCGACGCCTCGATCTATGACGCCCTGGTCCGCCTGGCCCAGGACTTCGCCCAACGGTACCCGCTGGTCGACGGGCAGGGGAACTTCGGCAACATCGACGGCGATAACGCCGCGGCCATGCGCTACACCGAGTGCAAGCTGACGGCGGCGTCGATGCTGCTGATGGACGGGATCGATCAGGCGACGGTCGATTTCAGGCCCACCTATGACGATCAGGACGAGGAGCCGATCGTCCTGCCGGCCGGTTTCCCGAACCTGCTGGCCAACGGATCGTCCGGCATCGCGGTGGGGATGGCGACCTCGATCCCGCCGCACAATGTCGGCGAACTGATCGACGCCTGTCTCGCCCTTCTGGACAAGCCGGAGACGACGACGGCGGAGTTGGCGGAGATCGTGCCGGGACCGGATTTCCCGACCGGAGGGGTGGCGGTGGAGGGGCATGCCTCGATCCTGGACGCCTATGAGACCGGGCGCGGCGGCGTTCGCCTGCGGGCGCGCTGGGAGCGGGAGCCGCTGGAGCGGGGCGGCTATCAGATCGTCATCACCGAGGTGCCGTACCAGGTCCAGAAGTCCAAGCTGATCGAGGCCTTGGCCGAGCTGATCGAACAAAAGAAGGCGCCCCTGCTGGGCGACGTCCGCGACGAGTCGGCCGAGGACATTCGAGTCGTCATCGATCCCAAGAGCCGCAACATCGACGCCGACAGCCTGATGGAGAGCCTGTTTCGGCTGTCGGACCTGGAGGTCCGCTTCCCGATCAACATGAACGTGCTGGACGCCACCGGCACGCCGCGCGTCATGGGGCTTAAGGCGTGCCTGCAGGCCTTCCTAGATCACCGGCGCGAGGTGTTGAACCGACGCTCGCAATGGCGGATCGAGCGGGTCGAGAAGCGGCTGCACCTGCTGGAAGGCTTGAGGATCGTCTTCCTGAACCTGGACGAGGTCATCCGCATCGTGCGCGAGGAGGAACAGCCGAAGGCCGTCCTGATCGCCCGCTTCGGCCTGTCGGAAACCCAGGCCGACTTCATCCTCGACACTCGCCTGCGCCAGCTGGCGCGGATCGAGGAGATGACGATCGAGAACGAATACAAGGCGCTGGCCGAAGAGCTCGCCGCGCTCCAGGCCCTGTCGTCCTCGCCGGCGAAACAGTGGCGGAAGATCGCGACGGAGTTGGCGGCGACGCGGAAAGCTTTGGTGTCGCCGCGCCGCACGACCATCGCCGAGGCCGTCGATGCTTCCGCGTTTGTGTCAGCCGAGGCCTTCATTCCGCGCGAGGCGATCACCGTGGTCCTGTCCGAACGCGGCTGGATCCGGGCCGTGAAGGGCAAGGTCGAGGATCCGTCGGAACTGAAGTTCAAGGAGGGCGACGCCCTGGGCTTCCTCGTCCCCGCCTTCACGACCGACAAGCTATTGGTCGCCGCGTCGGACGGCCGGGTCTTCACGGTCGGCGCCGACAAGCTGGCCTCCGGGCGCGGCCATGGCGAGCCCCTGCGCCTGATGGTCGAGCTGGAGGAGAGCGCCGGCATCGTGGCCGTCCTGGCCCACCAGCCCGGAGCCAAGCTGCTGATCGCGTCCAGGGCAGGCTATGGCTTCATCGCGCCGGAGGATGAGCTTCTGGCGCAGAAGCGCGGCGGCAAACAGGTGCTGAACGGCGATCTGCTGGCGGCGATGCGCGTCACCGGGGACCACGTCGTCACCATCGGCGAAAACCTGAAGACCCTGATCTTCAAGACCGACGAACTGCCCGAGATGGGCCGGGGCAAGGGGGTGAAGCTCCAGTCATTCAAACAGGGCGGCCTGACGGATATCGCGGTGTTCGACGGCTCCCATGGGCCGGAATGGGTCGATGGCGGCGCACGGCGTCGCAACTGGCCCGACTGGAAGGACTGGCTCGGCAAGCGCGCGGGCGCCGGCCGGATGGGGCCGCGCGGCCTGCGGAAGTTCCGATGATCCCGACCCTCTACGGCATCCCCAACTGCGACACGGTCAAAAAGGCCCGCGTCTGGCTGGACCAGCACGGCCGCGCCTTCGCCTTCCACGACTACAAGAAGGCGGGCATCGACCACGACTCGTTGGAGCGCTGGGTCGCCGAGCACGGCTGGGAGACGGTGCTGAATCGCGCGGGCACGACGTTTCGCGCGCTGCCGGACGCGGACAAACAGGGGCTGGATGCCGACAAGGCCATCACGCTGATGCTGGCTCAGCCGTCGATGATCAAGCGGCCGGTTTTGGACCTTGGCGACCGGACGATCGTGGGATTCAAGCCGGACGTCTACGGCGCGAGCCTGTCGGCCTAGACGCCTAGGCGGCGAAGCGTGAACATTGGACTCGGGGAGTACCGAGTCCAATGAGTGCAACTGTCAGATATCAACGACTTGCTGGGTAGTCCTCAGGGCTCGCCTGAGTCCAAAAGCTCTAACGGACCAGACGCTACCCCTCGACGTCCGTCTCAGGCCGGTCGTGCCCATCTGCCCGTTCCGTGACCCAGTTGCCGCTCGAGTCGGCATATTCGATCGTCGCGGTCTGGTCGGCCACCCGCTGCTCGCGCGAGGCCCGCACCGCCGCCGCTTTGGCCGCATCGTGGTCCGGGAAGGTCTCCGAAAAGGTGTCGCCGACCTTGTAGGCCCAGCCGCCGTCGTGTTCGACGATGCGATAGGTGACGTGGGTCATGGCGTTTCTCCGATGGCGATTTGGGCCTTGATGGCATTTTCTTCGCGGCCGTGCATCCATTCCCGGCGTCGGCGCCGACAACAGATCGAGAGCGCGGGCGATGGGCCGGCGCGACACGGGGTGAATGACGATGGACGACCTTTTCCGTTCCTATTGGTGGCTGCTGTTTCCGCTGGGCTGGTTCGTGTCGGTCGGCTTTTCCAGCCTGCTGAACTATCGCAAGCAGAAGGACGCGCTCGGGCTGATCAAGACCTATGCCGAACGCGGCGAACAACCGCCCGAGGCGCTAATGAAGGTTCTGGATCGCCCGATCGACGCGGAAAACGAGGGCCGGAGCTATGACTATGGCGCGGGGCGGCGCAACGGCTCGGCCTTTTCACTGGTGCTGTTCGCCATCCTGGCCGTCGGTTTCGGCTATGCCAGCTATGCCGACATCTATGGCGCAGGCGACGCTTTCCTGATTGTGGCCTTCGTCATGGGAGCCCTGGCCGCCGCGACCCTGGTCCAGGCGCTGGTCTCGCGCCGTTCGAAGGACTGATGCCGGTCCGTGGGGGACATGATGACGGATGCCGGGCTGGTCGCGGCCGCGCGCGCCGGCTCGGACGCCGCCTTCGCGCGCCTGGTGGAGCGGCACCAGGCGCCGGTGCGGGCCTTCCTGCGCCGGACGCTGGGCGGCAGTTTCGATGCGGCCGACGACCTGGCCCAGGATGTGTTCGTCGGCGCCTGGGGGTCGCTGGGGCGGCTGAAGGATCCGGCGGGGGTTCGCTCCTGGTTGTTCGGCATCGCCTGGCGAAGGGCGCAGGACCGGATGCGATCGGGACTAAGAGAGCAGGCCCGCGATCGAGCCTGGATCGACAATGCGTCGCCTTCGTCGGACATCGCGCCGGAGGACCGGATGGCGCTGGAACAGGCCATGGCGACCCTGCCGCCGGATCAGAGAGCCTGCGTCGCCCTGTGTCTGGCCGATGGCTGGTCGCATTCGGAAGCGGCCGAGGCCTTGGCTCTACCGCTCGGCACGGTGAAGTCCCATGTCGTCCGGGGCCGGGCGCGGTTGCTGGCCGTGCTGACGGGAGGATCGGATGACGCCTGACGACACGCTGAGCGCTTTTTTCGCCGAGGCGGCGCCACCGGTACGCGACCTGGGCTTTCAGGCCGTGGTCGCGGAACGTATCGCGCGTCGAAGGGCGATCGCCACGGTCGGCGCCATGGTCCCGTGGACCATTGCGGCTGTCGCTCTGTGCTGGGCCCTGGCGCCGATGCTCGGGCCGGTGGTCGATGCTCTGGGCCAGGCGCTGATCCCGGCCGCTGGTATTCTGGGTCTGACGCTGCTGGCCGTCATGACCGCCCTTTGGACCGGACAGCGGTTGCGGACGATCTGAGGGTAGGGCGCGACCGACCCGCACCTTACGAAGATTTCACGTCCGCTCGCGCATCCGCTGACCCGCCCCACCGCCTCTTGTGATCATGAGGCCCGGGCATCACGCTCGGCCGATCATCGAAAGAGGGGCAAAACCCATGGAAGACTTCATCCCGATCTTCGCCATCTTCGCGGTCTTCGGATCGATCACCGCGATCATCGTCGGCCCAAGCTGGCTCAAAAGCCGCGAGCGCCGCGAGATGCAGGCCACCGTTCGCGCCGCCATCGACAAGGGCCAACCGCTGCCGCCCGAAGTCATCGAGGCGCTCAGCACCGAAGCCACCAAGAACATCCCCAGCCGCACGCGCGACATCCGCAAGGGCATTATCTGGCTGGCCACCGGCATCGGCATCGCCGCCTTCAGCCTGATCAACGACATGCGTGGCTTCGGCGACGACTGGAACGACGGCCCGAACTTCGACGGCGGCCTCCTGGGCATCGCCGCGATCCCGATCACCATCGGTCTGGCCTTCATCGTCCTGAGCTTCTTCAACAAGAACAAGGACTGAGCCCGGCCTGACAGGGGGATCTGTAAATGGCCAAGACACTGCTGGAACATCACGACGTCGAGCTCGCCGCCCTCGCGGCGGCGGGCGGGCGGCGTGAGTTCGGCGAACTGGTCCGCCGCCACGGCTCGGCCGTGCGGGCCCTGCTTCGGCGGATGGGCGCCCAAGGGTCCGAGGCCGACGACGTGGCCCAGGACGCATTCTTACAGGCGTTCGAGAAATGCGCCGAGTTCCGGGGCGACGGCACCTTCGCCGCCTGGGTCAAGCGCATCGCCGCGCGCCTGTATCTGAAGCGCAAGGCCAAGGATGCGCGTTACGTCGCCGAGGTCGAGACCGAGGAGATTGCACCCGCGATCGATACGGCGGGTCTGGTCGACCTCGACGAGGCGTTGAAATCGCTCAACGAGACCGAGCGTCTGTGCGTCTCCCTGTGTCATGGCGCGGGCCTGTCTCATCCCGAGATCGCCGCCGCCATGAATCTGCCGCTTGGAACGGTGAAGTCTCATGTCAAACGTGGTCTGGATAAACTCCGCGCCCGGCTTTCGCCGGATGCAGGACAGTCGGGGAGGGCGGCGCATGTCGTCTGATGAATTCGATCCGATGATCGAGCGGATGTTCGCCAGGACGCCCCATATGGCCGATGCGACTTTTTTCGCAGCAGGTGTGGAAACGAAACTTCAGTCGTCGAATCGCGTTCGCACCTTGGCCCTGTCGCTGGCCGGCTTGGTCGGCGGGGTCATCGCTGTTCGCGAGGCGATCAACGTCAATCTCCATCTGTCCGACGCCGATGCACCGGTCGCCGGTCGTGCCATCGGGCAGGGCCTCCAGGCCGCCAGCCTCGACGTGCAGAGTGCCGTGTCGTCGACCCTGACGCAGTTCGGTCTGGCGGACATCACGCTTGGGTCGATGGGCGGGATGCAGCTATTCTGGATCTCTGCGGGCGCCGTCATCGCCCTTGCGGCCGCGGCCGTGGTGAAACTGTCCCAGGAGGTCTGATCGTGTCGAGCCAGAAGCAGGAGGTGGTCAAACGCCTCGCCGCCCCGGACATCATGAAGCGCAAGGGCGGCCGAGCTGAGACTGGGGGGCCGATCGTCTGCCTGACCGCCTATGACGCCCCGACGGCGGCGCTGCTGGACGATCACTGCGATCTGCTGCTGGTCGGCGACAGCGTCGGCATGGTCGTGCACGGCCTGCCCAATACGGTCGGGGTCACGCTGGAGATGATGATCCTGCACGGACAGGCGGTCATGCGCGGGTCGCGTCGGGCCATGGTCGTGATCGATATGCCGTTCGGTAGTTACGAGGGCGGCAAGGAGATCGCCTACGAGAACTGCGCGCGGGTCATGAAGGAGACGGGCGCCCAGGCCATCAAACTGGAAAGCGGACCGACCGTGCCCCAGACCATCGAATACCTGGTCCAGCGCGGCATCCCGGTCATGGGCCATGTCGGCCTGCGCCCCCAGGCCGTGCTGACGGAAGGCGCGTTCAAGGCCAAGGGCAGGACCGACGACGAAAGGCTGCGCGTCATCGCCGAGGCCGAGGCGACCGCCGACGCCGGCGCCTTCGCCATCGTCATCGAGGGCACGGCCGAGGGCGTGGCGCGCGAGATCACCGAGACCATCGACAAGCCGACCATCGGCATCGGCGCCTCGGCGGCCTGCGACGGACAGATCCTGGTCACGCCCGACATGCTGGGCATCTTCGACTGGACGCCGAAGTTCGTGCGGAAATATGCCGATCTGCGCACCGAAATCGACCGGGCTGTCGCCAGCTATGCCGCTGATGTGAAGGCCCGCCGTTTTCCTGCCGAAGTCGAGACCTACTTCTCCAAAAAGCCGGCTACGCCGTAACGCCCACGCGTCTCGCACGAGACGCGTTGCGGGCGCGAGGTCGAACCTCTAGGGTCCGCGCCGATTGGCTTTGCAGCGTTTTTTGGGGCGGCTCCGCGCGTGACTGATGTCTTTGATGAGGTCGAAGAAGACCTCCGTTCCGAACAGCTGAAGCGTCTTGCGCGCAACTGGCTGCCCATCCTGGGCGGCATCCTGCTGCTGGCCCTGGTCGCGGCCCTCGCGTGGTGGGGCTACCAGAGCTATCAGACCGGCAGGGCGCATACCGCCTCCGTCTCCTATCAGCGGGGGCTCGAGGCCCTGCAGGGCGGCGACGCCGCCGGCGCCGAAAGCGCGTTCGCCGAGGCCGAGAAGGCCGGCAACGGCGCCTACAAGTCCCTGGCCCTGCAACAGCGCGCCGGCATCGCCGTCGCCGCCAACCGCATTCCCGACGCCGTGGCCCTGTTCGACCAGGCCGCGAAGGCCGAGGGCGATCCTATCCTCGCCGACCCCGCCCGCTACAAGGCCGCATTGCTGTTGATGGACTCCGCGCCGCTGGCCGAAATCGAGACGCGTCTGACGCCCCTGACGGACGAAGATCGCCCGATGCGTCCTTTCGCGCAGGAGGCCCTGGGCCTGGCCCGGCTCCAGCACAACAAACCCGTCGAGGCGCGCGAGGTGTTCGTGCTGCTGACCCTGGGCCAGGACGTGCCCGATTCGATCCGCCAGCGCGCCCAGGCCGCTATCGGCATGATCGATTCGAACACCACCGCAGGCCTCGCCGCCATCGTCGCCGCCCAGTCGGTGACGCCGCCGGCCGCGCCCGCCGCGCCGGTCGGCCCAGACGGTCAGCCGCTCGCGCCGCAGCAGGCCTCGCCCGCTCAACAACAGCCCGCCCAGTGATGATCCGCCTTATGACGACCGGAGTTCGGATGACGACCACGACGCGCGTGCTCAAGACCGCCATCGTCCTGGGGCTGGCCGCCACCCTGGCGTCCTGCGCCACGGCCCAGCGGCTGCTGCCGTTCGGCCTGGGCAAGTCGGAAGAGAACCAGGCCACCGCCAGCGAAGGCGAGCGCATCTCGATTCTGACCTTCGAGCAGCAACTGGCCCCTGCGGCCGGCCTGGCGGGCCGCGACTTCTTCCTGCCCGGCCCCGTCGCGGCCACGTCCTGGCCTCTGCCCGGCGGAACCGTCGAGAACTCGGTCGAGCATGTGATCGCCGCGCCGCAGTTCACCGTCGGCTGGCGTCGTCGGATCGGCTCCGGCTCGGCCAACACCCGTCAGGTGATGTCGCCCGTCGTCGCCGACGGCGGCCGGGTGTTCGTGATGGACGCCGAATCAACCGTCACGGCCGTCGACGCCACCAGCGGCGAGATCGTCTGGAAGGTCAACGTCAAGCCGGATGGCCGTGAGGCTTCGGGCGGCATGGCCGTCTTTGGTCTGCCCGTTCCATTCGTGGGCACCGGCGGCGGAGCCCTGTCCGGCGGCTTTGGCGGCGGTGTGGCGGTCGGCGGGGGCAAGGTCTTCGTCGCCTCGGGCTATCGCACCATGTCGGCGCTGGACGCCGCGACCGGCGCCGTCCTGTGGACGCAAGCCGTCGATGCGCCCCTGCACGGCGCCCCGACGGTGGCCGGCCAACGCGTCTATGTCGTCGATGTCGACAACCAGATCATCGCTTTCAATACCACCACCGGCCTGCCGGACTGGTCGTATCGCGGCATCGTCGAGCCGGCCCGCATCCTGCGCGCCTCCAGCCCTGCGGTTCTCGGCGAAACGGTGATCGCGCCCTTCTCGTCCGGCGAAGTCGTCGCGCTGCGCGCGTCCAACGGCCAGCCGGTCTGGAACCAGGTTCTATCGCGCACCAGCCGCACCAGCGCCCTCTCCGAGATCCGCGACATCGCCGGTCGCCCCGTGATCAGCAGAGGCTTCGTCTATGCGGTCAGCCATTCCGGCGTCCTGCAATCGATGGACATCCGTTCGGGTGCGCCGAAATGGAGCCTGCCTGTCGCCGGCGTGAACGCGCCTCTGCCGGCCGGGGATGTCGTCTACGTAGTCTCCAAGTCCGGAGAGTTGACGGTCGTCAACCGGGACTCCGGGGCCGTCTACTGGACGAAGAACCTGAACGAAGGTCGCATCCGTCAGGAAGGCGGCTTCCTGGGCTTCTTCGACCGCACTGTCCGGCCGGAATGGTCGGGCCCGATCCTGGCGTCGAACCGCCTGATCCTGGTCAACTCGGACGGCGAGGCCGTGGCCTTCGATCCCAAGACCGGCGTCCAGACCGCTGCGCTGAACCTCGGCGCGCCGGCCTATATCGCTCCGGCCGCCTACAATGGCGCGCTCTACGTCCTGACTGACAACGGCGACCTGGTCAGCATTCGCTGACGCCCCGCCCCAAACTACGCTAGAAGGCCGACATGGCATTGAAGGTCGCCATCGTCGGCCGCCCCAACGTGGGCAAATCGACCCTGTTCAACAGGCTGGTCGGAAAGCGCCTCGCGCTCGTCGACGATCGCCCGGGCGTGACCCGCGACCGTCGCTATGCCGACGGCAACATCGGCGACATGGACCTGACGCTGATCGACACCGCCGGTTATGAGGACGTCACCGACGACAGCCTGGAAAGCCGTATGCGCGAGCAGACCGAGCTGGCGTTGGAGGACGGCGACGTCATCCTGTTCATGATGGACGCGCGCGAAGGCGTGACCTCGCTGGACGAGATCTTCGCCGAACGTCTGCGCCATCAGTCCAAACCCGTGATCCTGCTGGCCAACAAGTCCGAGAGCCGCGAATCCGGCGGCGGCGTGGGCGAGGCCTATTCGCTCGGCTTCGGCGAGCCCGTCGCCATCTCCGCCGAGCATGGGGAGGGGATGGCCGACCTGTACGGCGCGATCCGCGATGCGTCCGTCGATATCTTCATCGAAGAGGTCGACGAGCCCGACAAGCCGATCCGCATCGCCATTATCGGCCGCCCGAACGCCGGCAAATCCACCCTGATCAACCGCCTGATCGGCGAAGATCGCCTGCTGACCGGCCCCGAGGCCGGCATCACTCGCGACTCGATCTCGGTCGACTGGGAGTATGAGGGCCAGAACATCCGGCTGGTCGACACCGCCGGGATGCGCCGCAAGGCCCGGGTGCAGGAGAAACTCGAGAAGCTGTCGGTCGCCGACACCATCCGCGCCATCACCTTCGCCGAGGTCGTCGTGCTGGTGATGGACAAGGACAACGCCTTCGACGTTCAGGATCTGCAGCTGGCTGATCTGGTCGAGCGCGAGGGCCGGGCGCTCGTTTACGTCGCCGCCAAATGGGACCTGGAGGAGGACCCGCAGGCCAAGATGGCCGAACTGAAACGCCTGGCCGAAGACAAGCTGCCCCAGCTGAAGGGCTCACCCTTCGTCGCCCTGTCGGCGCACTCGGGACGCGGGGTCGATCGCCTGATGCCGGCGGTGCTGGCGGCCCACAACACCTGGTCGGTCAAGGTCAAGACCAAGGACCTGAACGACTGGCTGTCCATGGCGACCCAGAGGCACCCGCCGCCCGCCGTGGACGGCAAGCGCATCAAGACCAAATACATGGCCCAGACCAAGGCCCGCCCGCCGACCTTCGTGCTGTTCGCCAGCCGGGGCGGGGCCCTGCCGGACCATTACATCCGCTATCTGACCAACTCGATCCGGGAAAGCTTCGACCTGCCTGGCGTGCCGATCCGGCTGACGGTCAAGGGCGGCTCGGAGAACCCCTATGCGGCGGGCGGCGCCAAGTCGGGCCCCGAACGCTACAAGGGCGACGCCAAGACCGCGCCGCGTGCGGTGCGAAAGAAGTCGGAAGAACAGTCCCACCTGCCCGGCAAGGCGCTGGAGCAGAAGAAGACGCGCGTCGCCAAGCCGAGGATCATCGGGGCAGTGAAGAACAGCGCGTCCAAGAAGGCGGGCTCTTCGGTGGCGGTCCAGAAGGGCGCGCGCGGCGGGGCGCGACAGGTGTCGCGGTCGGGCCGGGTGCGCACAGGGCAGAAGCACGCGCCGAAGAAGTAGGGGCTGCTCGTCCGTCTTTGGACAAAACCGACCTCATTTCCAGCGACAGGCGACGTGACTCAATTGTATGATAAATGCAGTTGAGGTCGGTTCGAGGGTCTGATGCTTACGCGGCGGGGTGTGATGGCGGTTGGCGTCGGGGCGAGCGTAACAGCGGCTGCGACCGGCGGGGCGAACGCGTCGCCGCTTCAGGCTCGCAACGATGATCTGACGCTGTGGTACCGACAGCCGGCCGAAGCCTGGGTCGAGGCCCTGCCGATCGGTAATGGACGGCTGGCGGCCATGGTCTTCGGCGGCGTCGCGCGCGAGCGGCTTCAACTCAACGAAGACACACTGTGGGCGGGCGGACCCTATGATCCGGCGAACCCGCGCGCGCTCGAGGGTATCCCCCGTCTCCGGTCGCTGATCGAGGACAAGCGATGGACCGAGGCGCGGGATTTCGCCACCGCTCACGCCATGGCGACGCCGGTGCGTCAGATGTCATTCAACAGCCTGGGCGACCTGTTCCTGGATTTCGAAGGCGTGGACGGAGCAGAGGCTTATCGCCGCGAGCTCGATCTGGACGGCGCGGTCGCGTCCGTCGCCTTCGAGAAAAGTGGCGATCGGCATCGACGCGAGGCGTTCGTGTCGGCGATCGATCAGGTTGCGGCGGTTCGACTGACGGCGGGGCAGGGCGTTCTGAGCTTTTCGGCGACGTTCGCCAATCCGCCGAGCGCCTCGGCGGTCGCCGTGGTCGAGGGCGGCGATACTTTGGTCTTTGCCGGCCGCAACGGCGAACAGCACGGCGTTCTTGGAGCCTTGCGCTACGAGACGCGGCTGAAAATCATCCCCGTTGGCGGCAGCCTATCGGCTCATAACGGCAGGCTGACACTCACGGGGGCTGACTCAGCAATCCTGCTGATCGCCGCCGCCACCAGCTATCGGAGCTTCCGCGACGTCTCCGGTGATCCTGAAGCGAAGACGCGCCAGACCATCGCGGACGCGGCGGCAAAAGGTTGGAACGCCTTGTTGTCCGACCACCAGCGCGAGCACCGCCGGCTGTTTCGAAAGGTGAGTTTCGACATCGGCCGCACCGACTCCGCCGACGGCGCGACCGACGAGCGTGTGCGGGCGGCCCAGCCGTTGAACGATCCATCGCTGGCGTCGCTCTATTACCAGTACGGGCGCTACCTGCTGATCTCCAGTTCGCGACCGGGCACTCAGCCGGCGAACCTTCAGGGCGTGTGGAACGAGACCAACACACCGCCGTGGGGTGGGAAATACACGATCAACATCAATACAGAGATGAACTACTGGCCCGCCGAGCCGACCGGGTTGGGCGAATGCGTCGAACCGCTGGTGGCGATGGTTAAGGATCTGGCGATCACGGGCGCGCGGACGGCGCAGGTCATGTACGGGGCCCGGGGATGGGTCTGCCATCACAATACAGATCTATGGCGGGCTTCGGCGCCCATCGACGGTTCGCAATATGGCATCTGGCCGACGGGCGGGGCCTGGTTGTGCAAGCACCTGTGGGACCGTTGGGATTACCACCGCGACACGGCCTATCTGGCCGACATCTATCCGGTTCTTCGCGACGCCAGCCTGTTCTTCCTCGACACGCTTCAGGTTGAAAAGGGCACCGGTTACCTGATCTCTTCGCCCTCGATTTCGCCCGAAAACCACCATCCGGGCGGAACGTCTTTGTGCGCCGGGCCGACGATGGATCAGCAGATCATCCGCGACCTGTTCACCAACACCGCGGCCGCCGCCGAGCGGCTCGGACGTGATGCGGGCCTTCGCGAGGAAATCCTCGCCGTACGGGCGCGTCTCGCCCCGAACGAGATCGGATCGACGGGGCTGCTGAAGGAATGGCGCGAGGACTGGGACGAACAGGCCCCCGAACAGAACCACCGCCATGTCAGCCATCTATACGGGGCCTATCCGTCGGATCAGATCACGATGCGCACGACGCCCGCCCTGGCCGAGGCGGCCAAGGCGAGCCTGAGCCGGCGCGGCGACATCTCGACCGGGTGGGCCATCGCCTGGCGGCTGAACCTGTGGGCGCGGCTGGGCGACGGCGATCGCGCGCATCGCATCCTGATGCATCTGCTCAGCCCCGACCGGACCTATCCCAACCTGTTCGACGCCCATCCGCCATTCCAGATCGACGGGAATTTCGGCGGCGTCTCGGGCATGACCGAGATGATCATGCAGGACCATTCGGGAGAAATCGCTCTCCTGCCGTCGCTGCCCGCCGCCTGGCCATCGGGGTCGATCAGCGGACTGCGGTGCCGGGGCGGGTTCGAGCTGTCGCTAAGCTGGGCTGACGGGGCCCTCGTGCAAGCCGAAATCGTCAGCGATCTGGGGGAGCCCTGTCGCATCCGATATGGCGAGAGGACGCTAGCCTTCCGTATGGCGCGTGGGCGGAAGCAGAGGCTGACGCCCGCCGACTTTGATGAATCCGTAAGCTAGATCAGCGCGTTCGCGGGCAGGCCGGCGCTCCAGTCCTTGAAGCTGGTCCTCAGCGCCGGCGTGAGGTCCCTGCGCGCGAGGTCCACGATCAACGGCCCGATCTCCGACGGATGCGGCAGCGTCTCCGGGTCTTCGCCAGGGAAGGCCTGCGCGCGCATCTGTGTGCGCATCCGGCCGGGGTCCAGGACGGTGATGCGGACGGGGGTGTTTTCGATCTCGTCGGCCCAGGCCAGCATCAGGGCCTCGGCGCCCGCTTTGGTCGCGGCGTAGAGGCCCCAGAAAGCCTTGGGGTCGCGGGCGAGGCTGGTGGTCAGGTGGATGACACGACCGGCGTCGGACTGGCGCAGCAGGGGCTCCATCGAGCGGATTAGGCGGTAGGTGGCGGTGAAGTTGGTCTTTTCGATCTTGGCGAAGCCGCGCGGGTCGATATGGCTGACCGGCGTCAGACCGGCGGCGCCCAGGGTGGCGGCGGCGTTGACCCAGATGTCCAGCTTTCCGAACCGCTGAAAGATCGCTCCGCCCAGCCGGTCGATGCCGCTGGAATCGACCAGATCGAACGGCACCAGCGTCGCGTGACGGCCGGTGGCGGCATAGATCTCATCGTCCAGCGCCTCCAGCGCGCCCTGCGTTCGCGCCGTCGCAACGACGTGCGCGCCGGCTTTCGCCAGGGCCAAAGCGGCCTGATAGCCGATGCCGCGCGAGGCCCCGACGACGAGGGCGATACGGTCATTCAGGGGGAGCTCGGACATGCCGGGGTCGTAGGAGTGGCGGGCGGGACGGTCAATGTGTTACATTGTGTTCGTCGAGCGAAAGGACGCCCCATGGCCAAGACCGCCGCACTGACGCTGAGGGTCTCGCAAGACCTCAAGGACAAGCTGATCCGCCTGGCTGCCGATACGGACCGCACACCGTCCGCCGTCGCGCAGCGGGCGCTTCAGGCCTATGTTGAATACCATATCGAGATGCTGGACGCCGTCGAGGCGAGCCGGGAAGATTTCCGGCAGGGCCGTACTCATACGAATGAGGAGGTCAGGCGCGACGCCACTGAAATCCTCGCAAGGCACAAGAGCAAGGCTGCGTGAGGGAGGTAGTCTGGTCTTCTCAAGCCCGGAGCCAATACCTGACGGCCCTCGCGTATCTAACGGACAAGAACGAGACGGCGGCGGCAAAGCTTTTTGATCGGGTCGAGGCGACAACCGCCGGGCTTGCCAAGCGTCCAATAGGACGACCGGGCTATGCCGTCGGTACTTTCGAGAAGATCGTCCAGCAGACCTCCTACATTGTCGTGTTCGAACTCGCAGGCGACGAGCTGCGTGTGCTCCGCCTGTTCCACATGTCCCAGGACTGGCGAGGCTGGCTCGACGAAAAGACCGACGCTCAGTAGCCCGTTGCGGGCGTCCACAGGCTGAAGCTGACCCCCTGATCGTCGCAGACGGTCACGGAACGTCCAGACACGCTGTCCGCGGGCACGGCGGCCCGACCTCCCAGTTCGGACACACGGGCGACGGCCGCATCGACGTCATCGACCTGGAAATACAGGTTGGAATGCCCGGACGCCCGCTCGACCTTGGTGAAGCCACAGGCCGGGTCGGACCCGACGACATGGGCGTAGGTCGAGGTCTGGTCCTCGAAGGTCCAACCAAACAGGGCGCCGTAGAAGGCCTTGGCCTTGGCGATATCGACGGTTTCAAGGGTGAAGTAGCCGAGCTGAGTGGTCATCAAGCTTAAGCGCTGACCAGCAGTGAAAGTTGCCGACCGACGGCGTCGCGCCCGCCTTCCTCGATTTCCCGATCGACCAGCCGGGTCGGATAGTCGCCGGTGAAATAGTGGTCGGTGAACTGGGGGCGGGCGTTGTCGCGACCGGTTTCGCCCATGGCCTTGTAGAGACCGTCGACCGACAGGAAGCCGAGCGAGTCGACCTCCAGCATCTCGCGCATCTCGTCCATGGTCTTGTTTGCGGCCAGCAGTTGCTCCCGCTCCGGCATGTCGATGCCGTAGAAGTCTGGCCACAGGATCGGCGGGCTGGCGGAGCGCAGGTGGACCTCGGTCGCGCCGGCGTCGCGCACGGCGCGGACCAGTTTCACCGAGGTCGTGCCGCGCACGATGGAATCGTCGATCAGGACGACCCGCTTGCCCTCGATCACCGCGCGGTTGGGGCTGTGCTTCATGGCCACGCCCTTCTGGCGGGCGCCCTGGCTGGGCTGGATGAAGGTGCGGCCCAGATAGTGGCTGCGGATGATACCCATCTCGTAGGGGATGCCGCTTTCCTGGGCATAGCCCAGGGCCGCCGGCACGCCGCTGTCGGGAACGGGCACGACGACGTCGGCTTCAACGGCGTGCTCGCGGGCGAGCCCCTGACCCATGCGTTTCCTGACGCCATAGACCGAGCGGCCGTTCACGACGCTGTCGGGGCGCGAAAAGTAGACGTATTCGAACAGGCAGGGGCGGGCGGCGCGGGCCGGGAAGGGTTTCAGCGAGCGCAGTCCCTCGTGGTCGATGACGATGACCTCGCCGTGCTCCACGTCGCGCACGAAGGTCGCGCCGATGGTGTCCAGCGCGCAGGTTTCGGACGCCATGACCCAGGCGTCGCCGATCTTGCCCAGGACCAGCGGCCGGATGCCCAGCGGATCGCGGGCGCCGATCATCTTGGTGCGGGTCTGGGCGACCAGGGCGTAACCCCCCTCGATCCGCGCCAGGGCATCGATGAAGCGGTCGACGATCTTGGCCTTACGCGACCGCGCGATCAGGTGAAGGATGACTTCGGAGTCCGACGTCGACTGGAAGATCGAGCCTTCGCCGACCAGCTGGTTCCGCAGGTAGTGAAAGTTGGTCAGGTTGCCGTTGTGGGCGATGGCGATGCCGCCCTGGTCCAGGTCGGCGAACATCGGCTGGATGTTGCGCAGGAAACTGCCCCCGGCCGTCGAATAGCGCGTGTGGCCCACCGCCGCCGGGCCGGGCATGCGCTTGGCGATGTCGGATCCGCCGAAGGCCTCGCCCACATGGCCCATATGCCGCTCGGTATGGAAGCGCTCGGTGTTGACCGAGGCGATGCCGCAGGCCTCCTGCCCGCGATGCTGAAGGGCGTGCAGGCCCAGGGCGACGATGCCGGACGCCTCGTCCTTGTCGGCGCCCCACACGCCGCAGACGCCGCACTCCAGCCGCGGACGATCGTCGTCGACGTCGCGGTGATGCTCCCGGTGGACGACCGGGGGCTGGATGTCGTGAGGCAGCTTGCGCATCGTGGGGCTCCGATGACAGGCGAAATTCTAGCGGGAGGCGGACGGGCGCGAGTTAGGGCTGGTTTGGGGCGAGGGCAAGGCTTCGTCGTTCGAAAAGCCTCTGCGGACGGATGAATCGACCACCGGACTGATGGCGTCTGCGCCACGTCCGATGCCGGGCAGGATGATCTGGATCGCGCGGGCCGCTCCGGCGCTGACGGGACGCAGGGCGGCCTCCGACAGCCAGCGCGGCGTCCGTTCGCCCGGCATGGCCGCGACGATGACCAGATGGATGGCCCCGAGCAGCACCAGCGAGCGCCCCGCACCGACGAAGATGCCCAGGATGCGGTCTACGGCCCCCAACGTGGGGTGTGCCTGGGCTCGTTTGGACAGGACCGAGCCGAAGATGCGTATGCCGAAGTAGATCAGCAGGAACGATCCCACGGCCGCGAAGATCGAGCCGGCCCAGTCTGGATCGATCAGCACCCGCCCGATCGGGGCCGTCAGCGGCAGGGCAACCAGGGCGATGAAAGCGGCCAGAACGAAGCTGAGCAGGGTGATGAGCTCGCGCGTGCCCCCGCGCACCCAGCCGGCCGCAGCCGAGGCGAGGATGATCAGGATGGCGAAGGCGTCGAAGCCGGTCATGCCACGCGCACCGTCACCCTCGGGCTTGTCCCGAGGGGCCATGGCAGATGCCGCAGGGCTGGCTGACCGTGACCCATCGTCGTCTAAGCGCCTTCCGTGGAGCGAGTGTGCGGACCGATGGATCCTCGGGACAGGCCCGAGGATGACGGTGAGGGGTTAATACCTGTTCTGCGAGATTCGTTCGACCGCTTCCGTCAGGCGGCTGATCCCCGTGATCGCCACGCCCCCGCCCTTGACCGTCAGCGGTGGGGACAGGGCCTGGTCGAAGCCGAGCTTCTTGGCTTCACGCAAGCGGGCCTCGGCCCGGCCGACGGCGCGGACCTCGCCCGACAGGCTGATCTCGCCGAAGACGATGCAGCCTTGCGGCAACGGCATGTCGGTCACCGAAGAGATCAGCGCCGCCGCCGCCGCCAGGTCCGCCGCCGGCTCGTTGATGCGCAAGCCGCCCGCGACGTTCAGATAGACGTCCTGGTCCCCGAACCCGAGCCCGCAGCGCGCCTCCAGCACCGCCAGAACCATGGCCAGTCGCCCGGTCTCCCAGCCAATCACGGCCCGGCGCGGCGTGCCATAGGCGGATTTCGAGACCAGAGCCTGGATCTCGACCAGCACCGGCCGCGATCCCTCGATGCCGGCGAACACCGCGGCGCCCGGCGCGCGATCCTTGCCTTCGCCCAGGAACAGGGCCGAGGGATTGGCGACCTCGCGCAGGCCGGCGTCGCCCATCTCGAACACCCCGATCTCGTCGGTGGCGCCGAAGCGGTTCTTGCCGGCGCGCAGGATGCGGAACGGATAGCCCCGCTCGCCTTCGAAGCTCAGCACCGCATCGACCATATGCTCGACCACGCGGGGTCCGGCGACCTGACCGTCCTTGGTGACATGGCCTACCAGGACGACGGCGGTGCCCTGCGCCTTGGCCAGCCGCACCATTTCCCCGGCGCAGGCGCGGACCTGGGTCACCGAGCCCGGGCCGGCCTCATGGGCGTCGGACCACAGGGTCTGGATCGAATCGACGATGACGATGTCGAACTTCTCGCGCTTCAGCGTGCCAAGGATGTCCCGCAGCGCGGTGGCCGAGGCCAGTTCGACCGGGGCCTGCGCCAGTCCCATCCGCTTGGCGCGCGAGCGGATTTGCTCGATCGCTTCTTCGCCGGAGATATAGGCGACGCGGATGCCCTTTAGCGCCGCCCGGCCGGCGACGTCCAGCAACAGCGTCGACTTGCCCACGCCCGGATCGCCCGACAGCAGGATGGCCGAGCCCGGCACGACGCCGCCGCCGCAGACGCGATCGAACTCGGTCACTCCAGTGACGATGCGCGGGGGTTCAGGTGTCTCGGACAGCAGGGATTCGAACTGCAGCCCTCGGGCCTTGGCCGTCGCGGCCGGTTTCAGCGCGCCGGGCGGCGAGGCCGATCGGCCTTCCTCGACGATGGTGTTCCAGCTGTTGCAGGCATTGCACTGCCCCGCCCACTTGCCGTGGACCGCCCCGCAGGACTGACACACATAGATCGCACCGTTTCTGGCCATGGGACCCGCTTACAGGAGTCGCTGATCACGGGGCAGGGGGTGTCCGGCGCCGTGCGACCGAACCTGTCGCATCTAGCCGAGGTAGCGTCTCGCCACCCGCCCGCCGATGGAGGTCAGCACCTCATAGCTGATCGTGCCGGCTGCCGACGCCACGTGGTCCACCGGCCGATTCCCCCCGAACAGCTCGACGCCGTCGCCGACGCTCACTTCCGCTCCGCTCACGTCCACAGCGATGACGTCCATCGACACTCGCCCCAGGATCGGCCTTAGCGCGCCCGCCGCCCAGACGTGGCCTTGCGGGCTGTTGGAGCGCAGCACGCCGTCCGCGTAGCCGGCCCCGCAGGTGGCGATCCGGCGCGGCGTATCGGCCACGAAGCCACGCGAATAGCCGATGCTTTCGCCGGGCGGGACGTCGCGTATTTGCAGCACCTCGGCCGTCATCGTCACCACGGCCTTCAGCCGGTCATCGGGTCGTCCCTCCGGCCCGCCGCCGTAAAGACAGACCCCCGGTCGCACCGCGTCGAAGCCGTAGTCAGCGCCGAGGAAACAGCCGCCGGAGTTGGCGAACGATCTCATAACTCCTGGATAGCGCGTTGAAACCGAAGCGAAGGCGTCCCGCTGTCGCAGGTTCATCGGCTCCGACGGATCGTCGGCGCAGGCCAGGTGGCTCATCACCAATTTTAGACCGGGAAACGCCTCGGGCGCCTCTTCGAGCCGGAACCCCAGCCGGTTCATCCCGGTGTCGATCTGAAGTCCGCAGTCGCCGCCTGCGGTCGCCCACGCGGCAAGTTGCTCGCCATGATTCAGGATCGGCCGCAGGTCCGCCGCCCTCAACGCCATGGCCGCGTCCCCGACGCAGCCGTCCAGCACATAGAGCGTCGGCTCCGGCCCGAGCGCCTCACGCAACGCCAACCCCTCGGCCAGCCGCGCCACGAAGAAGGTCCGCGCCCCCTCGGCCATCAGCCGCGTCGCCACCGGCACGGCGCCCAGGCCATAGGCGTTGGCCTTCACGACCGGATGCACCGGCACGCCCGCAAGGGCTTCCAGAGCATGGAAGTTGTGCGCCAAGGCGTTCAGATCGACGGTCAGGCTCGCGGGGGCGGTCATCCGGGCCTTATGCCGCAAGATCGTTGCGGGAAAAGCCGAAAAGCGCAGCCAGGCCCGCGTCGGCCCCATCCTTGACTTGCTCGCCCTCGTGACCGACCTACGCGCCTCGCTTTCAAGGTCTGCGCCTCTCATGTCTGTCAAGGTCCGTTTCGCCCCGTCGCCCACCGGCAAGCTGCACGTCGGCAACGTCCGCACCGCCCTGGTCAACTGGATGTTCGCCAAGGGGCAGGGCGGATCGTTCGTCCTGCGCATCGACGACACCGACCTGGCCCGTTCGACGCCCGAGTTCGAACAGGGCATCGAGGACGATCTGAGCTGGCTCGGCCTGGTCTGGGACGAACGCTATAACCAGTCCAAGCGGTTCGACCGTTATCACGACGCCGCCGAACGCCTGAAGGCCGCCGGCCGTCTGTATCCCGCCTGGGACACGTCCGAGGAACTGGATCGCCGTCGCAAGGTGCAGCTGTCGCGCGGCCTGCCGCCCATCTACGACCGCGCCGCCCTGTCGCTGACCGATGCCGAGAAGGCCGCGTTCGAAGCCGAGGGTCGCAAGCCTCACTGGCGCTTCAAACTCGACGGTCGCCGGACCGCCTGGGAGGATCTGTCGCGCGGTCATGCCGAGGTCGACACGGCATCCATGTCCGATCCGGTGCTGATCCGTGAAGACGGCCTCTATCTCTACACCCTGCCGTCGGTGGTCGATGACATCGACATGGGCATCACTCACGTGATCCGGGGTGAGGACCACACCACCAATACCGGCGCCCAGATCGAAATCTTCGAGGCGCTGATCGCCGCCGGCTTGGGAACCACGGTCCCCAAATTCGCCCACATGCCGTTGCTGGTCGGCGCGGACGGCGCGGCCCTGTCCAAGCGGCTGGGATCGCTATCGGTCGCGGAGATGCGGGACCAGGGCTACGAACCCATCGCCATCACCAGCCACCTGGGGCGCATCGGCACCTCCGATCCGCTGGAGGTCGCCGACAGCATCGAGGCGCTGGGTCAGGGCTTCAGCTTCGACAAGATGGGCCGCTCGCCGGCGCGCTACGATACCGAGGATCTGGATCGGCTGAACGCCCAGGCGCTGCACGCCATGCCCTATGCGACCGCGCAGGCGCGGTTGGCGGCGCTGGATTGTGATCTGGGCGAGGTGTTCTGGGACGCGGTGCGCGCCAACCTGACGAAGTTCGCCGACGTGGTCGATCTGGCCCGGATGGTGCGCGGCC
The DNA here is from genome assembly GCA_040385365.1 of Pseudomonadota bacterium. GTDB lineage: Bacteria > Pseudomonadota > Alphaproteobacteria > Caulobacterales > Caulobacteraceae > Brevundimonas. Next base: position 19,766 of record JAZKHL010000164.1, on the reverse strand, counting down.
CGGTCACGCCGGTAATCGAGGATACCGCCTTCGCCGCCGCCGCGCTGGCCGTGCTGCCCGAAGTCATCGACGCCGGCGCCTGGTCCGCCTGGACCAATGCGGTCAAGGAAAGCACCGGCGCCAAGGGCAAGGCCCTGTTCATGCCGCTGCGTCACATCCTGACCGGGCAACCTCACGGCCCCGACATGGCGACGATCGTGCCGTTGATCGGGCGCGAGCGGATCGAGAAGCGGCTGAAGGGCGAAGTGGCCTAGGCCCCCACGCCAACCTTGTCATCCCGGCCGCAGCGAAGCGGAGAGCCGGGATGACAAGTGCCCGCGATGGATTCTAGCCGTTGCAGACGGCCAGTTCTTCCGAGGACAGCGCGACGCCCTTGTAGGCGAACTCCGTCACCGCGCCGAAGCGGGCGACGACCCGGCGGCAGGCGCGCGGCGCAGGCTGGCTGGTTCCGCCCGAGGCCGTGCAGGACTGGCCCTCGCAGCGCCAGTTGGCCCCGTCGATGATGATGGAGCGGGCCGGCGCGCGGGCGGCGTCGGCGAGGACGGCGCGGGTCGCGGCGGGGGCCGGCGCCTGGGCGGCGGCGGGAACGGCGAAGGCGGCGCAGAGGGCGAGCAGGGGGAGGACAGCGCGCATGGGAAATCTCCGGTGCAGGACAGGGTCGAATGCGACCCGGGCGTCAACACCGGCATAGTGCGTTGTTTTGGAAAACTGTCAATCCGCGTTTTGAAAGCAGACGGACTTCGGCGCTGACTGAGCGATGATTACTTATCGCTGATCATGTTTCAAGGTCGCGCTCGCCGCATCGCTGGCCATGGCCGCGATGGCTTCATCCACCGTGTCGCAAACGACCCAGGCGTCGAGGAAGCTCGCGGGGGTGAAGCCGGTCTCCACGCTGTGGCGCATCAGGGCGAAGAAGGTTTCCCAGAACCCGTCGATGTTGAGGAAGATCACCGGCTTTCCGTGCAGATCCAACCGCTTCCAGCTCAGCAACTCGACCACCTCCTCCAGCGTGCCGATGCCGCCCGGCGCGACCACGAAGGCGTCCGACTGGTCGTACATGATCTGCTTGCGCTCATGCATCGAGGTGACGACCAGGGTCTCGACCTCGTCGAACAGCCGCTCGCGGCTGCGCAGGAAACCGGGCATGACGCCCAGCACCCGGCCGCCCGCCTCGTGCGCCGCGCGCGCCGAAGCGCCCATCAGGCCCACGCCCCCCCCGCCATAGACCAGCCGCCAGCCGGCCTGCGCCGTCGCCTTGCCGAAGGCGGCCGCCGCCTCGGTGTATTTCGGATCGGCGGCGTCAGAAGAGCCGCAGAACAGGCAGACCGACGAACCTTCGAAGGGGGCGATGGTAGGGGACGACGCGGGCATGAATCCTCGAACGACAGGAACAGGGCGACAGCCCGGCGCGCGCCGGTCTATCTGGGGGGGACAGTCCTATAGACCAGTCGGACCGGATGAAACGACCGATCGTTCAGACCTTGATCTTCGCGGCGGCCCTGATCGTGGCGGCTTGCGGCGAGCGTCCAGCACCGGCCGCCAGTCAGGCGCCCGCCAACAACGGCTGGGTCATGCCACCCGTCATCGATGCCGTGACGCCCGCCGGTTCGGACCTGAAGCTGAGCGGCCACGCCTCGCCGCTGGGTCGGGTGGTGATCAGCGGCCCCGGTAATCAGGCGTATGCGGTGGGGGCCGATCAGGACGGTCGGTTCGACCTGCGCATCCCGCGTCCGAGCCGCGATACGCTTTTCACCGTGGAGGCCCGCGTCGGCCAGCTCGGCTATCCCGCGCCCTATCGTCTGCTGGTCGCAGCGGATCCAGCCGGACCGATCGGCCTTCTCTCGGTCGGCGCACCGGCGCGAAGGCTGGACTCCGCCGGTCCGCTCGATGCTTTAGACAGTGATGGCTCGTCTTCCCTGCTGTCAGGGCGAGGGGGACCCGACGCCGTGGTCGAGGTCGAAGTCGGCGCACCGCACACGGTTCGCACCGGTCCGGACGGGCGCTGGTCGCTGGCGCTGGCCAGCGTCAGGGCCAGCGCGATCCGCCTGGGCTCGGTCGTCTACGCACCCCCTTCGGGTGCGGCCTCGGTCGAGGGCGTTCTGGAACGCGCGGGCGCGGGTTGGCGAATCACCTGGTCGACGCCGGGGGGCGGTCGCCAAACGACTTGGTTTCCCGACCGCGGCTGATGCTGTCCTGTCGGCTCAGGCGATCTTCTCGTGTGAATCGGCGTGTCCCTTGCGCCAGTAGGCGGCGGCCTTCAGCCAATCCGTGTTGACCTGCGGACGCTCGACCAGATGCGCCCGGACGGCCTTGGCGACCGCGTGTTCGCCGGCCGCCCAGCAGTAGCCTTCGCCTTCTGGAAGCTGCAGAGCGGCGAGGGCTTCTAGGATCGGGGCCGGATCGTCGCCCTCCGCCAGTGGACGGTGAACCCAGGTGATGTCGGTGTCGGCGCGGGAGGGCAGGGGGATCTCCTCTTCAGGTCCCGCCACCGCGATCACGACCAGCGCCCTGGCCTCGGGTCGCAGTTCCTCCAGCCGCCGCGCGATGGCCGGCGCCGCGCTCTCGTCGCCGACCAGCAGATACCAGTCGAACGTGTCCTCGACGACCATCGAGCCACGCGGCCCGCCGACCGCCAGCCGATCCCCGACGCTCACGCCCGCCGCCCAATCGTTGGCCAGACCGCTGTCGTGCAGGGCGAAGTCGATGGCCAGGGTGCGCGCTTCGTTGTCATAGGCGCGAGGCGTGAACTCGCGCATCGGCGGCCGTTCACCCTCCGCCAGGGGCCGGTCAGGCGGGAACATCAACTTGACGTGGTCGTCGTAGCCGAGGCTGACGAAATCAGACAGATCGTCGCCGCCCAGGACGATCCGAACCATGCGTGGCGTCAGCGGCTCGACGGCGGCGACCGTCAAGACCCGGCGTTTCAGTTCATGCCGAACCCGGCTGATCCTGCTCGTGTCCATCGTCGTTGCTCCTCTAACGCCACGAATAAGATATATCTCACGACATGATCTTTTCAAGGCCGATGTAAGCACGCGCAGGAAATCGCCACGCATGCGTCGCGCAGGGACCGAGATTTCGAAGATGGGATGACGCCCCGATCGGCCCCGGCTAACGAGGGGGACGAGTGGCTCCGCGGGTAGGATTCGAACCTACGACCAGCCGATTAACAGTCGGCTGCTCTACCACTGAGCTACCGCGGAACAGGAACTCGGGAGGCGGGCCTATAGCAGCGGCCGTCTTGATCACGCAACGGGAAATGTCGGCCTTGGCCATTCAGTTCATCGACGATCCGGAGGATTCCCGCGTGGCCTCCTATCGGGATATCCGAGAGCGCGATCTGACCGGGCGTGAGGGTCTATTCGTGGCGGAAGGGGAGGTGGTGTTGCGCACCCTGCTGTCGCCCGCCTCGCTTTGCGCGCCGCGCTCGCTGCTGATGGCCGCCAGCCGGCTGGAGGCCCAGGCGGAGCTGATCGCTCAGGCGCCTGCGGACGTACCCATCTATGCCGCCGCCCAGCCGGTGCTCGACCGGATCGCTGGTTTCCCGCTGCATCGCGGCCTGCTGGGGCTGGGGGCGAAGCCTGCTCCGCGATCCGTCGAGGCCGTACTGGCGGAACTGCCGGAGACCTGCGTCGTGCTGGCCTGCTCCGGCATCGGCAATCACGACAACATGGGCGGCCTTTTCCGCAACGCGGCGGCGTTCGGGGCGGCGGCTGTGTTGCGCGACGACCGCTGCTGCGACCCCTTCTATCGCAAGGCCATCCGCGTTTCGGTCGGAGCGGTGCTGCGCACCCCGAGCGCCCAAGCGGCCTCGCTGGGGGCATTGATCGATACGCTGATCGAGGCGCGCTTCGAGATCATCGCCCTCTCGCCGGGCGCGGACGAGCCGTTGGTTTCGGTGCGGCGAGGCAGTCGTCAGGCGATATTGGTCGGCTCTGAAGGTCCGGGGCTGCCGCCGGACATCCTCCGGCGATTGCGGACCGTCGGCATCCCCATGGCGGGCGGTTTCGACTCGCTGAACGTCGCCGTGAGCAGCGCCCTGGCCCTGTATCAGCTCCAGGCTGTGTCGATTCGCTGACAGTGCCGCGCAATCAGCGTGTTAACGCTTCATCCACCTTGATGAACGTCGATTTCCGTGTCGCTATGCGGGTCCGGGGAGGACGACATGGCTGGCATTCTAGGTTTCATGGGCCGCAACATGCGGATCGCCATCGCGGTGGCGATGGTCGCGGCGGCCGTCGGCGGCGCCGGAGCGATCGGCTGGATCACCGCGCCGATCTAACGAATATCTCGTGATCTCAATGAGATCGCGATGGAGGCCTGACCGGGAATCGAACCCGGGTGCAAGGATTTGCAGTCCTCTGCGTCACCACTCCGCCATCAGGCCGTAGGGCCATGAAAACAAGGCCCCCAGATCGCGAGGGGCGTTCGCTATCAGATCGGTCCTGTGGCTGCAACGCGGATTGTCGGTTGCGACGCGCGGACCTATAAGCGCGCCAGTTTTCGCACCCTTCGCCGTCAGGATACCCACCATGGATTTCGCCGCCGCACGCAAGGTCATGGTGGATTCGCAGGTGCGGGTGAACGACGTCACAGATCGGACGCTTCAGGCCGCGCTGCTGTCGGTGCCTCGCGAACGCTTTTGCGCTCCCGACAAGGCCTTCGCGGCCTATGGCGAGGTCGAGGTCGAGATCGCGGGCGACCGCCGCCTGATGCAGGCTCGCGAGGTCGCCAAGCTGATCCAGGCCCTGGATGCACGAGCGGGCGAAACGGCGTTGGCCGTCGCAGGGCCGTATGCTGCGGCCGTGCTTGCGACCATGGGCGTTGCAGTGACCGCCCAGGAAGCGGATGCATCGGTTCTGGACCTCGTCAGGCCCGCGCTCGCCGAGGCGGGTGTCGGCACGGCCGTCGGCCCCCTGACCCAGCCGACCGGTTCCGACTGGGACATGATCATCTCTGAAGGCGCCGTCGCGGCGCGTCCCACGGCCTGGCTGAACGCGCTGCGCGTCGGTGGTCGTCTGGCCGTGGTCGAGCGGACCGGCCCCAACGGTCGGGCCGTGCTCTATGTGAAGGGTCGCGAAGGCGTGTCCCGCCGCGAGCTGTTCGACGCCGCGCCGCCGGTGCTGGCCGAAATGTCACCCGCGCCGGCGTTCGCGCTCTAATCGCCGGTTCGAGCGACGGAGCGGACTGGCGGTCGCGTGAAAAAAACTTAACTGGCGTAACCTAGGCGTCTTCCCCACTACGCCAACCCAGACGATACCGGCGCCGTTCGCGACGCCTTGCAGGAAACGGTCATGTTCAAACGCTCGCGTGCGCTCGCTTCGGTCGCCCTGATCGCCGTCACGGCAGGTCTGGCCGCGCCCGCCTGGGCCGAGACGCTGCAGGAAGCGATCGCCCTGGCCTATCGCACCAATCCGACGCTCCAGGCCCAGCGGGCCAACCAGCGGGCGCTGGACGAGACCGTGCCCCAGGCCCGCGCGGGTCTGCGCCCCGAAGTGAGCGTCAGCGGCAGCGCCAGCTACTCTCGCACCGATCTGCCCAACTCGGCCGGTGTCGATCTGAACGGCGACGGTCTGTTCAACGGCCCGTTCGAAACGGCGCCCTCCGATAACATCAACGAGAACGACTCGGTCGGCGCCAGCATCGGCGTGAGCCAGACGCTGTATTCCGGCGGTCGCATCGCCCGCGGCATCGACGCGGCGGAGGCCAATGTCCGCAGCGGCCGTGAGTCCCTGCGCAGCATCGAGCAGCAGGTCCTGGCCTCGGTGATCCAGGTCTATGTCGACGTGCAGCGCGATCTGGAGATCCTGCGCATCCGCGAGGCCAACCTGGGCGTCCTGCGTCGCCAGCTCGACGAATCCAACGCCCGTTTCGAAGTCGGCGAAATCACCCGCACCGACGTGTCCCAGTCCGAGGCGCGTCTGGCCCAGTCCGAGGCCGATCTGGCGGGCGCCCAGGCCCAGCTTTCGGTGTCGCGCGCCGCCTACGCCGCCGTGGTCGGTCAGGCTCCGGCCAGTCTGGAAACGCCGCCGCCGCTGCCTGGCGTGCCGACCGACTTCGACGCGGCCCTGGATATCGGCCTGGTCGAGAACCCCGACGTCATCGCCGCTCAATACGACCTCGCGGCCGCCGAATCCCGCCACGCACAGGCCAAGTCGGCCTTTTTGCCGTCCGTCGGCTTGAGTTCTTCCTACGGTGGTTCCACGCCCATCAGCGGCTTTGACCTGTCGGACCGGACGAGCCAGTTCCAGGCCGGCGTCAGCCTGTCTGTGCCCCTGTTCACCGGCGGGCTGAACCGGTCGCGCGTGGCCCAGGCCCTGGAACAGGCCAACGCCGCGCAGATCGAGATCGAACGCCAACGCCGCGCCGTGCTCCAGAACGTCAGCAGCGCCTACGCCAACGTCATCTCCACACGCGCCCAGCTTCAGGCCGGGGTGGCGGGTGTCAGCGCCGCCCGCGTCGCCGCCGAGGGCGTGCGTCAGGAGCAGCAGGTCGGGCTGCGCACCACGCTCGACGTCCTGAACGGCGAACTGGAGCTGCGGAACGCGGAGATCAACCTCGCCGTCGCCACCCGGAACCAGTATGTCGCCCAGGCTTCTTTGCTGACCGCCATGGGCCGATTGAGCGGCGAAGACCTGTCTCCCGGCATCGAAATCTACGATCCGGCCGAGAACGCCGCGCGCGTCCGCAATCGCGGCGCCTTGCCGTGGGACGGCCTGGTCGAGACACTGGACCGGATCGCCTCGCCGCCCGTCACTCCGGCGAACAACACCGAGGATGCGCCGATCGACACCCAGCTGAAGTCCGAGGTCGTTCAGACAGCGCCCCGCGCCGATTAACCAGCCACGCGAAAAACGGTCGTTGATTCCAACGGGCGTTGATGCGACGAAATGAAAAAGGGGCAGGGCGGATCGTCGGCCTCGTTCCCATCTTCTGTCGCGCGCCGTCAGATGCGCCGCGCAGGTTCTTCGAAGGCTTGCTCATGACCGACACCACTGCCCAAGAACCGACGATGGAAGAGATCCTGGCGTCCATTCGCCGGATCATTTCCGAAGACGACGCCCCCGCCGCCGCGCCGGCCGAGCCTGAGCCCGCGCCGGTCGAGGCCTCGCCCGCCCTGATGGATGAAACGCCGTCCATGCAGGAGCCCGAGCCGGTCGAGGAAGAGGAAATCTTCGATCTCACCGATCGCTACGAGTCGCCTCCGGCCGAAACCATCGGCGATCTGGACGTTCACGCACCCGCCGATGAGCCGGAGCCCGAGCCCTTCCCCACCGCCTTCACCGCGCCGGAGCCCACGCCCGTGCATCACGAACCCGCGCCAAGCACCTCGTCCGTCGATCATGAGGCCCTGGTCGGCGAGACGGCCTCCGCCAGCGCCGCTTCGGCCTTCGCCGGCCTCAGCGCCGCCTTCCGCGCGCCTGAGCCGACGCCGACCGGCGGCACCGGCCCCACCATCGACGACCTGGCCCGCGCCCTGCTGCGGCCGATGCTGAAGGACTGGCTCGACGCCAATCTGCCCGGCATCGTCGAGGCGGCGGTGAAGAAGGAAGTCGAACGGATCTCCCGCTCCGCCTAGCCCTTGGCGCCACCAGCCACTAAGACCACCAGGGGCGGCTCCGACGGGGCCGCCCCTTCTGCTTTTCCTCCACCGTGCATCCCGGCGAAGGCCGGGATCCAGATGGAGAACTCGCTCGCCGACGCGGATTACCGGTGCGCCATCCCAGCGATCCGGTCCGTGATCTGGACCCCGGCCTTCGCCGGGGTGCACGGTGGGAGATGAGGCTCCAAGCCGAAACGACACCGACCATGCTCGAGAAAACCTTCGACCCCACGGCCGCCGAGCCCCGCCTCTACGACCAGTGGGAGGCGTCCGGCGCCTTCGCGCCCAGGACGGACGGCGCCGCCGAGGCCTATTCGATCGTCATCCCACCGCCGAACGTGACGGGCTCGCTTCACATCGGCCACGCGCTGAACAACACGCTTCAGGACATCCTGGCCCGCTATCACCGGATGAAGGGCAAGTCGGTGCTGTGGCTGCCCGGTACTGACCACGCGGGCATCGCCACCCAGATGGTGGTCGAGCGCCAGCTGGCGGCCCAGGGCAACGTCGGTCGCCGCGACATGGGCCGCGAGGCCTTCGTGCAGAAGGTCTGGGACTGGAAGGCTGAAAGCGGCGGCACCATCGTCCAGCAGCTGCGTCGCCTTGGCGCGTCGTGCGACTGGAGCCGTGAGCGGTTCACCCTGGACGAGGGGTTGAACGCCGCCGTCCGCAAGGTTTTCGTCAAGCTGCATCAGGATGGGCTGATCTATCGCGACAAGCGGCTGGTGAACTGGGATCCGCAGTTCCAGACGGCCATCAGCGACCTGGAGGTTGAGCAGCGCGAGGTCGAGGGCGCCTACTGGCATTTCGCCTATCCGCTGGCCGACGGCGTCACCTACGAACACCCGGTCGCGTTCGACGACGAGGGTGTGGCGACGGAGTGGGAGACGCGCGACTTCATCGTCGTGGCCACCACCCGGCCGGAGACGATGCTGGGCGACACGGGCGTGGCCGTGCATCCGAACGACGCGCGGTATGCGGGGCTGGTCGGCAAGTTCGTGACCCTGCCGATTGTGGGCCGCCGTATCCCGATCGTCGCCGACGACTATGCCGATCCGACCAAGGGCTCGGGTGCCGTGAAGATCACCCCGGCCCATGATTTCAACGACTTCCAGGTTGGAAAGCGGGCGGGGCTTGAGGCGCTGAACATCCTCGACGCCTTCGCTCGCATCACCTGCGCAGACACGTCCGACGTGCCCGCCGAGTACGATGGCATGGACCGCTTCGCCGCGCGTAAGGCCATCGTGGCCCGCTCCGAGGAAGAGGGCTGGCTGCGCGAGATCGAGAAGACGCGCCACGTCCTCCCGCACGGCGACCGCTCGGGCGTCGTCATCGAGCCGTGGCTGACGGATCAGTGGTACGTCGACGCCCACACCCTGGCCCAGCCGGCGCTGAAAGCGGTGGAGCAGGGCGATACGGTGTTCGAGCCGAAGTCGTACGAGAAGATCTATTTCGAATGGCTGCGCAACATCGAGCCCTGGTGCATCAGCCGCCAGCTGTGGTGGGGCCACCGCATCCCTGCCTGGTATGACGCCGACGGCAAGATCTATGTCGCCGAGACCGAAGCCGAGGCGATCGCCCAGGCGGGCGGCAAAACCCTGACCCAGGACGAGGACGTCCTCGACACCTGGTTCTCCTCCGCCCTGTGGCCCTTCTCGACCATGGGCTGGCCCGAGGACACCGACGACCTGAAGCGGTTCTATCCGACCAGCGACCTCGTGACCGCCGCCGACATCATCTTCTTCTGGGTCGCCCGGATGATGATGATGGGGCTGCATTTCATGGACGAGGTGCCGTTCAAGCGCGTCATCATCAATGGCCTCGTCCGCGACGAAAAGGGCCAGAAGATGAGCAAATCCAAGGGGAACGTGATCGATCCTCTTGTGATCATCGATGAGCTGGGGGCCGATCCCCTGCGCTTCACCATGGCCATCCTGTCGGGCACGCGCGACATCAAGCTGAGCCGCCAGCGCATCGAGGGCTATCGCAACTTCGGCACCAAGCTGTGGAACGCCGCCCGCTTCAGTGAGCTGAACGAAGCCCGCCGCGTGGAGGGTTTCGACCCCGCCACTGTCGGCCAGACCATCAACCGCTGGGTCCGTGGCGAACTGACCAAGGCCGAACGCCAGGTCTCCGAGGCGATCGAGGGCGGCCGCTTCGATGACGCCGCTTCGGCGCTCTACCGCTTCGTCTGGAACGTCTTTTGCGACTGGTATCTGGAGCTGGCCAAGCCGGTGTTCAACGGAGTTGACGAGGCCGCCAAGGCCGAGACCCGCGCCATGACCGCCTGGACGCTGGACCAGACGCTGAAGCTGCTCCACCCCGTCATGCCCTTCATCACCGAGGAACTGTGGGCCGAGCTCGGCAAAGAGGGCGCGCCTCGCGACGAGCCGATGCTGATCGGCGCCGAGTGGCCGGCGCTGCCCGACGCCTTCATCGACGCGGGCGCGGAGGCCGAGATCGGCATGCTCATCGAGACGGTCACCGCGATCCGCTCGCTCCGCGCCGATCTGAACGTGCCGCCGGGCGCGCGACCCGCGCTCTCGATCCAGAGTGACGATCCGCTGATGCTGACGGTCTGCGGCGATAATGCCTCGCTGATCGCTTCGCTTGCACGCGTCGAGCTGTCGCTGGCGTTCGAGGGCGGTCTTCCGGGTGAGTCCGTCCGTTTCCCGCTGCCGGGCGGGATGGGCGCGTTGTCGGTCTCCGATCTGATCGACCTGACCGCTGAACGCGCGCGCCTGACGAAGGACATCGCGGGCTTCGACAGCGACATCGGTCACGTAATGAAGAAGCTGGGCAACCCCAACTTCGTCGAACGCGCCGCGCCCGCCGTCATCGAGGAGCAACGCGCCAAGCTGGCCGAGGCCGAGGCCGGCAAGGCGAGGCTGGAAGCGGCGCTGGCGAGGCTGGCCGATCTTGGCTGATTTCGGGCCCCGGACCCGGCTGGACCAAATGATGGTTTCGCGCGGTCTGGTTGATAGCCGATCCCGCGCCCAGGCCGCGATCAAGGCCGGCGGCGTCATGATCGACGGTCATCCTGCACGGGCGGCCTCGCAGGGCGTCGGCGCCGACAGCGTCGTGACCGTCATCGAGGCGCACGGCTGGGTCGGGCGGGGCGGGGTCAAGCTGGATCACGCCCTGACCCTGTGGCCCGTCGCGGTCGAGGGCCGTGTCGTGCTGGACGTCGGCGCCTCGACCGGCGGTTTCACCGAGGTCTGTCTGGCGCGCGGCGCGGCCAAGGTCTTCGCCGTGGATGTGGGGTCCGGCCAGATGAGCCCGAAGGTTTCCGGCGATCCCCGGGTGGTCAGTCTGGAGCAGACCGACGTCCGCATCCTTGATGCCGACCTGATCCCCGACGCCCCCGGCCTGATCGTCTGCGACGTCAGCTTCATCGGGCTGGCGAAGGCGCTTCCGGCGGCGCTGGCGCTCGCGGCGGACGGAGCGGACCTGATCGCCCTGGTCAAGCCCCAGTTCGAGGGCGACGGCCCGGGCGACGTCGGCAAGAACGGGCTGGTCAAGGACGTGGAGGCTCAGACCGGGGCCGTCCAGCGGGTGTCCCACTGGCTCGAGGGTTTGGGGTGGTCGGTACAAGCGACGACCGAAAGCCCCATCACCGGCGGCGACGGCAATGTCGAGTTCCTGCTGTGGGCGCGACGCGACAGATGAGCTCTCCCTCCCCTTCATGGGGAGGGACGCTGAGCCGAAGGCGAAGCCGGGTGGGGAAGTGTCGGAAGTGCGCACTCACAGTTCGGACCCCACCCGCGCTCGCTGACGCTCGCGGTCCCTCCCCATGAAGGGGAGGGAGAAGGCCCCGTCGCTCAAGCAGCGAGACGCCGCGCGTCGAGCGTTAGCGACCCCTTTTTCAAATAAGAAAACCGCCGGCGGATTGCTCCACCGGCGGCTCCGTCACGACCCTGATCGACAGGGGGGCTGAAAACTAATCAGGGCCGCGATCTGGTCGATCTCAGCGCGGCAACCAGCCGCGACGCGGATCGTAATAGTATCGGCCGTCGGGGCTGATCTGATAGCCGCTGTCGTACTGGCTATCGCGGCGGTCGTCATAGCGCCGATCGTTGGAGCGACGGTCGTCCCGGTAGCCGCGATCGTCGTAGTAGCCCGAGGACGATGCGCGATCGTCGTAGCGATCGTTGTTGCTGTAGTAGGTCTGGCCCTGGCTGTAGCCCTGGCTCTGGTAACCGTTCGAGCGGCAGCCTTCGTTGGAGGCGCGACCGACCTGGGCGCCGATGACCGCGCCGAGCACGCCGCCGATGATCGAGCCCTCGGTGCGATTGCCACGGCCGGCGATCTGCGATCCGGCGACGGCGCCAAGGCCGCCCCCGATGACCACGCCGGCGCCGGTGCGGCCCTGCGTATAGGTCTGGCAGCGATCGTAGGTCTGGCCGTAGCCGTTGTTGCTGTAGCCGCCGTTGCTGTAGCCGCTGCTGTTGTTGTAGCCGTAGGGTTGGCTGTAACCCGAGCTATAGTTCGAGCCGTAGCCATAGGACTGGGCCGAAGCGGCGGCGGGAACCAGCGTCGCGGCGGCCGCGAGGGCGGCGATGGCGGCGGCGGACTTGACGAAGAAGGCGGTCATGGAAGCAAACCCCTGTTCCGACGCCGCGATGCGCTGCGTCTTGTTGAGACCAGAAATAGACCTGCCAACCTGAACGCCCTTTGAGTTGGCCGTTCATCTTCGTTCAGGTTTCCGATCGGCGTTGCGGGAGGCTAGAAGCCCGCGATGACCATGACGCTGCAGATCGCCCGGGTGGCCGGGCAGGGGGACGGCGTGGCCGAAACGTCGGGCGGTCCCGTCTTCGCGCCCCTGACCCTGCCCGGCGAGACGGTGCGGGGCGCGGTTGTCGATGGGCGGATGGAGACGCCCGAGATCCTGGTCGCCAGTCCGGACCGGGTCGCGCCGGTCTCGCCGCATTATGGCGATTGCGGTGGCTGCTCTCTGCAGCACTGGGCGGCGGGGCCTTATCTGGACTGGAAGCGGGATCAGGTGATCGGCGCCTTGGCGCGGGCCGGGATCGAGACGGAGGTCGAGGCCACGGTGGCCGTTCCGGCGGGCACGCGGCGGCGGCTGGCGCTGCATGCGCGGAGGCTGGACGACGGGCGGGTGGTGCTGGGCTTCAAGGCGCGGAAATCCTGGCGGCTGGTGGAGGTATCTGTCTGCCCGGTGGCGGATTCCCGGCTGGTCGCGGCGTTTCCGGCTCTGGCCAAGGTGGCGGCGGCCTTTCTGGAGCATCCCAAGTCTGCCCCGACCCTGCATGTGACCTGGACGCTGGACGGGCTGGACGTCGATGTCACAGGAATCGAACGCAAGACAGGCGGGCTGTCGGCTGATCGGCGGATGCAGGCGATCCGTGCGGCGCGGGAGGCGGACATCGCGCGGCTGAGCCTGGCCGGCGATGTGCTGATGATGGAACGCCAGCCGCGCGTACGATTCGGGCCCGCGACTGTGCCTTTACCGCCTGGCGGCTTCCTGCAGGCTGTGCCTGAGGCGGAGGACGCCATGACCGCGCGCGCCGTGGCGGCGGTGAAGGGGGCCAGGAAGGTCGCCGACCTGTTCTGCGGGGCGGGGACCTTCACCTTCCCTCTGGCGACGGTCGCAAGCGTGGTCGCGGCCGACGCCTCGGCGGCAGGCATCGCGGCGCTGAAGGCGGGAATCGGGTCGGCGAAGGGGATGAAGCCCATCACGGCGGAGGCGCGCGACCTGTTCCGGCGGCCGCTGACGCCGTATGACCTGAAAGGCTGCGAGGCCATCGTCTTCGATCCGCCGAGGGCCGGCGCCATCGACCAGACGGCGCAGATCGCGGGGACCAAGGCGTCGGTCGTGGTGGGCGTATCCTGCAACCCGACGACTTTCGCGCGGGACGCCAAAATGCTGATCGAGGCCGGATTTCGACTGGAAACGGTGACGCCGGTGGACCAGTTCCTGTGGTCCGCCCATGTGGAACTGGTGGGCATATTCCGACGCTGATTTCGGGATCGCCGCCGCAGGGCATCCACAAGGTCAGACGTCTGATTCCCTAATGTGCACTTGCAGCATGAAATGTTGCATCGCAATATCCATCTGAGGGTTGGACCCCTGTCGGTTTGACCAGGAGATGCCATTGCCCAGCCTCGGAAACACGCTCGCCGCACTGAAACGCCAGTCCGGAACGTTCGAGCCGCAGCTTGCTGGGTCCGGTCAGCTGAGGGACGCAGGCGCGTTCGCGCCCAATCCGGGGGCGCTAAAAATGTGGGTTCATGTGCCGGAGGGTCTCGCGACGAACGCGCCCCTGGTCGTCGTTCTTCACGGCTGTGGTCAGACGGCGGAGGCCTATGCCTCCGGTAGTGGCTGGATCACCCTGGCGAACCGGTTCGGCTTCGCCTTGCTGTGTCCCGAGCAGACCCGGAGCAACAACGCCAACCTGTGTTTCAACTGGTTCGAGCCGGGCGACATCGCACGCGCCGGCGGAGAGGCGGCGTCGATCGTCGCCATGGTCGATCATGCGATCCGCGAATACGACTTGGATGCGGGCAAGGTCTTCGTGACGGGTCTGTCGGCGGGTGGGGCGATGACGGCCGTGATGCTGGCGACCTATCCGGAGACGTTCGCGGGCGGAGCCGTGATCGCAGGCCTGCCCTATGGCTCGGCTCGGTCGATGTCGGAAGCCTTCGCAGCGATGAACAGTGCTCGCACGGCCGGGGCCCTGGCGGCCGGCGACGCCGTCCGGAACGCCTCGGGCGGCGTAGGGCCATGGCCGCCCATCTCGATCTGGCATGGGCAGTCGGACGCCGTCGTGAGGCCGGGGGCGGGCGAGGCCCTGGCCGCTCAATGGGCCAATGTTCACGGCGTCGCAGGCCCGCCGGTCACGGCGCGCACGCCGTCCGGGCGCGACTTCCTGGTCTGGCTGACGCCGGATGGAGATCCCGTGGTCGAACTGCACCGGATTCCCGGGATGGGGCACGGGACGCCGCTGAGCGCGGGCGGCATCGACGGCAGCGGTACGGCGGGGCCGTTCCTTCTGGAAGTCGGCGTTTCGTCCAGTCTGGAGATCGCGTTGGGGTGGGGTATCGCACAGCCATCGAAGGCCGCATCCGTCAGGCCCGCGAACGGCACGAAGCCCAAGGTCCGGGCAATCGACAAGCCGACGCGTCGTGTCGAGCCCCCGCCTGTCGCCAGTCCCTCCGCCAGTCCTGCGACCGGAGTCGCCGCCGTGATCGAGCAGGCGCTTCGGACCGCCGGACTCATGAAGTAAGGCCGGGCTTTATCCGAACAGCTCCAACTGGGGCCGGGCGTCGGCGGGGACGCGGAACCGGGTGACGTCGAGATCGTGGCGGGGGCTGTCGAGACCGTAGCGTTTGACGGCGGCCTTGAAGCGCGCCCCGATCAGGTCGGCCACAGGGCCCGTACCCTTCATACGCTGGGACCAGTCGGGGTCGTAGTCCTTGCCGCCCCGGGTCTGGCGGATCAGGGACATGACGCGGCCCGCGCGGTCGGGTCGTGCGTCGGCCAGCCATTCCTGGAACAGGGTCTTGATCTCCAGCGGCAGGCGCAGGGTCACATACATGGCCGTCGTCGCCCCGGCCTTGGCTCCCGCTTCCAGCACCGCCTCCAACTCATGATCGTTGAGGCCGGGGATGACCGGAGCGAAGCCGATGCCGACGGGAACGCCGGCGTCGGCGAGGCGCTTCACGGCGTCGAGGCGACGGGCGGGCGTGGCGGCGCGGGGTTCCATCGTGCGGGCGAGATCGCGGTCCAGCGTCGTGATCGAGACGAAGGCGCTGGCCAGACGGTCGCGGCCCATCGGGCCCAGGATATCCACATCGCGGGTGATCAGATTCGATTTGGTGATGATGGAAAAGGGCTGGTTGAATCGTTGGAGCACTTCCAGCAGGCCGCGCGTGATCTTCTGCGTGCGCTCGACCGGCTGATAGGGGTCGGTGTTTCCGCCTATGTGGATGCGCTTGCAGATGTACCGACGGGCCGCGAGTTCCTGTTCCAGGAGACGCGGTCCCTCGGGTTTGAAGAAGAGCCGGCTTTCGAAATCCAGGCCCGGGGATAGGCCCATCCAGGCATGGGATGGACGGGCGTAGCAGTAGATGCAGCCATGTTCGCAGCCTTTATAGGGGTTGATCGAGCGGTCGAAGCCGATGTCAGGACTGGTGTTCTTCGTGATGATCGCGCGGGCATGTTCGGGCGTCAGCGTCGTGCGGAGCGGGTGTGGCGTTTCGTCATCCGCTGTCCAGCCGTCGTCGAAATCCTCGTGCGCGACGGTTTCGTAGCGGCCGGAGGCGTTGGTGCGGGCGCCGCGTCCTTTCGTCGGCGTGGGGCGGGTGGGCATGAGGAGAGGCTAGTATTCCACGTGGAACAAAGCAAGAACAAAGATGATGGCTCAATTTCTCCTCCCTGTTCGCGCAGCGAAGGGGGAGGTGGCGCGGCGCATCTTCGCGCCGTGACGGAGGGGGACGAGATGGTGTGTGAAGTTAGGGCTGACGGGTGCTTGCTTGGTGAGACCGAGTCGCCCCCTCCGTCTCGTCGGCTATCGCCGTCGATCCACCTCCCCATCGCCCTTCGGCGACTGGGAGGAGACAGCTTTTTCAGCCGCTGGCTTTGACGGATTTCTTCTTCGCCGGAGCTTTCTTGGCGGCAGCCTTCTTCGCGGCGGGCTTCTTCGCCGCAGCGGCCTTTGGCGCCGCCGCCTTCTTGGCCGGGGCCTTCTTGCCCTTCGGCGCGACCAGAGCACGCGCCGCCAGCAACGGCACCGCAACCTCCATCGTCATGTCCTCCGGCGCCGTGCCTTTCGGCAGGGTGGCGTTGATCTTGCCGGACTTCACATAGGGACCGAAACGGCCGGCCATGACGTGGACAGGATCGCCGGTTTCGGGGTGGGCGCCGAGGTCCTTAAGTGGGGCCACCGCCGCGCCGCGACCGGCGAACTTGCCGGCGCGTTTCTCGGCCAGCAGGACGACCGCGCGGTTCAGGCCGATGTCGAACACCTCGTCGATGTCGGCGACGTTGGCGTAGGTGCCGGCGTGCAGGATGAAGGGTCCGTAGCGGCCGAGACCGGCGGTTATCGGTTTGCCGTCCTCCGGGTGATCGCCGACGGGTCGGGGCAGGGCGAGCAGGCGCACGGCCTGTTCCAGGGTGAGGGTCGCCGGCGACCAGCCCTTGGGCAGGGAGGAGCGTTTGGGCTTCTCCTCGCCGGGGACGGAGGTTTCGACGTAGGGGCCGAAGCGGCCGATCTTCAGGGCGACGGGTTGGCCGGTCGCTTCGTCGATGCCCAGATCGCGGTCGCCGCCAGCCTCTTCGCCCGCGTTCTCGCCGGCGCCGAAGCCGCGCGTGTAGCGGCATTCGGGATAGTTGGAGCAGCCGATGAAGGACGACCGCATCTTGAAGCTGGCCTTCAGATGCAGGCGGCCGGACTTGCACAGGGGGCACAGGCGGGCGTCGGACCCGTCTTCCTTGGGCGGGAACAGGAAGGGGCCGATGACCTCGTCCAGCTCGTCGATGACGCCCTGACGTTCCAGGACGGCGGCGGTCGCGGGCTTCAGCTTGGACCAGAACTCGCGCAGAAGCGCCTTCCAGTCGGCGTCGCCGGCCGAGACCTCGTCCAGCTGGGTCTCCAGCGCGGCGGTGAAGTCGTATTCGACCCACTGGCCGAAGAACTGTTCCAGGAAGGCGGTGACCAGGCGGCCGTTGTCCTCGGGGATGAAGCGGTTCTTGTCCATGCGAACGTATTCGCGGTCGCGCAGCGTCGTCAGGATGGAGGCGTAGGTCGAGGGACGGCCGATGCCGAGCTCTTCCAGCTTCTTGACCAAGGTGGCCTCGGAATAGCGGGGCGGGGGCTCGGTGAAATGCTGGTCGGTGCGGACGGCTTCGACCTTGGCCTTGGCGCCCTCCTTGAGGGCAGGCAGGCGGGCGGTGTCGTCGTCCTCTTCGGATTCGGCGCCCTTCTGTTTCTCGTCGCGGCCTTCCTCGTAAACCGCCAGGAAGCCGTCGAAGGTGACGACCTGGCCGGTGGCGCGCAGGCCCGTCAGCCCGTCGGGGGTCTCGACGTCGACCGTGGTGCGATCCAGACGAGCGGCCTCCATCTGGGACGCGACCATCCGCTTCCAGATCAGCTCATAGAGGCGTTGCAGGTCGCTTTCGAGGCGCAGGGAGTCGGGGCGGCGGGCGATGTTGGTGGGGCGGATCGCCTCGTGCGCTTCTTGCGCGTTCTTGGCCTTGGTCTTGTAGTAGCGGGCCTCGGCCGGGACGAAGGCGGGGCCGAAGGTTTCGCCGATGACCTCGCGGGCCTGGGCGATGCCCTCGGGCGTCGTCTGCACGCCGTCGGTCCGCATATAGGTGATCAGGCCGCCGGTCTCGTCGACGCCCTCGTACAGCTTCTGGGCCGCGCGCATGGTGCGCTGGGCGTCGAAGCCGAGCTTGCGCGATGCCTCCTGTTGCAGGGTCGAGGTGGTGAAGGGCGGGGAGGGGAAACGGCGGACCGGCTTCTTCTCGATCGACTTGATGGTGAAGTCGCCGGCCTTGATCGCGTCGCGGGCGGCGAAGGCGATGGCCTCCGACGGGATGTCCAGACGCTGGATCCGCTTGCCGGCGTGCTTGACCAGACGGGTGGTGAACGGCGGGCTGTCGGCGGCGAGGTCGGCCTCGACCGACCAGTATTCCTGAGCCTTGAAGCGTTCGATCTCCAGCTCGCGATCGACGACGATGCGCAAGGCGACCGACTGGACCCGGCCGGCCGAGCGGGCGCCGGGGAGCTTTCGCCACAGCACGGGCGACAGGGTGAAGCCGACCAGATAGTCCAGCGCCCGGCGGGCCAGATAGGCCTCGACCAGCTCCATGTCGATCTGGCGCGGATTGGCCATGGCCTCCAGCACGGCCGACTTGGTGATGGCGTTGAAGGTGACGCGTTCGACGTGCGTGTCCTTCAGCGCCTTCTTCTTGTTCAGAACCTCCAGCACGTGCCAGCTGATGGCCTCGCCCTCGCGGTCGGGGTCGGTGGCCAGGATGACGCGGTCGGCGCGCTTGGCGGCGGCGGCGATCTCGGACATGCGGGTGGCGGCGCGGGCGTCGACCTCCCACTCCATGGCGAAATCCTCGTCGGGCTTCACCGACCCGTCCTTGGACGGCAGGTCGCGGATATGGCCGTAGGAGGCGAGAACCTCGAAGCCGGAGCCGAGGTATTTATTGATGGTCTTGGCCTTGGCGGGGCTCTCGACGATGACGAGATTCATTACGGCTCAGTCTGGGGAGGAGGGGGGCAGAACGTGGTTGGACGCGGGTCGCATGTCAATCAGGCGAAACCCGACGGACTTTCTCGCGTTTAGGTTGCCAACTATCCATAGGTTGTATCATAACTAAACACGGCTTCAGGGAACCATGCATCATGCCCATCCAGCGGATCGAGACGGCCCACGGCGAAGGCGCAAAGGCTGCGGCTCGAACGGACGAGGTTCCCGAGTATCCGGTTCGGGAATACATCGGCGCCATGGCGCTGGAACTTGCGCAGATGGCGCGGTGGGCGAGCGACGAGCCCCTGGCGCAGTTGCTGGACAGCGCGGCGGCCCTGGCGGCCGAGCGGCTGAAGGACGAGCCGATCGAGATGCCGACGGCGCGCCGCCGACCCGCCTAGATCGAGGCTGAACCGCCGGGCAGCAGAGTCGCGCGGCCGGCGAGGCTGAGCTCTAGCAGGGCCGAGGCGACGGCGCCGATCGGTGCGTTCAGTGCGCGGGCGATCTCATCGCGCGGGGTCGGCGTGGGCGACAACAGGTCGGCGACGCGATCGAGGAAGGCCTGATCGACCTCATCGGGCGTGTCGCTGAAAGGCGATTCGGGCGGCGATTCTCGCAGGGAGCGCAGGGTCTCGAAGGCGCGACGGACATCCTCGACGCCCTCACACAGGATGGCGCCCTGACGCAGCAGCTCGTTCGGCCCCTTGGAGCGGGGGTCGAGCGGCGAGCCCGGGACGGCGAAGACGTCGCGTCCCTGTTCGCCCGCAAGCCGGGCGGTGATCAGTGAGCCGGAGCGGAGTTCCGCCTCTACCACGATGATTCCGCGCGACAGGCCCGAGATGATTCGGTTGCGCCGCGGGAAGTCGCGCGCCTGGGCGCGGACGCCCATCGGGCTTTCGGACACGACGCAGCCCTGCTCGACGATCTGGTCGTAGAG
>JAZKHL010000163.1:0-4001 GCA_040385365.1 Pseudomonadota bacterium | reverse complement strand
GCGCGCAGCAGCTTGACCTGCATGTCCAGCGGCAGTTCGCCGATCTCGTCCAGGAACAGCGTGCCGCCGTTCGCTTCGGCGAACTTGCCCAGATGCTTGTCGGAGGCGCCGGTGAACGACCCCTTCTCGTGGCCGAACAGGATCGACTCGACCAGATTGACGGGCAGGGCCCCGCAGTTGACGGCGACGAACGGCTTGCCGGCGCGATCGCTGGCGCCGTGCAAAGCCCGAGCGATAACCTCCTTGCCGACGCCGCTCTCGCCCGTGATCAGGACCGGGATCGACGACTTGGCGGCCCGGCCTCCCAGCGCCTTGACCATCTGCATCGGCCGGCTGTCGCCGACCAGATCGGCGAAGGTCACGCGGCCGGCAACGTGCTTCTTCAGCCGCCCGACCTCTGCGGTTAGCTGGGTTAGTTGAAGGGCGTTCCTGATGCCGACCAGAATGCGTTCCGGGCTTGCGGGCTTGATGAAGAAGTCCTGGGCCCCGGCCTGCATGGCCTTGACCACGGTCTCGATCCCACCGTTCGCGGTCAGGACGATGACGGGCGTGGTGACGCCGGCGGTGCGGATTTCGGCCAGGGCTTCCATCCCGCTCATGCCCGGCATGACCAGATCCAGCAGCACGACGTCGGCCCCGCCGCCCTTCGTCAGGCGATCGATGGCCTCCCCGCCGGACCCGGCGTGGACCACCGCATAGCCCTCGCGGTCCAGCACGGCCTGCACCAGCCGGCGCTGGGTCGGATCGTCGTCGACCACCAGAACAGTCTTGGCCATAGGGAACCCTCATCACCGGATCGGCCGTCGTCGTGGGAAGCGCGACTGGCTCGTTTCGGGACGGTTTTAGCCCGGATGCGGTGAAGATCGGGTTGGGGGGCGTGGTGAGCGCAGGGTTAACGGGCGATCGGCCGCCGTTGCGTTGCTCGCTCACCATCCCCACAACGAGGGCATGAACGCGCCCTTCAAAGCCCCGCCCCATTCCGATCCCGCCGAGCCGCCGCTGTGGGATCTGTCCGACCTCTATGTGTCGCGCGAGGACGCCCGCATCGAAGCCGACCTGGACGCCGCGCGCAGGGCCGTGACGGATTTGAACGGCTTGCAGGGCCGATTCGTCGCAGAACGCGCGGACGCCGCCGCCCTCGGCGCGACGCTGGATCGGGCGATCAGCCTTTATGAGCAGGCGTCAGAACGCCTCGGCGCGCTCGGAGCCTATAGCTTCCTTGCCGCCTCGACGGCGCGCGACGATGCGGGCGCGCAAGGCTTCGAGGCCGATCTGCGCGAGAAGATCACCGCCATCGCCACCCCGACTGTCTGGCTGACGCTGGAGATCAACCAGCTGGGGGAGTCCGAGATCGAAGCGGCTGTTTCCACCCACGCCGGAGCTGCGAAATGGCGTCCTTGGCTGCGGCGCGTCCGGGCCATGAAGCCGCATGAGCTGTCCGCCGAGCTGGAAACCTTTATCGCCGAACGCATGCCGATCGCGGCCCAGTGGCCCCGACTGTTCGACGAAACCTTGGCGGCGCTCCGCGTGGAGAGCGGCAAGGAAAGCCTCACGCTGTCGGAAGCCTTGAACCAACTGTCTGATCCGAAGGAGGCGAAGCGTCGGAGCGCCGCCGAGGGGCTGAACACGGCGCTGGCGGCCCGCACCTCGACCCTGGCGCTGGTGCTGAACACCGTCGCCGCCGACAAGGCGATGGAGGATCGCTGGCGCGGCTTCAAACGCCCCGCCGACAGCCGCCACCTGGCCAATGAGGTCGATGGCGAGGCGGTCGACGCCATGGCCGACGCGGTCGCCGCCGCCTATCCGAAACTGTCGCACCGCTATTACGCGCTGAAGGCCAGGGCCCTGGGCAAGGCGACGCTGAACCAGTGGGATCGCAACGCCCCGCTGGAGACCACCGCCCCGCGCGGTTTCGACTGGATTCAGGGCCGCGAGCTGGTTCTGGAAAGCTTTGGCGACCTCGGCTCCGAGTTCGCCGACCGCGCCGGCCGCTTCTTCGACCAGCCCTGGATCGACGGCCGCGCGCGGGCCGGCAAGCAGTCCGGCGCCTACGCCCACCCGGTGACCGCCGATCGCCACCCCTATGTCTTCCTGAACTGGATGGGCGAACGGCGAGACGTCCTGACCCTGGCCCACGAACTGGGTCACGGCGTGCACCAGACCCTGGCGGCCGAGAAGGGCACCTTACTCGCCGACACGCCGCTCACGCTCGCCGAGACGGCCTCGATCTTCGCCGAGGGGCTGACGTTCGACCGGTTGCTGGCGACGGCGCCCAAGGCCGAGCAACGCGGTCTGCTTGCCGGCCGGATCGAGGACGGTCTGAACACCGTCGTGCGCCAGATCGCGTTCCACCGCTTCGAGACCCGCTTCCACGACGAACGGACCAAGGGCGAGGTTTCGGCCGGCCGGCTAGGCGAACTTTTCTTGGCGGAGATGGGCGCCTCGCTCGGCCCGGCCGTGACGCTGAATACCGGCTACGAGACGTGGTGGAGCTACGTCAGCCACTTCGTCCACTCGCCGTTCTACGTCTATGCCTACGCGTTCGGAGACCTGCTGGTCGCTGCCCTGATGGAGACCCGCCGCGCCGACCCCGACGGTTTCGCGCCCCTGTATCGCGAGTTGCTCGCCGCCGGTGGGACGAAGACCTACGTCGAGGCTTTGGAGCCCTTCGGTCTCAACCCCCGCGACCCGGCTTTCTGGACCATCGGCACACGTCGACTGGAACGGCTGATCGATCAGTTCGAGACGCTGGGTTGAGCCCCAAGCCCTTGAGCCGCCGCCCCGCATCGCTATAAGACCCGCCTGAACGCTGACACGACCGGACACCTCCCCATGGCCGAACCGCACATCCATCACACCCCGACCGAAGCCGCCGATCACGACGCGGAGGCCTATATCCACGGGACGATGTCGATCGAGGAGCAGACGACGACCTGGGCGCTGGTGCAGAACCTGTTCAAATGGGGCTCGCTGGCGATCGCCTCGCTGCTGCTGTTCCTGGTGATCTGGTTCCAGCCGGGCGGAAGCTTCTTCGGCGGCCTGATCGCCGGCGTTGTTCTGGCGGTGGCCGGCTTCCTGTTCCTCAAAGGCGGAAAAGCACCCGCTCACTGAGAGAGGCGTTATCGCTCGCCTTTAGGTCTGCGCCTTTGACGCGACCGCACCCCAACGCCTAACGTTCTCCGATCCAGTTTGGATGGGGAGATTCGCGTGGGTTTAGCCATCGCCGTGACCCGGGAGCGCCGCGAGGGCGAGACCCGCTGCGCCGTCACCCCGGAGACCGTGAAGAAATTCACTGCCTTGGGCGCGACCGTGACGGTCGAGGCGGGCACGGGCCTGGGCTCGTCTATTCCCGACAGCGAATACGTCGACGCCGGCGCTGTGGTGAAACCCGACACGCGCGCGGTGCTGGACGGCGCCGATCTGGTGCTGAAGGTGCGCGGTCCGACGGCGCAGGAGATTTCGGCGATGAAGCCGGGCGCGGTCGTGGTCGCCCTGCTGGACGCCTATCGCGAGAAGGATACGGTCGCGGCCATGGCCGGGGCCAACGTTACCGCCTTCGCCATGGAGTTCGTGCCCCGGATCACCCGGGCCCAGGTCATGGACGCCCTGTCGTCGCAGGCGAACCTTGCCGGCTATCGCGCCGTGATCGAGGGGGCCTACGCCTATGGCAAGGGCTTCCCGATGATGATGACGGCGGCGGGCACGGTCGCCCCGGCCAAGGTCTTCATCATGGGCGTCGGCGTGGCGGGCCTGCAGGCCATCGCCACGGCGCGGCGTCTGGGCGCGGTGGTCACGGCCACCGACGTGCGCCCGGCGACCAAGGAACAGGTCGAATCCCTGGGCGCCAAGTTCCTCGCGGTCGAGGACGAGGAGTTCAAGAACGCCCAGACCGCCGGCGGCTACGCCAAGCCGATGTCGCCGGAATATCAGGCCAAACAAGCGGCCCTGACCGGCGAGCACATCAAGAAGCAGGACATCGTCATCACCACCGCCCTGATCCC
>JAZKHL010000162.1:0-5580 GCA_040385365.1 Pseudomonadota bacterium | reverse complement strand
AGGCGGGCGCCGGCGTTGGCCTGTTCCGGGGTGACGTCCTCGCCGACCGTGCCCTTGAGGCCGCCCGAGGCGTCGTTCGACAGCTGGCCCGAGATGTGGACCAGGTTGCCGGTGCGCACGAACGGCACATAGTTGGCCACGGCCGCGGCGGGCTGGGGCAGATCGATGCCGAGTTCGGTCAGGCGGGCGGTGATGGACATGCTTGGCTCCATGTAGGGATTGAGGGCGGTTTAGCGCGGGGGTGCGACGACGTCACCCGTCTCCTCCACGTCGGCCGCTTGGCCGATGGGGAGGGGGACCGCCCGTCGCTTAGCGGGTGGTGGAGGGGTTCTTGCCGCACGAAGAACCCCTCCGTCTCTCCGCTTCGCTTCGAGCCACCTCCCCATCGCTGCGCGACAGGGAGGAGACCGGGCCGGCCTTTAAGCCTTCGCCAACCGGCGTGTGCCATGCTCCCGACATGGAAACGCTCTCGAACACCCAGAATGCGGCGTTCAACGCCGTTCGGAACCGCCTCACCGCCGAAGAGCGGACGCGGGTCGATATCGCCTCGGTCGAGGCCGTGGACCCCGCGGTCGCATCGGCGTCGCACTGGAATTTCGACCTGCCGGCGCATGCGGCCGATCAGGCTCTTGGCCCTGACGCCACCGACGCGATGCGTCGGGCGCTGGTCGCGACCTGGGCGCTGGAGCTGCCGGGGCGGGCCAAGCAGGCCGCGCTGCCGGGCGAGGTGATGGAGCTGTATCCCTACTGGCTGGACAAGATGGCCGAGTTCCTGACGGCCGCGGCCGAGACGGATGCGGCCTATGACGCCGATCACTGGGCCAAGGATGTGCGGATGGCGCTGGTGCTCAGCGTGCCGGGCGCCCTGACCCAGACGATCGACCTGTCCTCGCCGATGGGGCCGGGGCAGGTGGTGCGGAACGGACGCGAAGGCCACGGCTGGTCCCAGCTTGTGAGCTATGTTCGGGCGCAGGGCTGGAAGAAGCCTTGGCTGGAGGTGCACACCGAGAGCCGGCAACTGGCGGACTTCAACGAGGCCGGCTGGGACCGCGCCTGGGCGACGGCGGCTGCGATCTGCAAGACGCGGCCCGAACTGGCCGGGATGATCGGATCGAGCTGGTTCTACGATCCGCCGCTGGAGACCATCAGCCCGCGCCTGGCCTATCTACGGCTGAACCCGCTGAAGGGCGGGGCATTCATCATCCATCAGGGTCCGGCGCCGATCCATTCGGAACGGGCGAGCGCGAGCTCGCCGACGCGCAAGGCGATGATCGAGAGCGGGGAATACACGCCGAGCTCGTGGCTGGTGGCGTGGCCCAAATCGACGCTGATCCCGTGGGCGGAGCAGCGGAAGGTCGCGATGGAGATGGCGGAAGCGGCTTAGGCTGCCATCCGCGCCCACACCTCGCCTACCGGCCTGATCTCCAATCCCGCGGCCTTGGCCAGCCGGATCACGCGATCCAGATCGTCCGGCGTACAGCCGTAGGGCGTCGGGCCGTCCATGACGTCGTGGCCATAGGCGATCAGCCAGCCCTTCTTCGTCGCGGTCTCGGCCATCAGGGCGTCCAGGTCGTAGCCGGGCAGACGACGGCTCTCCAGCCCGATGGCCTGGACCGCTGCCCGGTCGGCACGGCCGACATTGACCCCGTCGCGAATGCCCCGCGCCAGCCCGAACCGTTCAGCCACCACACCCTTGCCGATCACGGAGATGTCTCCGAACGGCCAGGCGAAGGTCTGCATCCGATGCCCGTCCAGGCGCTCGGCTACCCAATAGGCGTTGCGGTCGAGATCGGCGGCATAGGCGACGGTCGAGGCTCGGAGCGAGCTCAGGTGGCTGAAGGTATGGCAGCCGACCTCGTGGCCGGCGGCGAACAGGCCCTGGAGGTGTTCGGTCGTGAACTGGGGCAGGTCGAGGTTCGTGCCGCTCTCCAGCCCGCCGCAGATGTAATACGTCGCCTTCACGCCGTGCTCGGCGAGGATGGGGCCGGCCTCGGTCCAGGCGGTTGCGGGGATGTCGTCGAACGACAGGCTGAAGACGCCGCGCTCTGGGGTCACCGGGACCGTGCGGACATCCAGGTAGCGGCCTGCGCGGCGGCGCATCTTGTCGAGGAGGGCGGACATGCAGCGACCCTGGCCCAGGTCGCCTTAAGGCCGTTTCAACGCGCGGCCCGCGATCACGGCGCCGGCTCCGAACTTCTGGCGGAGCGCATCGATTGTCGTCTCGGTCTTGAGGGTTCGGCGCTCGGGGGAGGCGAACAGGCGGTCGGGCATGTCCTCGGCGTCCTGGATGTCGGCGAGGCCGATCCCGATCAAGCGGTAAGGGCGGCCGATCTCCGGCTTCAACAGTTCGCGGCCGATGGCGAACAGGGCGCGCGCGGTCTGGATCGGGTCGGGCATCGTCTTGCGGCGCGTGATGATCTTGAAGTCGGTGCGGCGCAGCTTCAGGACCACGACGCGGCTGGCGACGCCGTCGCGGCGGGCCTTGGAGGCGACCTTTTCGCAGAGGGGCCACAGCTCGGCTTCGAGATCCTCCAGCGTCGTCAAGTCGGTGTTGAAGGTGTTCTCCGCGCTCATGCCGCGCCGGTCGTGCTCGGGGTTGACCAGTCGGGCGTCGCGGGCGTGGGCGAGGTCGTGCAGGCGCAGGCCGGTCTCGCCGTACCGTTTGACCAGGTCGCGCACATCGGCCGAGGCGAGATCGCCGACGGTGGCGAAGCCGTCGCTGATCAGGGTCTTGCCGAAGACGGGGCCGACGCCGGGCAGGATGCGGACGGACTTGGGGGCGAGCAGGGCTTGGGCGTTGGCGGCGCCGATGACGGAGAAGCCGCGCGGCTTGTCCAGTTCGGACGCGATCTTGGCCAGGAAGCGGTTGGGGGCCAGGCCGATCGAGACCGACAGACCGGTTTCGGCCTCGATGCGCTTCTGCAGGCGGATCAGCTGGAGCGCGGGCGGGCCGCCGTTGAGACGTTCGGTGCCGCTGAGGTCGATCCAGGCCTCGTCCAGCGACAGGGTCTGGACCAGGGGCGTCAGCTCGCCGACGAAGCGGAAGATGCGCTCGGACTCCGGGACGTATTTGGCGAAGTTCGGCTTGATGACCACGGCGTCGGGACAGGCCTTCAGCGCCTTGAACATCGGCATGGCGGAGCCGACCCCCGACTGGCGGGCGATGTAGCAGGCGGTCGAGACCACGCCGCGCACGCCGCCGCCGACGATGACCGGCTTGTCGCGCAGTTCGGGGCGGTCGCGCTTCTCGACCGAGGCGTAGAAGGCGTCGCAGTCCAGGTGGGCGATCGATAGCTGGTCCAGCTCGGGATCGCAGACGACGCGTGGCGATCCGCAGGTCGGACACCGCCGAACGGCGTCCTCCCCGGTCCACAGGCATTCGCGACAGATGGATTTCAACTCAAACTCCGTCATCCTCGGGCCCGTCCCGAGGATCCATGGGTCCGTCTCGTTGGACCTTCGCAGCGTCCGCGGGATGCCTCCGCGGCCCCTCCCATGCTGCTGACGAATGGGCCCTCGGCACAAGGCCGAGGGTGACGGGTGATGAAATGGCCAAGCTTGGTTTCCCGACTTCACCCCAACTTAAGACTGGATCGGCATGATCCCAATCCAACAGGGCGAAAAGCCTCTGTGCGCACAACGCGCGTCAAACGAGGTCGCAGACCGGGTGAAGATGTCCAAGAAAGTCCTCATCGTCGAGGATAACGAGCTGAACATGAAACTCTTTCATGATCTGCTCGATTCCCAGGGCTACGAGACGCTTCAGACCCGCGAGGGGCTGCAGGCGATGGCCCTGGCGCGTCAGCACATGCCCGACCTGATCCTGATGGACATCCAGCTGCCGGAGATCAGCGGTCTGGAAGTCACCAAATGGCTGAAGGACGACGAGGAGCTGGCGCACATTCCGATCATCGCCGTCACCGCTTTCGCCATGAAGGGCGACGAGGAGCGGATCCGCAAGGGCGGGTGCGAGGCCTATATCTCCAAGCCCATCTCGGTGATGCATTTCCTGGAGACGGTGCGTCGTCACCTGGGCCAGCCGGTAGCCGTGGGATAGTTCCAAGATGACCGCGCGTATCCTTGTGGTCGATGACGTCGAGGCCAACGTCCGCCTGCTCGAGGCCAAGCTGACGCTCGAATACTACGATGTCCTGACCTGCCAGGACGGTGCCACGGCGCTGAAGCTGGCGGCGGCGGAACAGCCGGACATCATCCTGCTGGACGTCATGATGCCCGGGATGGACGGGTTCGAGACCTGCAAGCGGCTGAAGGCCGACCCGATCACCAATCATATTCCCGTCGTGTTGGT
Source organism: Pseudomonadota bacterium (assembly GCA_040385365.1). Taxonomy (GTDB): domain Bacteria; phylum Pseudomonadota; class Alphaproteobacteria; order Caulobacterales; family Caulobacteraceae; genus Brevundimonas. The sequence continues at coordinate 1,271 of JAZKHL010000162.1, read as the reverse complement.
GACGGCTCTGGATGGCCGCGAGGACCGAATTAAGGGTCTGGAGGCCGGGGCCGACGACTTCGTCACCAAGCCGCTGGACGACGTTGTGCTGTTCGCGCGGGTGCGGTCGCTGACGCGGCTGAAGCTGGTCATGGACGAGCTGCGCGAGCGCGAGGAGAGCGGGCGTCGGCTGGGGGTGACGACCGACGGCTCGACGCGGCTGCGCGGTTCCGGCGGGCGTGTTTTGATCGTCGACGACAATGCGCGTCAGGCGACGCGAGTCTCGGATGAGCTGTCGCGCGAGCACCGCTGCACCATCGAGAGCGATGCGAGCGAAGGCCTGTTGGCGTCCAAGGGCGCCATCGATCTGATGATCGTCAATGTGGCGGCCGCCGAGTTCGACGGCCTGCGCCTGATCGCCCAGATTCGTTCGGCCGAGCCGACGCGGCATTTGCCGATCCTGGCGATCGTCGATCCCGCCGACCGGCCTCGTCTGGTCAAGGCGCTGGAGCTGGGCGTCAACGATATCCTGACCAAGCCGGTGGACCCCGAGGAGCTGTCGGCGCGGGCCCGCACGCAGGTGCGCCGCAAACGCTATACGGATTTCCTGAAAGAGAAGCTGGATTACAGCCTGGAAATGGCGGTCACCGACGCGCTGACGGGGCTGCACAACCGTCGCTATATGGCCGGCCAACTCGCGGCCTTCGTCAGTCGGGCGGCGCTGGGCGGGGAGCCGGTATCGGTGCTGGTCCTCGACATCGACCACTTCAAGAAGGTCAACGACGGCTTTGGCCATGACGCGGGCGACGAGGTGCTGCGCGAGTTCGCCGTGCGCCTGGCGACCAACGTCCGCGCTGTGGACCTGCCGTGCCGGCTGGGCGGCGAGGAGTTCGTCGTGGTGATGCCGGGTACGACGATCGAGGACGCGCATCGAATCGCCGAGCGGATCCGCCGGGACGTCGGCTCAACGCCGTTCCGGGTCATGAGCGGACGTGAACAGTTGACGGTGACGATCTCGATCGGAGTGGCTGCTTCGATCGGGGCGGGCGATACGCCGGACGCGCTCCTGAAGCGGGCGGATGAGGGCGTCTACGAAGCCAAGGCCGCCGGCCGCGATCGAGTCATCGCCCGCGCGGCGTAGACGGATCAGCCCTTCCCCCATTCTTCATGGGGGAAAGCGGCCCGTCGATCGGCGAAGCCGATCCAGGGCCGATGGGGGAAGTCTTGTCTTTGTCGACCTGCGTCGCCGTCGATAGGAAAATTCCCCCATCGGTCCTGTTCGAGCTTCGCTC
>JAZKHL010000161.1:0-19907 GCA_040385365.1 Pseudomonadota bacterium | reverse complement strand
TTCGCGGATCTGGGCGATCTTCTCGTCGCGATAGGCGGCCATGGTCCAGTCGCCCTTCAGGCCCGCGATGCCGTGGGTGAAGTTCTTCAGCATCATCGCGCCGCGCGGCGTGTGCATCACCTCTGGGTGGAACTGCACACCGTAAAACCGCCGCGCCTCGTCTGCGATGACGGCATAGGGCGACCCCGCCGACGACGCCACGACCGAGAAGCCCTCGGGGATGGCGACGATCTTGTCGCCGTGACTCATCCAGACGGTTTCGTCCTCGCCGACCGGGGCCAGGTCGGCGAGCAACGGCGAAGCCTTTTCGACGGTGATTTCCGCCCGGCCGAACTCGCGGGTGTGTCCACCCTCGACCTTGCCGCCGAGCTGTTCGCACATCGTCATTTCGCCGTAGCAGATGCCCAGCACCGGCACTCCGGCCTCGAACACGCCCTGCGGCGCGCGAGGACTGCCTTCTTCGTGCACGCTCTCGGGACCGCCCGACAGGATGATCGCCGCCGGGCTCATCGCCGCCAGCGCGGTCTCGGCCTTGGCGTACGGATGGATCTCGCAATAAACGTTGGCCTCGCGCAGTCGCCGCGCGATCAACTGCGTCACCTGGCTGCCGAAATCGACGATGAGAACCTTCTGGTGATCAGTCATGCGGTCTCCTCCGGAAGGGGCGCGGTCAATCGTTCGAATTCGGCCTTCAACAGGTCCAGCGCCTCGGCCAGCCCCTCGTCGACGACCGCCAGCGTGTCGGTCCAGTCCGACAGGCCAGTCAGGTCGGCCTTGCCGTCTGAAATGCCGCGCAGGCCCAGCACCGGCACGTCGAACCGGGCGGCGGCGCGGACGACGGAATAGGTCTCCATGTCCACCATGTCGGCGTCGATAGCGTCATAGGCTTCGCCCGATACGACGCTGCCGCCGGTTGCCAACCGCGCATAGGGCTGGCCCGCCGGTCCGCTGGCCAGGGTCAGGACGGCGGGCTGTTCCAGGAACGGAGTCACGCCGGGTTCGAACCCGATCGCGGAGGCATCCATGTCGCGATAGCCGACCTCGTCGACCCAATAGACCCGGCCGTGTTCCAGCGTCTGCGACCCCGCCGAGCCCAGCGAGATCACCACGTCCGGCAACCGCCCGGCCTGCGCCAGTTCGGCCAACGCGGCCGTGACTTCGACCGCTGCCTCGACCGGGCCGACGCCGCAGATCAGCGGCTTGATACGCGCCCTCAGCGCCGGGCCGTATTCGGCCTGTGCCGCCATCACGCACAGCGCGGTCAGCGGGCCAAAGTTGGTCAGATCCCAGGTCTGGCTCACGCCTGCCGCTCGAACAGGGCGACGAAGAACCCATCCGTATCGGTCGTCGCCGGCGACATCCGCAAGCGATGTCCCTGTGCCAGTCCCGCCAGCGTCTGACGCGCTGCATCGGTCAGGGCGGCGCTGCTCAGCGCCCCCACGATCTCGACCGGCGCGAACGACGGGTGATCCTCCTCGAAGGCATCCAGCGTCGCCTCGTTCTCGACCCTCAGCATCGAACAGGTGACGTAGACCAGCCGCCCGCCCGGCTTCACCAACTTGGCCGCCCGCGCCAGGATCGCGGTCTGCAGCGAATGCATCCGGTCCACGTCCTCGGGCTTCAGCCGCCAGGCATCCTCGGGCCGACGCCGCCAGGTGCCGGAGCCCGTGCAGGGCGCATCGACGAACACGACGTCGGCCATGCCGACGATGTCCTCGACCCCGCCGCCATTGGGACCCAGGTGGATCAGTTCAGCCTCGACGCCGGCGCGGGCCAGCCGGGGCCGGATGTTGTCCAGCCGCTTCTGCACAACGTCAAAAGCGATCAGCCGACCCTCGGCCTTGGCGATCGTCGCAGGTTTGGCCTTCGACTTCGGCGCATCGACCCATCCGGTCGGCGTCCAGATGCGCTCGGGCTCGGCCGGAGCCGCCTCGACCCGCGACGCGCCGTCGGCCAGCCCCTGCATCGCCAGCCCCAGGGTCTTGCCCCCGCCCCCGGCGCAGTAATCGACGACGGTCATCCCGGGCTTGACACCCGCCAGCCAGCAGACGATCTGGCTGCCCTCGTCCTGGATCTCGATCCGTCCGGCCTTGAAAGCCTCCAGCGCCTGAACATTCGGCGGAGGCTCGGCCGACAGCCGCAGACCCCAGGCCGACCAGGGCGTGCGTTCCGGCGACAGGCCCGCCTCGCGCAGTTCCGCCTCGACCTCCTCGACCGTCGCCTTGGCCCCGTTGACCCTCAGATCGATCGGCGCGCGCGGCACCATCAACCCGGCGGCCTCTTCGGCCCAGCGCTCGCCGAAGGTGTTGCGGAAATCCTCGACCACGAACTCGGGCAGACCCGCCGCGACCCAGCCCGGCACCTCGTCGGCCGTCATGCTGATGCGCGAGCGTTCTTGTTTCGACAGGGGCTTGGGGCCGTATCCGTCGCCGGAATGCAGGGCCTCGATCTCTTCGACCGACAGGCCGTCGATCAGGCTCAGGGCCCCGATGACCAACGCCCGCCCATCCTCGCGCCCGCCCATGGCCCACACCAGACGGCCGCGCGCCCGCAGGACCTTGTAGACCTGATCGGCGATGGCGCGGCGGTCCTTGGACCCGGCGTAGCGGTTCTCGGTCCCCCAGGTTTTCAGCACGGTTTCGGCCGGGGCCTTACCCGCGCTGATGCGGTCGATGATGGCGGCGGCGGAGGCGAGACGGGCGGCGGGGGTCAAATCAGGATTCAGTTCAGGTGAAGAGGGCTGCGAAAATGGCGATCAGACCGCCCATGGCGATCAGCCAGGCGATGGGTCGAAGCGGCGATCCGAAGGCGTACAGCGGAATATAGATCACTCGCGCCCAGAAGAAGGCCTGCGTCCCCCAGAAGGTCAGCGGCCCATCCTCGCCCGTCACATGGGCGATCAACACCGCGCCGATGAACAGCGGCAAGGTCTCCCAGATGTTGGCCTGGGCCCGCTCCAGCCGCTGGGTGATGACACCCTTGACCGGCGGCGTGTCGCGCGGCCCCGCCGCCCAGCCGAAGCCGTTCGACATCACCCGCCCCGCCGCCGGCAGGAAGACGACCAGAAACGCCAGCGCCAACGTCGCCGCCAGCATGGTCAGTTCCGGCGTCGTCACCAGCACCCAGGCGTCACTCATGGTCTTAGCCCTGCCTGTAGTTCGGGGCTTCGCGCGTGATCATCACGTCGTGGACGTGGCTTTCACGCAGGCCCGCTCCGGTGATGCGCACGAACCGCGCCTTGTCCTGGAAGTCCGCGATCGTCGCCGCCCCCACATAGCCCATGGCGGCCCGCAGGCCCCCGACCATCTGGTGCAGCACCGGCGCGATCGGCCCCTTGTAGGGCGTCTGGCCCTCGATGCCTTCGGGCACCAGCTTCTGCGTGTCCTCGACTTCCTTCTGGAAATAGCGGTCGGCCGAACCGGCGCCCATGGCCCCCACCGAGCCCATGCCGCGGTACGATTTGTAGCTGCGGCCCTGGTACAGGAACACCTCGCCCGGGCTTTCGTCGGTGCCCGCGAACATCGATCCCATCATGGCGACCGAGGCCCCCGCCGCGATCGCCTTGGCCAGGTCGCCTGAATATTTGATCCCGCCGTCGGCGATCACCGGCGCGCCCGAATCCTTCGCCGCCCGAACCGCGTCCATGATGGCGGTCAGCTGGGGCACCCCAACTCCGGCCACGATCCGAGTGGTGCAGATGCTGCCCGGCCCGATACCGACCTTCACCGCATCCGCGCCCGCGTCGATCAGGGCCCGTGCCGCGTCATAGGTGGCGATGTTTCCGGCGATGATCTGCACACGATTGTTCTCGCGCTTGATCCGCTCGACGACCCGCGAGACCTGGGCCGAGTGGCCATGAGCGGTGTCGATGACAACCACATCCACGCCGGCGTCCGCCAGCGCCATGGCTCGTTCATAGCCGGCATCGCCGACCGTCGAGGCCGCGCCGACCAGCAGCCGGCCCTGGTCGTCCTTGGCCGCATGCGGATGGGCCTGGGCCTTCTCGATGTCCTTCATCGTGATCAGGCCCGTGGCGCGATAGTCCTCGTCCACCACGATGACCCGCTCGATCTTGCGGGTGCGCAGCAACTCACGCGCCTCTTCGCGCCCGGCGCCTTCGCGCACGGTGACCAGGTCGCCCGTCGTCATCAGCTGAGCGGCGGTGTGGTTCGGATCGGTGTCGAACCGCATGTCGCGATTGGTCAGGATGCCGACCAGCTTGCCGCCCCCGTCCACCACGGGAAAGCCCGAGATCTTCCGATTGGCAACGATCGCGCGCACCTCGCCCAGCGTCGTTTCCGGCCGGATCGTCACCGGGTTGATGACCATCCCGCTTTCGTAGCGTTTGACGGTGCGAACCTGATCGGCCTGTTCCTGCACCGTCATGTTGCGGTGAAGGATACCCAGACCGCCCGCCTGGGCCATGGCGATGGCCAGGCGGCTTTCGGTCACCGTGTCCATCGCCGACGAGGTCAGCGGGATGTTCAGTCGGATGTCGCGTGTCAGCCTTGTCGAGACGTCCGCCTCAGCGGGCATCACCTCGGACGGGCCGGGTTCAAGCAAAACATCGTCGAAGGTGAGCCCTTCGCGAATCTCCATGGGAGTCTCCGTTTTGCGGGCCGCTAATCCTCTTTCGCGGCTGCGAAGTCAACCAATGCGGCGACCACGCATCCTTTCGGTGGATCGCGCGTATATTTTTCAGCGGTGGTTGAACTTTTCAGCCAAAGCTAACATTTTAGAGCCTGCATGGTCGTCACCCTCGCCCGATCGGTTCGGAGCCTCGCGCTCAAGATCGCCTCCTACGGCGTGATGCACCTGATCGTGGCCATGCTGGTCGCCTTCGCCATCACCCGCGACTGGCGCATGGCCATGGCCATCGGCGTGATCGAACCCTTCTTTCAAACGATCGCCTACTCCTTCCATGACCGCATCTGGCACCGCATCGAACAGCGCCGCCGCCGCAGCCGGATGGAGGAAACCGCCGAGGCCTTCACCGCCCGCCTCGACGTCATGGATGCCGACGAACAGGCCCGCACCCACGGCCACCACGGCCATACCCACGCCCTGCCCTCGCTGAAGAAGATCGCGCTGAAGACTCTGACCTACGGTGCGATGCATTTCGTCGTCGCCGTCACGGTCGCCTTCGCCATCACCCAGGACTGGCGCCTCGCTGTCGTGGTCGGGGTGATCGAGCCGCTCGTCCAGATGGTTTTCTTCACCGTTCACGATCGCATCTGGTCGTCTCGCGAGGCCCGACGCACGGTTCAGACCGCCTGACGCCGCTCTGCGATTGCCCGCGCCGCCGGGCTCTGTAGGCTCAGGTCATGCACGCGTTCGAAGCCCTGCTGCTTATTCTGTTCGGGGCGATTTTGCTGTCTCTGCTGGCGCGCAGGCTCAATGCGCCGTTTCCGCCGTTTCTCGCCATCGGCGGGGCGGCCGTCGCCTTTCTTCCCTTCGCGCCGAACCTCGATCTGGATCCCGAGCTCGTTCTGGCGCTGTTCGTGGCGCCCATTCTGCTGGACGCAGCCTTCGATAGTTCGCCACGCGACCTGAAGCGCAACATCGTGCCGATCACCTTCTTGAGCCTCATCGCCGTCGGGGTCACCGTGATCGCCGTGGCCACGATGGCCCGTTCGCTTGAGCCTGCGATGGCTTGGCCCGTCGCCGTCGCCCTCGGCGCGATCGTCGCGCCCCCGGATGCGGCGGCCGCCACTGCCGTCCTGCGCGCCGTGCCGGTGCCGCACAGGGTCAGGGTGATCCTGGAGGGCGAAAGCCTGTTCAATGACGCTAGCGCCCTGCTGACCTACAGGCTGGCGGTGACGGCGGCCGTGTCAGGCCTTGCCTTGGGCTGGCCGCTGATCGCGGGACTGGTCTGGGCGCTTGTCGGCAGCGTCGTGCTGGGCGTCGGCTGCGCCTGGCTTTCGGGCAAGGTGAATGGACGCGTCCAGGACGCGCCGATCGCCATCCTGATCCAGTTCACCGCGACGTTCGGGGTCTGGATCGCGGCCGAGCGGCTGGGTCTTTCCGCCATCATCTCCGTCGTGATCTATGGCCTGTCGGTCGCGCGCTTCAGCGCAAGACGCACCTCGGCCGCGATCCGCACCCCCTCCTATGCGGTCTGGGAGACGGTCGTCTTCGCGCTCAACGCCACGGCCTTCGCCTTGGTGGGCCTGCAGATCCGCCCGATCTGGCAAGGGCTAGAGACGTCTCAACGCCAGGAATATGCGGTTTTCGCACTGGTTGTTCTGGGCGTCGCCATTGCTTCCCGTCTCGGCTGGGTCATGACCTACAACATTGTTGTCGGCCTGAAGAACCGACTGCTGGGCGCCAAACTGCCGGATGGCGAGACCACGCCGACCCTCGCCACGGGACTGGTCGTGGGTTGGTCGGGCATGCGGGGCGTGGTCAGCCTGGCCACCGCATATGCCTTGCCGGAGGGGTTTCCCCATCGCGATCTGATCCTGCTGTCCACCTTCGCCGTCGTGCTGGGCACCCTTGCGCTTCAAGGCCTGACGCTGGGCCCGTTGATCAGGCTGCTGAAAATCGAGGACGATGGCGCACTGGACCGGGAGGTCAAGGCGGCGCGGGAAGCCGTCACCGTGGCGGGGCTGGAGCATGTCAGGGGCCTCAAAGGCATCGCCGCCGCACGCATGCGCACGGACTATGAGGGGCGACTGAAAGCCCTGCGCGCCGCCGACGCTGAGGAGGGCCGCATCTACACCGATCAGGATCGACTGCTAGGGGACGTGCTGGAGACGAAGCGGGATGTCCTGCATCGTCTGCGCATGTCGGGAGAGATCGGCGAGGCCGCCTATTTCCAGCTCGAGGAAGAACTGGACCGTCACGAGCTCAGCCTGACGCCGGTCGTCCGCTAACGCTTGTTCAGCGCCACCAGATAGACCTCGGATGATCCCTTTCGACTGGCGGCCGGCTTGACGTATTTCACGTCCTGGAAGTTGGCCCGCAGCTCGGCCAGCACCCTGCCCGCATCGCCGCCTTGGAAATTCTTGGTCACGAAAGACCCGCCGGGCCGCAGCGTCCGGATGGCGAAATCCGACGCAACCTCGATCAGTGCGATGATCTTCAGGTGGTCGGTCTGCCGGTGCCCGACCGTATTGTGCGCCATGTCGGACAGCACCAGATCCGGCGCCCCACCCAGAAGATCGATCAATTGCTGATCAACCCCCGGGTCGGTGAAGTCGGCCTGGATCAGGATCGACCCCGGGATCGGCTCGATCGGCAGAAGGTCGACCCCGACGACGGCCGCCGCCCCCCGATTGACGCAGACCTGGACCCAGCCGCCCGGCGCGGCCCCCAGGTCGATGACCCGCGAGCCCTTCTTGACCAGCCGGAACCGGTCGTCGATCTCGCTGAACTTGAACGCCGCCCGGCTGCGCCAGCCTTCGGCGCGCGCCTTTTCGGACCAGGGATCGGCCAGCTGCCGCTTGATCCATTCGATCGACGAGATCGACTTCTTTTCAGCCGTCTTGATCTTGCCGCCCATGCCGCGACCGGCGGACGTCCCGCCGGTGGGCGGTTTGACCATACGTCGGCGTTCCACGGGCTTTTCATCATCACTCATCGCTCCCACATAGCGCCGACGGCCCTCAGCGGCTATGACCCCCGCCAATCATCCGAAAATGGAGCGCCACATGGCCGACCAGACCCTCACCCTCACTCTCGATACCGGCGACGTCGTGATCAAGCTGCGGCCAGACCTGGCCCCCGGCCACGTGGCCCGCATCACCGAGCTGGCCTCTGAAGGCTTCTACGACGGCGTGGTGTTCCACCGCGTCATCGCCGGCTTCATGGCCCAGGGCGGCGACCCGACCGGCACCGGCACCTCGGGCTCCAAGAAGCCGAACCTGAAGGCCGAGTTCTCCAAGGAACATCACGCGCGCGGCGTCTGCTCCATGGCGCGCACGAACCAGCCTGACACGGCCAACAGCCAGTTCTTCATCTGCCTGGACGACGCCGGCTTCCTGGACGGACAATACACGGTCTGGGGCGAGGTGATCGAAGGCATGGATCACGTCGACGCCCTGCCGAAGGGCGAGCCGCCCCGCAATCCGGGCAAGATCGTCAAGGCGACGGTCAACTAGAACGACACCGGGGCGGCCTTCGCGGGCCGCCTCTTTCGTTTGCGTCAGTCGCCGCCGTACCAGCTCAGCTTGACGCCGGACCAGCTGCGCCCGCCGACGGTGATCACCGCCGTCACGGCGGGCTCTTCCCCGCCCCCTAGGTTACGCCGCGCCGTCGCCAGGGCTCCGGCGTCCAGCGTCCCGTCAAACGTCACCCGCTGCCCGTCCGCGTTCGTGCCGGTCATGCGCATACGCCCATCGCTGACGGAATAGCTGTCCGGCAGCACCCGCTCGGTCGTTTCGCCGGGAATCAGAAACTCCAGCATCACCGGCGCGAACGTGGCCGACCGCCTGCCCTCTTCCCAGTCGCGGAAGTCCTGCGTCTGCCCGACGAACAGATGCATCAACGAGAAGTCGCCCGGTCCGACCAGAGCCTCACCGACCTGGTAATAGCCCGATAGATCTTCCGTTTGCGCATGTGTGAAAACGCCCGCCGACGCGCGTGCATTTGAACTCGACGACTTGTCTGGACCGGCCGGAGCCTGGACGAAATCGCAGCCGCCCAAGCCAACCGTGCAGGTCGTCAGAATCGCGATCGCTCTCAGGCCGGTGCTCGCCCTCATTGGACGTTCAGGGCAGGCGCAGCAGCACCGGCAGCCAGCCGGCGGCTTGGGCCATGTCCACCGCCTCGAAGATCGGAATGGCCAGCAGGAAGACGAGGCCATCACGGATCGTGATCAGGAAAAAGCGCGGCTTGATGCTGAGTGTCTCTTCATCGCGCCACTTCGAGAAGTCCGGCCCGCAACGCGGCGTACGCGCCATATAGTCGTCGTAAGCGCCCCCGAACTCGGCCGACAGCCAGGCTTCTTCCCGCGCGATCGTGAAATGGAAAACGACCACTGCGATGATGACGAAGAGTGCGGCGATCACCAGGCTTCCTGTCTGGGCTCCAACGCCGAAAGCGCCAGCATAGCTGAAGACGTAGAGTGGATTTCGGCTCAGCGAGTACGGACCGGTGGACACCACCTCCGCCTTCTTGCGTCCCCCGATATAAAGCGAACACCACGCCCGACCTACGATGCTCAGGACGATGGCGCCCAGCCCGACCGATTCGACCGCTTCATGGGTCGGGCCGTCGCCCCACCAGGTGGCGCTGAACATGGCCAACCCCACCACCGCGATCAGCGACAGGCCGATGGCCCATTTCCGGATCCGCTGGATACGCTGAAGATCGAACGCGTTCGTCGTCGCTGTCGTCATGATGGATCCGTCGCCCCCCAGCTCAGAAAGCTGACGGAAGCGCCGATCCGGGCTGCACTGCAAGCTCTATCTTTGCGAGTGAAAATCGCCTGCGGTTATCGGTCCAGACCACGATCCAGCGCGCGGAACGCCGCCGCCGACAGCTCAGTCGCGCTGGCGAACACGGCTGGCGTGATGCGTTCGAAATCGTCGGTGGGTCGGTGATAATCGGGGTGATAATCGACGCCCAGATAGAGGAAGGGCACGTTCGCCCGGAAGAAGGCGCCTTGGTCGGACGCCTCGACCCAGTTGTTCTCCCCCGTGTCCTGCGGCTTGTCCTTGCCGAAGGCCAGTGCGACGCCTCCGTTCGCCGGCACCGCCTCCAACAGCGGTCGGAAGGTCGGATGCTGGTAGGTGCCGGTGACCCACAACTTCATGTCCGTCTCGGCCCGCGCGGTCATGTCGAAGTTCAGGTTCATCGCGATGGACGACAGCGGAACAGGCGGCGCCTGGACGAAATGCTTGGCCCCCAGCAGCCCGCGTTCCTCCCCGTCGAAGGCGACGAAGATCACGCTGTGCTCCGGCGGTGCGGCCTTCAGGCGTGCGGCGATCTCCAGCATGGTCGCCACGCCCGAGGCGTTGTCGTCGGCGCCGTTGAAGATGTTGCCGTCGTTGACCCCGACGTGGTCGTAATGCGCGGTGACGACGATGTAGCGATCCGGAACTCGCGTACCCGGTATGAGCCCCAGCACATTGACGCCGTTGAACGTCTTGGGCCCCTCCCGCGTCCGTCCGGCCGCAGAAAACGGCTGCAGACGCCCGACCGGCGGCGCGGCGATCCCCAGCGCATCGAACCGAGAGACGATATAGGCCCGCGCCCTCTCCCCGCCCGGCGCTCCGGTATCGCGACCCTCCATGTCGTCGGCCGAGAGGATGCGAACGTCCGCCAGCAACTGGTCATAGGTCGCTGCGACCGCCGGCGCGGCCTCCGGCGTTGGCGCCGCCTCGTTCATCTGGGCGCAGGCGACCAGCGACAACACGGCCGCACAGGACAGGGCGGCGGCGCGGAACGAACGGGACATGCAAACTCCTGAATTGGTCTCTTCCGAATAACCGGCCCTGACCGACGCGTCCGCTTAATTTCGCGTCATGCAACCGAGGCCCGGCTGTCACCCCGGCCCTGCGGTGCTAAACCGCCCTCATGGCCGAACCGACCGTCGACACCCTGACCCCTGCCCAGGCCCAGGCCGAACTGGCCCGCCTCGCAGCCGAAATGAGCCGACACGACGCCCTCTACGCCGAGGCCGTGCCCGAAATCTCCGACGCCGACTACGACGCCCTGCGCCAGCGGAACGCCGCGATCGAGGCCCGCTTCCCCGACCTGATCCGCGCGGATTCGCCGTCGCGCAAAGTCGGGGCCCCCGCCTCGACCCAGTTCGGCGAGGTCCGCCACGGCGTGCCGATGCTGTCGCTGGATAACGCCTTTGACGAGACCGACGTCGCCGACTTCGTCGCCCGCATCGTCCGCTTCTTGAAGCTGCCGTCGGATGCAGTCGTCGCCTTCGTCGCCGAACCCAAGATCGACGGACTGTCCGCCAACCTGCTCTATCTCGACGGAGAACTCAGCGTCGGGGCCACGCGCGGCGATGGGCGGACGGGCGAGGACGTCACCGCCAATCTGAAGACCTTGGGCGAGCACAACATCCCGCTTCGGCTGCACGGTTCAGGCTGGCCGGCGCGCCTCGAAGTCCGCGGCGAGGTCTATGCGCCCAACGAGGGGTTCGCCGCCTTCAATGCTGAGGCCGAGGCGAACGGAACCCGCACCTACGCCAATCCGCGCAACTTCGCCGCTGGGTCGTTGCGTCAGAAGAACCCCGAGATCACCGCAAAGCGCCCGCTGCAGTTCTTCGCCTACGCCTGGGGAGAGCCCGTCGAGGGGTTCAGCGACACCCAATGGGGCGCACTCGAAAAGCTCAAGGCCTGGGGTTTCCCGACCAACCCGCGCTCCGTCCGTGTCGACGGCGCCGAGGCTCTGGTCGACATCTATCGCGGGCTGGAGACCGACCGCGCCGGTCTCGGCTACGATATCGACGGCGTCGTCTACAAGGTCGACCGCCTGGACTGGCAGACCCGTCTCGGCTTCGTCTCCCGCAGCCCCCGCTGGGCCATCGCCCACAAATTTCCGGCCCAGCAGGCGACGACCGTGCTCGAGGGCATCGACATCCAGGTCGGCCGGACCGGCTCCCTGACCCCGGTCGCCCGGCTGGCCCCCGTCACCGTCGGCGGCGTCGTGGTGAGGAACGCCACCCTTCACAACGAGGACGAAATCCAGCGCAAGGACGTCCGCATCGGCGACACCGTCGTCCTGCAACGCGCCGGCGACGTCATCCCCCAGATCGTCTCGGTGGTGCTGGATAAACGCCCGGCCGACGCCGTCCCGTACGTCTTCCCGACCCACTGTCCGGTCTGCGGCTCCGAGGCCGTGCGCGAAGGCGACGACGTGCGCCGCCGCTGCACCGGCGGCCTGATCTGCAAGGCCCAGTTGATCGAGCGGCTGAAGCATTTCGTCTCCCGCCGCGCTTTCGACATCGAGGGCCTGGGCGAGAAACAGCTGATCGCCTTTTCCGAACGGGGCTGGATCGCCGAGCCCGCCGACATCTTCCGCCTCGCCCGCGACGCCGAAAAGCTGGACATCCTTCGCGCTGAAGACGGCTACGGCGAAACCAGCGTGAAGAACCTCGTTGCTGGCATCGACGCCCGACGGACCATCGCGCTGGAGCGGCTGATCTTCGGCCTGGGCATCCGCGACATCGGCGACCAGACATCGCTTCTACTGGCTCGCCACTTCGGCGATTGGTCCAGTTTCCACGCCGCCGCAATCGACGCTGCGTCCGGCATCCCGTCGCCCGAATGGACGCAGCTGGCCGAAGGCCACGGCGTTTCCCCCCGCACCCTGTCCGTCATGGCCTCAGCCGACCTGTCGCCCGCCGACCCCTGGCCCGAGGCCCCCATCGACCAGAAGCTGGCCCTCGCCTTCCCCAGCGTCGCCACACCCGCCCGCCGTGCCCTGATCCCGCTGGCCAGCGATTGGTCCGGCATCATTGAACTGGCCCGCATCGCCCGCGAGGACGGTCCATCCATCACGCTGGGAGAGATCGCAGGCGTCGCCGGCGTCGGCCCCGTCGCCGCCCGCGCCATCGCCGACTTCTTCCACGAACCGCACAACCGCGATGTCGTCGACGCCCTGATCGCCGAGCTGAGTACCATCGTCGACGCCGAACGTCCCAAGTCCGACACCCCCGTCGCCGGCAAAACCGTCGTCTTCACCGGCGCCCTCGAACGCTTCACCCGCGACGAAGCCAAGGCCCGCGCCGAAAGCCTCGGCGCCAAGGTGTCCGGCTCGGTGTCCAAAAAGACCGACTACCTCGTCGCCGGCCCCGGCGCGGGCTCCAAGCTGGCGGACGCGCAGAAGCACGGCGTCGCGGTTTTGACCGAGGACGAATGGCTGACGCTGATCGGCGGATAGCGGACACACTTCCACCGTCTGCCTCGGTGTTGATGCGAGCCGCCCACAAGCACCTGGAACGAACCGTATGATCCGCCGCCTTGCCCTCCTCGCCTTCGCAGCCTGCGCCGTCGCTGCGCCCGCCTCGGCCCAGACCGCGGATCCCATCGGCCTGTGGGCCACTCCGACCAATGGCGCCCAGGTGCGCATCGCCCGCTGCGGCCAGGCCTTGTGCGGCACGCTGGTCACGGCGAACACATTGCGCGCCGACCCGGACCTGCGCGACGCGCACAACCCGGATGGCGCGCTTCGGACCCGGCGTATGCAGGGTCTGCGGTTCCTGTCGGGCTTCACCGGCGGCCCGACGGAATGGCGCGGCGGGTCGGTCTACAACCCCGAGGACGGCCGCACCTATCGCGGCACGATCACCCTGACCAACGCCAACACCCTGACCCTGCGTGGCTGCGTCGTCGCGCCCCTGTGTCGCAACCAGACCTGGACCCGCGTCCGCTAGCTAACGGTTCAAGGCGCCGCGCGCCGCTTCAGCATATCGGTGCCCCGATGCCGCGTCCTTGGGGAAGACCGCCTCGATGGCTTCGACGTCCTCGGCCGTCAGGGTGATGTCCGCCGCCGCCGCATTCTGCTCCAGCGTCTCGATCCGGCGCGTGCCAGGGATTGGGACCAGATGATCTCCCTGCGCCAGCACCCAGGCCAGGGCCAGCTGCGCCGCCGTCACGCCTCGATCGTGCGCGATCCCCTTCACCGCCTCGACCAGGTTCAGGTTCTTCTGGAAATTCTCGCCCATGAAGCGCGGATTGGTCCGGCGGAAATCGCCCTCTTCCAGGTCGTCGATCGACTTGATGTCGCCAGACAGGAAGCCACGCCCCAGCGGGCTGTAGGGCACAAAGCCGATGCCCAGCTCACGCACCACATTCAGGATTTCGTCCTCCGGCTCGCGGCTCCACAGCGAATATTCAGTCTGTAGCGCGGTGATCGGATGGGTGGCGTGGGCCTTCCGGATCGTCTCGGGCGAGGCCTCCGACAGCCCCATGAACCGAACCTTGCCCTCGGTGACCAGCTCGGCCATCGCCCCGACCGTCTCCTCGATCGGCGTGTCGGCATCGACGCGGTGCAGATAATAGAGATCGACGTGATCCATGTTCAGCCGCTTCAGGCTGCCCTCGATCGCGCGACGCACATTGGCCGGCGATCCGTCGACCTTCAGCGCCGTGCGGTCGGCGTTGTAGCCGATGCCGAACTTTGTCGCGACGAAGGCCTTGTCCCGTCGATCCGCCAGCGCCTTGCCGACCTGGATCTCGTTTGTGTGCGGCCCATACATCTCGGCGGTGTCGAACAGGGTGATCCCCAGATCGAGCGCCCGGTGGATCACCGCCGTCGCCTGGGCCTCGTCCGACGGCGTGCCATAAAACGACGCCATCCCCATGCAGCCCAGCCCAATGGCCGAAACTTCAGGACCGTTCGGTCCAAGACGACGGGTCTTCATGGGGCGTGCTCCGGTTTGGCGATGCTGCTGAAATCGGCGCCGTTCATGTCGGACGCAAGGTCAGGTCGCGGAAACAATGTCGGTCTGGGAGAAGTCATCACCCTTGAACAGCAGCGGCTCACCCGACTGTTTGGCCAATGCGTATGCGAAGCAATCGCCGAAATTCAATCGGGCCGGATGGTTCTTCTTGCCAAACTGCCTGTAGGCGGCCCGAGCGATCTGCGCGGTATCGGCATCCGCCGTCACCACCTCTGCCTCGATCGCCATTAGCAAGGCATCGGCATCTTTGGACGACTGAGCGTCATTCCAACTATCGACCACCATTCCAAATTCAAACGCGGTCACGGCCGACAACCGAACGCGGGGCTCGACGTGCAGCCGAGCGAGGAAAGTCGCGGCCTCAGGCTCGCCCTTAACAACGGCGACGAGCGCTGAGGTGTCCACGATCATGCGGGCAGACCGGTCTCGGGATCATAGAATTCGGCCGTCGGATCCTCGGCCTCGAAGAACTGAGGCGGTGCGGCCTTGCGCATTCTTTCGACGAGGGCCGTCAGCTCTTCCAGTGTGGCCTTCTTCCGCACTGGCTCCGGCTCTCGAGCGAGTTGCTCACGCAAAGCATAGGTGACCACACCCGTCAGGCTTTCACCACGGCGTTTAGCCAGTTCCTTCGCCAACCGATGGGTCTCGGGGTTTTTGATATTCAGCATGGTAGAACGATGTCTACCATAACGACTGGAAGGCTCAAAGTGGCGCGCATTGTCCTTCGAGCCAGCTGCCGACCTCGCCATCCAGCAACGGCCCGACCTTGGCCAGCGTCTCGGCATGATAGGCGTCGACATAGGCCCGCTCCTCCGCGGTCAACAGCGTCACGTCGATCAGCCGCCGGTCCAGCGGTGCGAAGGTCAGTTGCTCGAACCCGTGCATCGGCCGCTCGCCGCCGGGGATCGACTCAGGCGGCGTCACAACCTGCAAGGTCTCGATGCGGATGCCCCAGTGACCCTCGCGGTAGTACCCCGGCTCGTTCGACAGGATCATTCCGGTCAGCAGCGGTTGCGTGTTCACCGCCTTGGCGATCCGCTGCGGCCCTTCGTGGACGCCCAGATAGCTGCCGACGCCGTGACCCGTGCCGTGGTCGTAGTCCAACCCCGCCATCCACATCGGCGCCCGCGCCAGCGCGTCCAGTTGATGCCCCGTCGTCCCTACCGGAAAGCGGATCACGGCCATCGCGATGTGGGCCTTCAGAACCAGGGTGAACATGCGCCGCTGGTCGGCCGAGGGCTCCCCGATCGCCATCGTCCGCGTCACGTCGGTGGTGCCGTCCAGATACTGCCCGCCGCCGTCCACCAGCAACAGCGACCCCGGCTCCATCTTCCGGATCGTCCGCGTCACCGGCTTGTAGTGCGGCAGGGCCGCGTTCGGCCCGACCCCGGCGATGGTGTCGAAGCTCAGGTCCTTGAGCGCACCTGTCTCCTCCCGGAACCGCTCCAGCGCCTCGACCACGCCCCGCTCGTCGGGCAGCTCATGCTGGGCCACCGTATCGACCCAATGCAGGAACCGCGCGAGCGCCGCCCCGTCGCGGATGTGAGCCTGACGGCTGCCTTCGATCTCGACCGGGTTCTTGGCCGCGCGCGGCAGGGCGCAGGGATCCATGCCGCGAACCACGCTCGCCCCGACCAGATCCAGCCGGTCGAAATACCAGGCCGACGACTGGGCCGGATCGATTAGCACGCGAACGCCCTTCATCCCCTCCAACGCCTGACCGAGCTCGCCCGGGTTCATCAGGGTGACGTCGTCACCGAGCCATCCAGGCAGCTCATTGGTGACCTTGGCCGGATCGAGGAACAGCATCGCCGTCCCGTTCGCCGCCACGATCGCCTGGGCCAGCGGCAGGGGAGACCGGATCACGTCCCCGCCCCTCACATTGAACAGCCAAGCGATCGACGACGGCGCGGTCACGACGCAGGCCTCGGCTCCCGCCGCCGCGATCGCCGCCCCGATACGCGCCCGCTTCGAAGCGCTGCTCTCGCCGGCGTACCGGTCCTCGTGCGGCACAACGGGCGCGGTCGGCTGGGCGGGCCGAGCGTCGGCCCAGGCCGCATCGACAGGGTTGGAGTCCACGGGTTTAAGCGCCGCCCCCGCTTTCGCCGCCGCCCGCTTCAGCGACGCCAGCGCATCCGGGCTATGCAGACGCGGGTCATATCCAATCACCGCCCCGCTGGGCGCCCGCTCCAGATAGGCGGGCACCCCGCCCTCCACGAGGTTTAGGATCTCGAACTGGCCCGCATCGACCTGGGCCCGCACCTGCACGGTGTAGCGACCGTCGGCAAACACCGCCGCGCGATCCGCCATCACCACGCCCGCGCCTGCCGAGCCCGTGAAGCCGGTCAACCAGGCCAGCCGGTCATTGGCGGCGGGCAGGTATTCGTTCTGATGCTCGTCCTCGTGCGGGACCAGGAACCCATCCAGCCCCTGAGCCGCCATTGCGGCCCGCACGAGCGGAAGATGCTTCGCCCCGAAGGACGGATCGGTGGTTTCGTCGAAGGTCTGGCGCATGACCACACCCATACATCTCCCTCCCCTTCATGGGGAGGGACCGCGAGCACTTGGCGAGCGCGGGTGGGGAATAGCTGTGTCACGCACGCTGAATTCGAACCCCACCCGGATCGCTGCGCGATCGTCCCTCCCCATAAAGGGGAGGGAGAACTCGCATCAGTTCTGCGGCGTCGTCGTGGTGATGGTCGAGGATCCGGTCGCGCTTGGCGTAGGCGCCGGCGCCGGCGTGGCGGCGGGCACGGTGATCACCACCGGCGGCTGCGAAACGGCACGCGCGGCCTCGGCGCGGGCTTCGCTCGTGGCGCGCATCGCGTCAGCCTGGGCGCGGGCGGCGTCCATCCGGGCGATGTCCACGCTCTGCTGGGCTCCGGCGATCTGGCCTTGGAGCACCGCCTGGTCCGCCTGGGCCTGGGCTGCCACGGCATCGGCCTGGGCCTGCGCCAGTTGAGCTTCGGTCTCGTCGTCGCGTCCGCCGTTCGCCAGGATCCAGATCACGGCGATTAGGACCGCTGCGGCCAGACCGCCCGCGATCCACCAGCCGGTGTTGGATTCCCGTCGCACGATGACGGTCTCGGTATAGCCGGGCTCGGCCACCACGACGCGCTCGACGGTCGCATTGGGGTCGCGGTTGGGATCGTATTGGCTCACGGGAAGTCCCTCCATTGAGCCACCTGAACGGCGCCGCTTGTCGGCGGTTCCGGTTAACCCATTCGCCGCAGCACCAGCGCACTCCAGGCATCGCGGTGAATACGCCGCTCCAGCCTGAAGCCCCGTGACAGATAAGCCGCCGACACCCGCCGCTCCTGCGTCCGCAACAGCCCCGACAGGATCGCCACCCCGCCAATGCGTAAGGACATCTTGATGTCCTGTGACAGCGCGACCAGCGGCGGAGCCAGGATGTTGGCGAACACCAGATCGTAGGGGGCTCCCGCCCGCACCTTGATGTCGTTCAGACCAGAGGCGTGCACGAATCGCGCATTGGCCTGATTCAGCTTGGCGTTCTCATTGGCGATCCGCACCGAGGGCGCGTCGATGTCGGTCCCGACGGCCAGCGCCGCCCCCGTCCGCGCCGCTGCGATGGCCAGCACGCCGGTGCCGCACCCGACGTCCAGCACCTTGTCGAACCGCTCGCGCTTCAGCAGGTCGTCATAGGCGACCAGGCAGCCCACCGTCGTTCCGTGGTGACCCGTCCCGAACGCGGCCCCCGCATCGATCTTCAGGTTCACGGCATTGGGCGGCGCGCGTCCCTGATCGTGAGCCCCATAGACGAAGAACCGCCCCGCCCGCACCGGCGGCAGGCCCGACAGCGACATGGCCAGCCAGTCCGCGTCGGCCAGAACCTCGACCTTCACCGTCACGCCGGGATGCTGCGCCAGCCGCTCCGTCAGGGCCTCGACCTCTTCGTCGGAGGTCGGAAAGGCGTCGATGCGCCAGATGTCGCGGTCCTCGTCCTCTTCCAGGATGGAATAGGTCGCGCCCTCCAGCATGACATCGGAATCGATGTCTTCGGCCGCCGCCTCGCAGGCCGCGCGGGGGCCTCGGGCGATAATCTGCATTGCGTTATGGGACATGCTGCTCAAACGCCGGTATCATTGCGAATCGATACATCCAAGTTTGCACCCTTGCTCTCCCGCAGCGGTCGCGATCGTTCCAACCGAGGGGTCGGGGAATACATGGCCAAGTCACCGTCTACAGCGTCGCCCAAGGCGTCCGCCGCTTCCAAGCCCAAACCGGCCGCGAAGTCGACCGCCAAATCTGCTCCAGCTCCAAAAGCCGCCGCCGCGAAGAAGCCCGCGACTGCTGTCAAGGCAGCACCGGCTGTGAAGCCCGCGCCCGCCGTCAAGGTCGCGGCCGCGAAGCCGCCGGCAACGAAGGCTCCCGCCGCCAAGGCTCCCGCCCTCAAGGCCGCTCTGGCAAAAGCTCCTGCCGCCAAGGTTGCGGTCAAGGCTGGCGCGCCCAAGGCCACGGCCAAACCCGCCGTGAAAGCCGCCGCCCCCAAGGCTGCTGCGAAGCCTGCTCCCAAGCCCGCCGCCAAGATCGCACCGAAGACCGCCGCAAAGGCCCCGGCTTCAAAGGCTCCCGCCGCCAAGGTCACGACGACATCGGCCCCGAAGGGGACCGTGAAGCCCGCCGCGGCAGCGCCGGCGACCAAGCCGGCCGCGCCCAAGCCCGCAGTCGTTTCGGCCGCGCCCAAGCCCGCCGTCGCCCCGGTGGCGGCTGCGACGCCGAAGGCCGCCGCTGCACCCGCCCCAACGCCCGCACCGGCGCCGACGCCTGCGCCCAAGCCGGCCCCGGTCGCCGCCAAGAAGGGTTTCTTCGACAAACTGGCCGACGCGATCTTCGGCAAGCGCTGATCCGAAACCGACAAACGAAAACGCCGGGCGGTTCGCACCGCCCGGCGTTTTCATGTCTTGCGCCCGGCTGGACGATCAGTCGGCGGGAAGGTCTTCCGCCAGGATCGCCATCTCGAACATGAAGCTGCCGTCCTCGTCCTCGTCATCGAACACGACGCCGATGAACTCGTCGCCGACATAGACCTCGGCCGAGTCCGTAACCTTGGGGCGGGGCTTCACGGAGATGCCGCCGGTGTTGAAGGTGCGCTTCAGATGCGTCTCGATGCGCTTCATGTCTTCGGTGTTCACGGCGGGCCTCGGTGGTCTGATTTGAAGGCGCGGACCCTAGAGAAGGCGGATCGGCCTGTCACGTCTCCTCCCTGTTTGCGAAGCAAATGGGGAGGTGGCTCGAAGCGAAGCGGAGAGACGGAGGGGCTCTTCCCGCCGCAAAGAACCCCTCCGTCGGCTCGCGAATAGGCTCGCCGCCACCTCCCCGTCGCTGCGCGACAGGGAGGTGGCGGCGGCCTCTAGATAACAAAGTCGTAGACGATATCCGCCAGTGTATGGTCCATCGTCCGCGCGGGCGCGGCGTCCGTCGGGCAGTTGACCAGACGGGCCGGCACCCCCGCCACAGTGCAACCCGCCGGCACGGGCTTCAGCACCACCGACCCCGACGCGACCTTGGCGTAGTC
>JAZKHL010000160.1:0-3410 GCA_040385365.1 Pseudomonadota bacterium | reverse complement strand
ACGGCTACACCCTGCGTCAGGCCCTGGCCGCCGACGGGCTGGAGATGGAGGAATCCACCCTCTACCCGCTGCTCCGCCGGCTGGAGAGCCAGGGGCTGCTGCTGAGCGAGTGGCGCGAGGAGGAGAAGCGAAAGAAGCGCTTCTACGTCCTGTCGCCGATGGGCGTGGTGATGCTGGAACGGCTCGCCGACGAATGGCGGGGCATCAACGCCTCGCTTGACAAAATTCTCTGATATTTCAAGACTAAGGGGCAAGACCATGGACATGGTGGAACGCTATCTGGAGGCCGTCGCGGCGCAGCTGTCGCCCGACGAACGCGACGACATCATCGCCGAACTGCGCGACCTGATCCTGAGCCGGATCGAAGCCAGGGAAGAAGCGCTGGACCGACCGCTGAGCGACGACGAACGCGAGGCGATCCTGAAGGAGATCGGTCATCCGCTGGTCGTCGCGGCCCGCTATCGCAAGGGGCCGGATTCGCTGATCGGGCCGGAACTGTTCCCGTACTGGCTCTACGGGGTGAAGGCGGGCTTGCTGGTGCTGCTGGCGATCTCGGGCATCGGCCTGTTCATTCGCCTGATCAGCGGGACGGCGGATGCCGGACAGGACATCGCCCAGGCGTTCCACGGCTTCTTCGGCTCCGGCCTGACCCTGATCGGCGCGTTGACCCTGGCTGGCGCGATCATGGAGCATTACGCCATCCGGCCGAAATGGCTGACCGACTGGCGGGTCAAGGACTTGTCGGCATTCGGCCTGTCCGATCCGGCGCAGTGGGGTGCGGCCGCCAAAACCGCTGGCGAGAGGATGCAGGCGAGAACGACGTCGAGACCCTCGCGCTGGAACTGGGGTTCGGGCAGCCGATCCGTCGCCGGCGACGCGGCCTTCTCGGCCCTGGCGATCGGCATGTTCGTGCTGTGGTGGGTCGGGCTGGTCCACTTTCCGGGCCTGACCGCGATGCGGATCGATGGCGATCTGGTCACCGTGTCGCCCGCGCCGATCTGGGCCGCGCTGTTCGCGCCGGTTCTGCTGTATGCTCTGGGTCAGATCGGGATCGACCTTTTCACCCTGATCCGGCCCGACGCGGCGCGACTCCGCGCGGTTCTGTCCATTCTGATCGCCGTGGCCGGGCTGTGGCTGACCTGGACGATCTTCGCGGCGGGGCACTGGTTCACCCTGTCGCTCGGGGCGGAGCAGGCGAGGATCGCCGGGGACTGGGTGCTGCTGGATTTCGATCGGCTGCGCACCCTGGGCGACGGGGAGCAGGATCTGGCCGGCGTGGCGTCGACCATGTCGCTGGTGGCGACCTGGGTTCTGGCGATCTCGGCGGTGAGCCTGGTCTACAAGATCGCCGCCAACCTGGTGCGGCTCGGTCGGGCCTAGAGATGTCCGAAAACCGCGAGACATCGACGGTCGCCGGGTTCATCTTTGCGGCATGGAAACGACCCCGCATCTGGATCAGGAGGCCTGCTACCGCGCGGTGCTGACCCGTGACGCGCGTTTCGACGGACGGTTTTTCGGCTGCGTGAAGACGACGGGCATCTACTGCCGGCCGGTGTGTCCGGCGCGGACGCCAAAGCGAGAGAACATGGTCTTCGTCCTGACGGCGGCGGCGGCGGAAGAGGCGGGGTTCCGCGCCTGCCTCCGGTGCCGCCCCGAGACCGCGCCAGACATGGGCGCGTGGCGTGGGACGTCGAACACGGTCAGCCGCGCCCTCGCCCTGATCGAGGCCGGGGCGTTGGATGAAGGTGATGTCGATGCGCTGGCCGGGCGGCTGGGCGTCGGTGAACGGCAGTTGAGGCGGCTGTTCCGCCAGCATCTGGGGGCGGCCCCGGTCAATGTGGCCCAGACACGAAGAGTTCTGCTGGCCAAGGCCCTGATCCAGGAGACCGATCTGTCGATGGCGCAGGTCGCGCTGGCCGCAGGTTTCGGCTCGGTTCGGCGGTTCAACGAGACGTTCCAGGCCCTGTATCACAGGGCCCCGTCCGAGATGCGGCGGCGCAAGGAACGCGCGGCCGAGGCGGGCGTGCGACTGAGCCTGCCCTACCGGCCGCCCTACGACTGGGACGCCATGTACGAGGCGCTGACGGCGCGGGGAGATCGGGTCGAGGGGCGCAACTGGTCGCGCGATTTAACCCTCGACATCGACGGCGCCGAGGGGTTCGTGACGGCGACGCCGGGCGGGCCGGGGCGGCTGGAAGTCTGTGTCGAGGCATCGGATTTGAAGGCCCTGCCCGGCGTGTTGGCGAGAGTGCGGCGGGTGTTCGACCTGCCGGCCGACCCCGAGGCTATCGCCCGCGATCTATCCGCCGATCCCGGGCTGTCGCCCTTGATCGAGGCGAGGCCGGGGCTGCGACTGCCGGGCGACTGGATCGTCCCGGATCAAATCCGGGATGATAAGGATTGGGATGTCCCCAGCGACCGACTGAACGACGCAACGCTCGTGGGACGGGCGGAGCGGTGGCGGCCCTGGCGGGCCTATGGCGCGCTTCATCTGGCGGTGGCCGGAATGACGGCGGCCGATCAGGGAGAGAGACGATGACAAGCACGCAGCCTGAAACCTTGACGCTGGATCATATCCCGACGCCGGTGGGCGAGGTGCTGCTGGTCACCGATGCTGATGGCGCGGTCCGGGCGTTGGATTTCATCGACTACGAGTCGCGGATGATGCGGTTGTTGGACCGTCATGCGCCGGGCGCGACGCTGGTGGCGGGCCGGTCGCCGGACTCTGTTCGGACAGCTGTCGAGGCCTATTTCGGCGGCGACGCGCGGGCGCTGGACGGGCTGACGGTTCGGACGGCGGGCACAGCGTTCCAGCGAGCGGTGTGGGCGGCCCTGCGGGCCATCCCGGCGGGGCAAACGCGCAGCTATGGTCAGCTGGCGGCGGCGATCGGCTCGCCGAAGGCGGTCCGCGCGGCGGGGTTGGCGAACGGTCAGAACCCCATCGCCGTGATCGTGCCCTGCCACCGGGTGATCGGGGCGAACGGGACGCTGACGGGCTATGCCGGCGGGCTGGAGCGGAAGCGCTGGCTGCTGGCGCACGAGGGGGTGGCGGTCTAGGCGCCGTCGAGGAACAGGCGACTGGCCGGGTTGTCGGTTTCGTCGACATAGGGGTAGCCCAGCTCGGCCAGGGCCGCAGTCAGGGCGGCCTGCTCTGTCGGCGGAACCGAGAGGCCCGCGAGCACGCGGCCGACGTCGTCACCGTGGTTGCGGTAGTGGAACAGGGTCAGGGCCCAGGCGGGCTTGAGGCTGTTCAGGAACCGCAGGAAGGCGCCTGGCCGCTCGGGGAACTCGAAGCGCAGGATGCGTTCGTGCGGCAGGCCGGTGGCGCGGCCGCCGACCATGTGGCGGACGTGCAGCTTGGCCGTCTCGTTGTCGCTCATATCCTCGACCGAGAAGCCGTCGGCGACGAG
>JAZKHL010000159.1:0-22811 GCA_040385365.1 Pseudomonadota bacterium | reverse complement strand
GGCTCGGTGGCCAGCCCGAACCGGGAGACCGAGGCGATGATGGACGGGTCGGACGCGGTGTCCGACTGGCCGTTGCTGAACGCCCTGTTGAACACGGCCTCGGGGGCCAGCTGGGTGTCGCTGCATCACGGCGGCGGGGTCGGGATGGGGTATTCGCAGCATTCCGGCGTGGTCATCGTGGCGGACGGGACGCCGGAAGCGGCCAAGCGGCTGGAGCGGGTGTTGTGGAACGACCCGGCGACGGGGGTCATGCGCCATGCCGATGCGGGTTATGAAGTCGCGCGTGAGGCCGCGCGGGAGCATGGGCTGAACTTGCCGTCGGTGAAATGATCCTTCTCCCCTCCGGGGGAGAAGGTGGCTCAGCGCAGCTGAGACGGATGAGGGGGCTGCTGGACATGCACCAGTCTGACAATGAAACACGCCGCGCTACGTCTTCGCTCGGCGCAGACTGGGCCGGAGGCTGTGCTGTGGGGAATGCTGCGAGGTCGCCAGTTGGAGGGCCTGAAGTTTCGTCGGCAGACGCCGGTCGCAGGGACGGTGGTCGATTTCTTCTGCGCGGAGTTGAAGCTGGTGATCGAGCTCGACGGCGGTGTCCATGACCTACGCGAAGCAGAGGATGCCATTCGGGACGAACGACTACGTCTGGCAGGGTTCAAGGTGTTGAGGTTCCGCAACAACGCCTTCACGACCAACCCGGCGATCATACTGAACGCGATACGGCGACATGCTGGCATTGCTCCGCCGCTCGAACGGACGGAACCAGCCCCCTCATCCGAGCCGCTGCGCGGCCCACCTTCTCCCCCGAGGGGAGAAGGACAGGAGACCCAATGACCCACCTTGTTCTCGGCGCGGCCCACCTGACCCTGGCCCAACTTCGCAGCGTAATGGACGGGCCGGTGACCGTCGAGCTCGCGCCCGCCGCCTGGGTCGATGTCGAACGATCGGCCGCGACGGTGGCAGCGATCATCGCCGCGGGGCGGACGGTCTATGGGATCAACACGGGCTTCGGCCTGTTGGCCAATACCTCGATCGCGACAGGCGATCTGGAGACGCTGCAGAAGAACCTGGTGCTGAGCCACGCCTGTGGGGTCGGGCCGCTGCTGGACGATGCCGTCGTGCGGCTGATCCTGGTGCTGAAGATCGCGTCGCTGTCGCGGGGGGCATCGGGGGTGCGGCGCGAGACGCTGGAGGCGTTGATCGCGCTGGTGAATGCCGATGTGCTGCCCTGTATTCCATCCAAGGGATCGGTGGGAGCGTCGGGCGATCTGGCGCCGCTGGCGCATATGTCCTGCGTGCTGATCGGGGTCGGGGAGGCACGGTGTGGCGGGGAGGTTCTGCCCGCCGTGGAGTCGCTGGCGCGGGTCGGGTTGGAGCCGCTGACGCTGGGGCCCAAGGAGGGTCTGGCGCTGCTGAACGGGACGCAGGTGTCGACGGCGCTGGCGCTGGCGGGGCTGTTCGCGACGGAGGCGGCGTTCGCGGCCGGGATCGCGGCGGGCGCGCTGTCGGTCGATGCGCTGAAGGGGTCGGACGCGCCTTTCGATGCGCGGATCCATGCGCTGCGAGGACAGCCGGGACAGATCGCGGTGGCGGCGACGCTGCGCGGGCTGATGGCCGGGAGCGCGATCCGGGACAGCCACCGCGAAGGCGATTCCAAGGTGCAGGACCCCTACTCCCTGCGCTGTCAGCCGCAGGTGATGGGGGCGGTGCTGGACGTCATCAGGGCCGCCGCCGCGACGCTGGAGCGCGAGGCCAATGCGGTGACCGACAATCCACTGGTCTTCATCAAGGACGGCGACGTGATCTCGGGCGGCAACTTCCACGCCGAGCCCGTGGCGTTTGCAGCAGACCAGCTGGCCCTGGTGCTGTGCGAGATCGGGAACATCTCGGAGCGGCGGACGGCGATACTGGTCGATCCGAAGATGAGCGAACTGCCGGCGTTTCTGGTGCGAGAAAGCGGGTTGAACTCCGGCTTCATGATCGCCCAGGTGACGGCGGCGGCGCTGGTGGCCGAGAACCGGATGCTGAGCCATCCGTGCAGCGTCGATACCGTGCCGACGAGCGCCAACCAGGAGGACCATGTGTCGATGGCGACCCATGGGGCACGGCGGCTGCTGGAGATGGCGGAGAACACCGCGACTGTGGTGGGGATCGAGCTGCTGGCCGCGGCGCAAGGGATCGACTTCCATCGGCCGCTGACCAGTTCGGAGCCGCTGGAGGCCGTCTGGGCGGTCGTGCGCGAGGGCGTCGCGGCCTATGACAGCGACCACTATTTCGCACCGGACATCGCGCGGGCCACGGATGCCGTCCGGGCGGGGGCCTTCAGGCGGTTCGCGGGGAACCTGTTGCCGTCGGCCTAGAAGGTGGGCGGCAGGATCGCGACCACCTCTCCGATGTCCGCTGCCGCAGCGAAGGGCGGACGGCGGATCAGGGCGTTGGCGGCGGCCATGACGGTGACCAGCGACGAGTCCTGATCGGCGAAGGGGGTCGCGCGCCGCGCACCGTCGGGGCCGGCCTTCACATGGGCTCGGATGTAGTGGTCGCGGGGACCGTTGGCGGGCAGCGGAGCGGCGAGGACGGCGGTCTCGAACCGGTCGTCGGGGGCTCCGCCTTGGAGCCGCGCGAGGATCGGAGCGAGGAACAGTTCGGCGCAGACCAGGGCGGACGCCGGGTTGCCGGGCAGGCCCAGGACCGGACGGCCATCCGGCAGGGTCGCGAACCAGACGGGCTTGCCGGGACGCATGGCGCAGCCCTCGACGTGGACGGTCGCACCGAGGCGTCGCAGCGCGGGCTTCACCAGGTCATGGTCGCCGACCGAGGCGCCGCCGATGGTGACCAGGATGTCGAAGGCGGCGCCTGACAGGCGGTCGAGGATGGCGGCCTCAGCGTCGGCGGCGGAGACGAGGCATGTCCCCTTCCCTCCGTGACGGGCGACGAAGGCGGCGAGCGCGGGGGCGGCGGAGTTGTAGATCTGGTCAGGACCGGCGGGGGCGCCCGGCTCGACCAGTTCGTCGCCGGTGGCGAGGATGGCGACGCGGGGCCTGGAGCCGCAGGTCAGGGTCGCGGCGCCGACGGAGGCGGCCAGCGCCAGACGCCAGGGGTTGAGGCGGTCGCCGGCGTTGAGCAGGCTCTGGCCTTCGCGGAAGTCGCAGCCGCGCGGGCGGACGTAGGGCGCACCTTCGGCCGGGCCGCAGATCAGGGCGCCACCGCGGCGCTCGGCCTCCTCCTGGATGACGACGCGATCGGCGCCGTCGGGCAGGGGCGCGCCGGTGAAGATGCGGACGGTCTGGCCGGGCTGGAGAACGACGTCGGCGCGGCGGCCGGCGACGCTCTCGCCGACGATGGTCAGGGTGGCGGCGGTCCGGACATCGGCGCCCCGGACGGCCCAGCCGTCCATGGCGGAGGCGTCGAAGGGGGGCTGGTCGCGGGTCGCGGCGACGGGCTCGGCGAGCCAGCGGCCGTCGGCGTCGGCGATCGGCACCGCCTCGATCGCCAGCGGCGAGACCTGGGTCAGCATCCGGGCCAGGGCGTCCTCAACCGTTGGCAGGCTCACGCGCGGGTCCAGTCACCGGAGGCGCCGCCCGACTTCTCCATCAGCCGGACGCCGGTGATGGTCATGCCGCGATCGACGGCCTTCAGCATGTCGTAGAGGGTGAGGAGGGCGACGGAGACGGCTGTCAGCGCCTCCATCTCCACGCCGGTCGCCCCGGCGGTGCTGACGCGGACGGTGACGCCGAGGCCGGTTCCCTCCGGGAGCGGTTCGACCGCGACCTTCACCGAGCTGAGCATCAGCGGGTGACACAGCGGGATCAGGTCGGCGGTGCGTTTGGCGGCCATGACGCCGGCGATCTCGGCCACGGCGCGGACGTCGCCCTTCTTGCCGCCGCCGGAGAGGGCGAGGGCCAGGGTTTCCGGCAGCATCAGGATGCGGCCTTCGGCGACCGCCTCGCGGGCGGTGGCGGGCTTGGCCGAGACGTCGACCATGCGGGCGCGGCCGTCGGCATCGATGTGGGTCAGATCGGCCATCAAACTTCCAGCAGCCGGGGCATCAGCTCGACCATGTTGCAAGGGCGGTGGCGGCTATCCAGCTGCCAGCGGATGACCCGGTCCCAGCCGTCGCGGACGGCGCCGTTCGAACCCGGCAGGCAGAAGACGAAGACGCCGTCGATGATGCCGGCGGTGGCGCGGGACTGCAGGGTGGACAGGCCGATGGTCGAATAGCTGACGGTGTGGAAGATCACCGAGAAGCCGTCGATCCGCTTGTCGAACAGGGGCTCCAGCGCCTCGGGCGTGACGTCGCGGCCGGTCAGGCCGGTGCCGCCGGTGGTGATGATGGCGTCGGTCTGACCCTCGGCGATCCAGGCGCGGACCCGGTTGCGGATGGCCTCGATGTCGTCGGGGACCAGGGCCTTGCCGGAACAGACGTGACCGGCGGTCGCGATCCGCTCGACCAGGATGCCGCCGGAGGTGTCGCTGTCCTCGTCGCGGGTGTCGGAGACGGTCAGGACGGCGATGCGGATGGGCTGGATCGGCTGATCCAGCAGCTTGCCGCCGGGGGCGGTCAGGATGTCGGTCATGCGGGGTCTCTCCAGCGGGCGGCGTCGGCGTGGTCCTGGGGGCGGGCCTCGATCCATCGCGAGCCGCCTGGGCCGTCCTCCTTCTTCCAGAAGGGGGCGCGGGTCTTCAACTGGTCCATCAGGAAATCGGCGGCCAGGAAGGCGTCGCGGCGATGGGTGGCGGCGACGGCGACGAAGACGATCGGCTGGCCGACCTCGAGGGCGCCCCAGCGGTGGACGGCGAGGACGTCGAGGACTGGGAAGCGGGAGCGGGTCTCGGCTTCCAGTTCGGCCATGACCGTCTCCGTGTAGCCGGGATAGACGTCGAGGGTCAGGCGGCTGACCGAGGCTCCGTCGGTGGCGGCGCGGGTCAGGCCGGTGAAGCTGACCACCGCGCCGACGTCCCGGCGATCGCGGCAGAAGTCGGTCAGAAGCGCGCCGGGATCAATGGGCTGGGCCTCGAGACGGACCACGGCTCAGCCCCCGCTGACGGGCGGGACGAAGGCGACCTCGTCGTCGGAGGACAGCGGCCGGTCGCCGCGCACCATCTCTCGGTCGATGACGGCGAAGACGCCGGGACCGTTCAGGCGCGCGCCGAGGGCGGCGTCCTCGGCGGTCAGGAGGGCGCGCAGGTCGTTCAGGGTCGCGGCGTCGATCGTGCGCTCGCGCCATCCGGCGAGATCCTGAAGCGCGCCGAACATCAGGACGCGGGGCATCAGCCGCCCGTCATCGACATGGGGCGGGCTACGGCGGGTGCGGCGCCCCGCGTGGAGATGTCGAAGTCATGGCTTTTCGGCTTACGCGAAATGGCTTCGCGGATCGCGGTTTGAAGCCGTGCGTCGTTGGGCGAAGCGCGGAGGACGGCGCGCAGATCGGCCTGATCGTCCTGACCCAGGCAGAGAAACAGCTGGCCTGTGCAGGTGACGCGGACGCGGTTGCAGGCCTCGCAGAAATTGTGGGTCATCGGCGTGATCAGGCCCAGGGTTCCGCCGGTCTGTTCGACCGTGAAATAGCGGGCGGGGCCGCCGGTGCGCTTCGCCAGCGGCGTCAGGGTCCAGTCGCGTTCGAGCTCGGCGCGGACGGTGGAAAGCGGTAGATACTGATCGGTGCGGTCGGCCTCGATCAGGCCCAGCGGCATGGTCTCGATCAGGGTGATCTCCATGTCCCGGGCGTGGGCCCATTCGATCATGCTGCTCAGCTGGTCGGCATTGTCGGACTTCAGAGCGACGGTGTTGATCTTGACCGTCAGTCCGGCGGCCTGCGCCGCCTCAAGCCCTTCCAGCACCCCGGCCAGGTCGCCGCCCCGGGTGATGCGGCGGTAGGCGTCGGGGTCCAGACTGTCGATCGAGACGTTGATGCGCTTCACGCCATATCGGGCCAGGGCGTCGGCATGGCGGGCCAGCTGGGTCCCGTTTGTGGTCAGGGTCAGTTCTCGAAGGCCGCCGCCTTTCAGATGGCGCGACAGGCCGGCGATCAGGTCGATGAAGCCCTTCCGGATCAAGGGCTCGCCGCCCGTCAGCCGCAGCCGGGTCGTGCCCAGGTCGACGAAGGTCGAACACAGTCGATCCAGTTCCTCGATCGACAGCAGGTCTGCGCGGGGCAGGAAGGTCTGGCGCTCGGACATGCAGTAGGTGCAGCGCAAGTCGCAGCGGTCGGTCACCGACACCCGCACATAGTCGATCGTCCGACCGAAGGGATCGATCAGGGCGGGCTGTCGCGCGGCTGAAGGACGGGGAATGACCAGCGTCATGAGGTCTCCAGCATAGCCGATGGCCGGGCGCGGCGCAGGCGTTTTTCAGTCGACGGACGTGTTTGGCTATGGGACCACCGACCTAACGGTTCTTCAATCTCTGCATGCAACCTTTCCGTGTGTGAAATACAGGCGGATCGATGTCCCAAGCTCTCCTCAACACCGCCGCCCCGACGGCCGTTCGAACCGAACTGGTTTCGGTGCAGTATCTTCGCGCGGTCGCCGCGCTCGGAGTCGTGGTCTGGCATGCCCAGGGCCAGATGGGTCTGGCGGAGACGCAGGTCCTGCAGGCCGGGATCGAGATCTTCTTCGTCATCAGCGGCTATGTCATGTGGCTGATCCTGAGCGAGCGGCCGGTCTCGCCGATGACATTCCTGAAGAAGCGGATCGCGCGGGTCGTGCCGCTGTACTGGCTGCTGACGACGCTGATGGTCGGACTGCTGATCGCGGCGCCGTCGCTGCTGCAGAGCACCCGGTTCGATCCGGCCCATATCGTCGCCTCCTACCTGTTCATCGCCTGGCCCAATCCAGTCGAGGGTGTCGGTCTGAAGCCGGTGATGATCCCTGGATGGACGCTGAACTACGAGATGGCCTTCTATGGTCTGCTGGCGGTCGCTTTGGCGCTGAAGGCGAGGTGGCGGGCGCCGTTGGTGATCGGCACGCTGTGCCTGCTCTCCTTGCTGTCGCTGGTTCCGATGCCTCCGGTGCTGCATTTCTACGCCTCTCCGTTCATGACCGAGATGGCGATGGGGATGGGGCTGGCGATCGGGCTGAAGCGGATGCCGGGTGCGTGGTTTCGATTTGGCGGGCCGGCGATCCTGCTGGGGGGCGGACTGCTGCTGTTCGGCGCCTCCGTGATCGATGCCGAGGCGAACGGCCGACTGCTGCTGTTCGGCGTTCCGGCGACGATCCTGATCGGCGGGATGGTGATGCTGGAGCGCGCGGGCGGGCTGCCGAACATCCCGGTCCTGAAGGCGATCGGGGACGCCTCCTATCCCCTCTACATGATCCATCCGGTCCTGCTTTCGGCGATGGCGCAGGCCTGGCGCATGCTGTATCTCGGCGACCTGCCGGCCTGGCTCTACGTCGTCGCGGCCCTGGCGGTTACGTTGGTCGCGGGGTGGATCGTCCACGTAACGATGGAGCGCCCGCTGGTGGCGGCGTTCCGACCCAAGGCGCGAGCCGCCCGATCGCCGCCCTCACCCATCGCGCTTGGCGTGGCGGCGACGGCCGAGGACGCCCAGCCGTGACACCTTTTGGTTGCATGCAAATGGGCGCGGCATGACCCAGCAACCCTTGATCCGATCGCCCCTGGCGGCCGAGGACGCGTCTTGGGGCGGGGTCGAGCAACGGCGGCGACCGCGTCGGCCGGCGGCGCCCTCCACTCCCTTCGTGCGGGTGTCGATGGGGATGATGAACCGGATGGTCGGCGCGGCCGACGCGGGCGTCATCGTCGCTGTTGCGCTGGTCTTTCAGGCCGTCGAGCTGGGTCGCACGACACCCGTTTCGGTCTGGCAGACGCTGATCGCGGGCATTCTGGGCGCCGTGGTCTTCGTCGCCGCGCTGCGGACCTGGCGCGGCTATCGCGTCGAGCGATACCGCCGGGTGGGGGCGCAGGCGGTGGATATCCTGGCGGGCGTGACGCTGGCGGCGGCGGCGAACCGGATCTTCGTCTGGGCCTTCGCGCCAGAAATCCTGAAGTCAGACCTATGGCTGGGAACCTGGACACTGGCGGTTTTGGGCGGGCTGGCGCTTGGTCGGGTGGCGTGCGCGGGGATTGTGGACGCGCTGTGGCGGCGCGGTCTGTTGCGACGGCGCGTGGCGGTGGTCGGGGCGACGCTGATGGCCGGCGACCTGATCCGGCGCATCCGGATGAAGGAATGGCATCGGGATCTGGAACTGGTCGGTCTGTTCGACGATGCCGCGCCGGGTGTCGCGGGGACGGTCGAGGATCTGCGGCGGCTGGCCCAGACCCACCGGGTCGACCTGATCGTCCTGGCCCTGCCGTGGAGCCGGTCGGAGGCGATCTTCGCCCTCGGCGACAGGCTGCAATGGATCTCGGCCGACGTCGTCGCGCCGCTGGAGCAGCCGGGCTTCCTGTCGCGGTCCAGCGCCCTGACGCAGGTCGCGGGGGTGTCGGCGCTGCAGCTGACCCGCCATCCGTTCCGGGGGACGCAGGGGCTGGTGAAACAGGCCCAAGACTATCTGGTCGCCGCCCTCGGGCTGGTGATGACGGCGCCGATCCTGGCGATTGCGGCCGTGAGTCTGGCGGTCGGCGGCGGCGGGCCGGTGGTGTTTCGTCAGGATCGCATCGGCTTCAACGGGCGGCCTTTCTCGATCTACAAGCTACGGACGATGTCGGTCGATCCGGCCGACGACGGCGCGGGCGGACAGGTCCGGGGCAATCCACGCGTGACCCGCATCGGAGCCTTCCTGAGGCGCACCTCGATCGACGAACTGCCGCAACTGCTGAACGTGCTGAAGGGCGAGATGTCGATCGTCGGACCGCGCCCGCATGTGGCAGGGATGCGGGTCGAGGGCGATCCCTATGCGCAGGCAGTGCGTGCCTATGCGGCCCGCCACCAGATCAAGCCGGGCATCACCGGCTGGGCCCAGATCAACGGCATGCGCGGCGGTATCGACACGCTGGAAAAGGCCCGGCGCGGGGTCGAGCTTGACCTGGACTATATGCGTAACTGGTCGCTGCAGCTGGACCTGAGCATCATGGCGCGGACGTTGACGCGGCATATGGTGGGGCCTGAAGTGTTCTGAGCCAGGAGGCCAGAGCCAGGATCACGGCGAGCTCTCCGGGCGAGAGGATTACCGACACGATCGGCGACACGACCAGCAGAAAGACCGCGTAGTCGAACACGGCGCGGGCCAGGTCGCCGCCTCCCCTCGCCGCCTGCCAGGCCATGCGGATGGCGACGATGTGGAGCGCAAGCATCAGGCCGGCGCCGATGACGCCGTATTCGAACACGACGCCCAGCCAGCCGAGGTCGGAGGGAAAGAAGAAGGGCGTGCCGACGATGTCGCCCAGGGTCACGTCGCCGATCCGGCTGGCGCTGCCGACGCCGGTGATCCATCGCCAAGGGGCGTCGTTGAGGAAGCGGACGGCGGCCTCGGCCTCGATCTGCCGCATGCTGAGCGAGCCGCCCAGACTGTCAGCGGCGTTCTGGCCGACCCACCAGGAGACGGGCAAGGCGGCGGCGATCAGGACGGCGATCCCGCAGGCGATGACCGGGACGCGCCATCGGCCGAGCGACAGGGCGCTGGCCAGACCCAGCACTGCGACCGCGCCGCCGATCTGGGCTCGCTGTTTGTAGCAGACGATCATGGCCGCGAGGCCCAGCAGGACGACGGCCGCCTTCCATACGGCGGGTCGTCGCCAGAAGGCGCGATTGACCAACAGCAGCCCGACGATGCCGAACATCATCGGAGCGTTGATACGGCGGCCACGCTCGGGATCAGTCAGGAAGACCTTGGTATCCTCGATGCCCTGGTGGAACAGCGCCTCGGGCGCGAACAGCCAGGCGCCGATCAGGAAGGCGAAGGTCAGGACCGCGAGGATGACGACGGCGCGGCGGAGGTCGGCCTCGGACGGGCGGGACAGCCACAGGACGCCGGTGGCGCTGAGCGAGCCGATCAGGGGCCAGACCTTCACGCTGGAGGCGACGGCGCCGACGACGTCGTTGCCGAGCTGGATCACGCCGATCAGCGGCGTTGCGCCGAGAAGCCAAACAAAGGTGACCAGCAGCAGGGACTGGAAGTCGGGCCTGAGCCGCCAGGCCGCGAGCAGGGCCAGCGGTGCGGTGATCACGGGCCAGATCTTGGTCATGCCGTAGAGGGCCGGAACGTCGACGACATAGGCGAACAGACCGGCGAACATCGGCAGGATCAGCACGAGGCCGAGCGTCAAGCCCCACCGAATGCGCACGGTCGCCGAAGCGGCGGGCGGCTGGCCGACGACGCGCAGCACCCTGCCCCGTCGCGCCGCGATCATGTCGTTCGGTGCGCCGACCGCAGCCGCTCCACGACCGCGATCCAGAGGATGGGAGCGGACTCGATGAAGACGCGGCGGAAATGACCGGCTGGGTTCTGACCCAGGCGCCAGGCCCATTCGAGGTTGGCCTGGCGAACCCACAATGGCGCGCGGCGGATGCGGCCGGTCAGGAAGTTCAGCGCGCTGCCGACGCACAAGCCGACGCCGGTGACGCCGGGCATGTCGGCGAGGCGGCGGGCGAGGCCCTCGGATTGGGGGGCGCCGGCGATCAAGAAGACGTAGCGGGCCGGATGGGCGCGGACGAAGGCGAGGCACTGCTCGACCTCCGCCGGGTCGCGCCAGAAGCCGAAGGATGGCGTGAAGCGGTGGATGTGACGCAGGCCGAATTGACGTCGCAACGCGGCTTCGACCTCGGCGTCGCCGCCGATCAGGGTCAGGCTCGCGTCGGCGGGGACGCCGACCTGGAATAGGCGCGCGACCAGATCGCTGCCGGCGGCCAGCGGCAGGTCGCGGCGGAACAGGGTGCGGGCCAGCAGGCGCAGGATACGGCTGTCGTTCAGCACCATCCAGGCGTGGGATTGCGGCCCGGCGAAACGGTCGTCTCCGGCATGGGCGGCGACGGTGTGCTGGGCGTTCGGAGTGACGACGTAGGCGAAGGGAGCGGTCGGGTCCCGGGCGACGATGCGGGCGACGGCGTCTTCCAGCTCCAGCGGAGTGAAATCGACGCCCAGGAACCGACGACGCCCGATCATCGGACGCCCTCCAGGGTGTTGGTGTAGGAGACCGATCGGCTGAACGGCAGAAGCCGGTTGACGTACTGATCGACCCAGAGGTTGACCTCGGCGATGCGGCTGCGCGGGACGAAGATCATGTCCTCGGAGGCCAGGGTGATCGTCGCGGCCGGGTCGCCGGTGGCGGCGAAGCGGCGCAGGTCGAGGGTGCGCAGCATGGCGGGCTGGCCGGGTCGCTGGCGGATGACGACGACCTGATCCATCCGGCTCTCGGGCGAGAAGCCGCCGGCCAGCATGACCGCCTCCAGCACCGAGGCGCGGGCCGATAGCGGATAGACGCCGGGCCTGTGGACCGCGCCGCCGACGACGATGCGGGCGGCGCGGGCCTCGACGACGGACAGGCTGACGATGGGTTGGCGCAGGCGGGCGGCCGAGGCCTGAGCGACGGCGGTCTCCAGCTGCGACGGGGTCAGGGTCTGGGCCGGGAGGCGGCCGGCGGCGCGCAGGCTGACGAAGCCGTCGGGCTCGACCACGGCCTCCTGGCTCATCTCGGGGGTGAGGAGGTAGTCGATCTTCAGCCGGTCGCCGACGCCGAGGCGATAGGCGGGGGCGGCGTCGCTCCACGGGGCGAACCCCTGCGGTTCGCGCTCCACAGGGGTGATCGACTGGGTCGTGCCGCAAGCGGACAGGGCCAGGGCCGAGGCGAGGATCGCGCGGCGTGAGAGGGTCATAACCATCGGTAGATCGCCTGTGGGATGTGATGCCGGCGCTCGGTGAACACGAAGCCGAGGAGGTCGCCGCCGGATGCGAGGACGACCTCGCGCATACGACGGGCGACGGGCGCGCGCGTGGCCTCGGAGCGCACCATCAGCAGGTTGGCGTCGGCGAGGGCATAGAGGCGGCGCGCGGCGTGGGCTTCAAAATCACGGCTGGCGACGATGACGATTCGGCCGAACGCTCCGCGCATCAGGTCGAGGAAGGCGCGCGCCTGATCCAGGGACGCACGGGGGTCGCCCAGGGGCGTATCGGCGGGGCTTACCGAGACCCACAGGCCGGCGACGGCGGAGCGGGCGACGTCGAGATGACCGGCGCCGGAGGGCAGGTGCTGGACGACGTCCCCGGCTTTTCTGCGATAATGGCCGGCGGCGTCCAGATCGATCAGCAGGACCGGGCCGGTGCGGGCGGCGAGGGCCTTCGACAGGCCCAGCGCAAGACGGCTCTTCAGCGCGTCGTCGCCGATGATCTGGAGAACGTGCAGCGGCCGCCCGTCGAGATCGAGGTCCATTAGTAGAGCGGCGAGGCGATCGACCGCCACGCGACCCGCATCGGAACGCGGATCGGAGGCTGCGGCGTCGAAGGTCATCAGCCGGTCGAGGGCCAGCGAGGTTTCGGCTTCGTCGGGAGAGATGAAAACCTGGCGCGAGGCGGCGCTGACGGCGGTGGCGGCGATGGCCAAGGCGAGGCCCAGAGCGGCGCCGGCCAGCAGCAGGGTCGGACGCAGGTCGCGACCGCTCATCGGCGCGGTCGGGGGCTGAACGATGCGGACGGTCGTGTCGGCGTCGTCTACGGCCTGGTCCTCAAGAGCGGCCCCGGCGCGGCCGATCAGAAGGCTGCGGTGGATGGTCTCGGAGGCCGAGCGGCTGCGCTCCAGATCGTGCAGCCGCATCTCCGCGTCGCGCAGGTCGGCGACGCGGGCGCGGGCCGTCGCTAGCTGGGGAGCCAGCTCCGACAGCTGGCGATCCAGCGAGGCCAGCTCGATCCGCAGGGCCGCGCCGCGCGAGGCGAGCAGGTCGGCGACCGGGTTGCGGATGCTGCGGTCGCTGACCCGGATGTCCTGGCTGTTCTCGACGATCTGGGCCTGGGCGGCGGCGATCCGCGCATCGAGCTCGGCGAGACCGGGCCAGTCGGCGGCGTATTGTTCGGCAAGATGAACCCGCTCCTGGCGCAGGCGCAGCAGGGTGTTTCGGGCCTCGTCGTTGGGGGTGGAGTTGGTGCGTTCCTGACTGTCGGCGACACGGTCGGGGGTCGCGGCGGTCTGGCGGGTCACGGCGGCGAGCTCAGCGACGACGGCGCCGCGCCGCTCCTGCGCCTGATCGACACGCTGGGACAGGGCGTCGAGACGGTCGGAGGCCAGGGCGACGTCCTTGTCGATGTCGAGCACGTCGTGGTCCAGCCGGGTGCGCTGGATGGCGGTTTCAGTCCCTGTCAGTTCGGCCTGGTAGCGGTCGATCTCCTGATCCTGACGGGCACGCGAGGCGTTGACGTAGAGGTCGGCGCGGCGGGCGACATAGGCGTCGATCACCGCCTGAACCGCCGCCAGCGCTCGCTCGCGGTCCGGGTCGGCGAAGGCGATGCGCATGACGTTGGAGTTGGGCTCGATCTCGACGGTCAGCGCCCGGGCGAACTTCGTCATGGCGTCGGGCTGGACGCCGGAGGAGCGGTCGCGGGCCAGGGCGGTCAGGGCGGCGCGGATGACGGGTTCGCTGCGGGCGATGCGGACGTCGGATGCCAGCGCCCGCTGCACCGCCTCGCCGCCGACATAGGCCTGGGGCCCGTTCAGACCTTCCTGCGCCGCCTCGGTCGCGCCGATCCTCAGCAGGATCAGGCTCTCGGCCGTGAAGCGCGGCGGGGTGGCGAGGGCGGCGATCACGCCGACGGCGAGGCCGACGACCAAGCAAAGAAGGATCGTCTTCTGGTTGTAGAACAGCTGGACCAACGCTTGACGGATCGACACGAGGGCGCGCGGCGGCGCCTGATGATCCGGGATGGCGTCAACGATGGCGGTCAAGACCGGACCTCGGCTCGTCCTGCGAGATCGCAAGCTCAATACACGTTTGGGTAGCATGTGATTGGTAAACGAGATGCAACCACGTCCGGAGCCGCCCATGTCCCTTCCGCCGTCCCCGTCGATCGCCGCGCCCGTGCGGTTGCGGGCGCGGTTGAGGCCTCTGATCACCCGACAGCGCCGGGGCGTGGTCCTGTCGCTGGGCGCCCGGGCGTTGGAGGCCGGGGCGAAGTTCGGTCTCTATGCCTTGGCGGCGCGTGCGCTTGGCGGACATGACGCCGGGCGGTTCTTTCTGGCGCTCAGCGTGATCCAGATCGTCTCGACGGTCGCCCGACTGGGGCTGGACCGGCCGATGACGCGTCATGTCGCGGCCGAGCTGGCGGTTGGCGACACGCGGGCGGCGTGGCGGGCGGCGGTGACGGGATGCGGAGCCGTGGCGGGGTCGAGTTGCCTCGTGGCGTTTGTGCTAGCCCTAGGCGCGCCGTGGATCGCGGAAAGGGTGCTGAACCAAGCGGACATGGTGTCGGTGCTGGTGCTCGCGGCCGTGATCATACCGGTCCAGAACCTGGCCTTTGCCATGGCCTCGGTGCTGGTCGGGCTGGAGCGTAGCGTGGCGGCGCAGATGGTGATGAACGCCCTGGCCCCCGCCCTGTCGCTGGCGGCGCTGATCCTGTGGGCCGACGAGGTGCATCGGCTGCTGAGCGTCTATGCGGCGGCGTTCGGGGTGTGCGCCCTGCTGGGGCTGGTGGTGATGCTGGCCGAGGTCCGGCGACGCAGCGGAGTCGTGGCGCTGGTGAAGCCGGCCGCCGCTCTGCCGAGCCTGTGGCAGGGAGCGCGGCCGCTGTGGATCTCCGAGGTCGCTCAGGCGGCCTTGCTGAGCGTGCCGGTGCTGGTGCTCGGCGCCTTCGCCGATCCTCAGGCCGTCAGCGTGTTCTCAATCTGCAGCCGGCTGTCGATGCTGGTGACGACGGTGGTGCTGAGCCTGGGCGCCCTGTCCGCTCCGGTGTTCGCGCGCCATCACCGGCTGGGCGACTGGTCGGCGTTGCGCGACGCGGTGACGACCAATCGGAAGACGACGATTTTGCTGTGCGTTCCGCTGACCGCCGGGCTGGCGATCGGGGCCGGACCGATGCTGGAGTTGCTGGGGATACCGGTCGCGGCGGGGGCGCCAGTGCTGCTGATCCTGCTGGTCGGGCAGCTGGCCTATTGCCTGCTTCCATCACGCGATCTTGTGCTGGCGATGGCGGGACATGGGCGGGCGCTGCGAGGGCTCAGCCTGTGGCAGCTAGCGGGGTGCGTGGCGCTGTGTCTGGTGCTGATCCCGCCGTTCGGCGCAGTGGGCGCGGCCCTGTCCAGCGCCACGATCTGGATCGGTGGGGCGACGGCGCTGGCCATGATCGCGCGGCGGCGACTTCCGCAACTAACACTATGATGCGAAGGGCGGTCGCCGATCGGCGTGGACGGCGATGACGTTGCAGAACGCGACCGGCGGCGTGTCGATGGCGGTGAAGGCGTCGCCGATCAGCCGAAAGAAGCAGTAGCCGGCGCTGGACAGCATCGTCCACGCCTCGCCCGCTGCGCCGGTCTCGCCGCCCGCGTTGATGTGAGCATTGCATTCGAAGATCACGGCCGGGCGAAGACGCGCCAGCATGTCCCTGGCCCCGGCGATGACGATCGGCTCGGCGCCCTCGACGTCGATCTTGATCAGGTCGACGCGGGTCAGGCCGGCGCGGTCGATCAGACTGTCCAGCGTCACGGTTTCGACGACCTCACCGTCGGTCGCACGGGCGTTGGCGATCAGGGAGAAGGCCTGAGGGTCGTGGCCGAGCGGGACGTGGTGCAGGACGGCTTCGCCCGCCGCATCGGACGCCGCGACCTTCATGGGCGCGGCCCAAGGGAAAGCGTTCATGGCCAGGTTCGCGACCAGATGATCATAGGCCTCCGCGCCCGGCTCCAGCGCCAGCACGCGACCCGTGGGCCCGACCAGCCGGGCGGCCTTCAGGCTGTAGAGGCCGATATTGGCGCCGACATCGAGGAAGACGTCTCTCGGCGACAGCAGGCGATCAAGGGCGCGCAGTTCCGGCTCGACCCAGTCACGCAGCAGGAAAGCCGTGATGGTGGTGTAGCGCAGGTCAGCCGGGGCGCGCAGGCGCTCCCGGCCGCTGCTGGTTAGACGGAAGGAAGGATTGCGGCCCAGCAGATGAGCGGCGCCCAGATGGGCCGCGCGGGTCAAAACGGAGATTGGATCGGCCCGGAATGCCGGCTGGTCGGTGAGTTTGCGGGCGCGGCGGACGAGATCGTCGAAACCGCTGCGCTGGCGAGGGACACCGGCGTCGGACGGCGTGGCGCCGGCCGAGGGGGCGCGCTGACGCATTCTGGGGGCCGCGGTGGTCATGGCTGTCTCCGAGCTATCAACCCTGACTACCTCAATCGATTTAACTTTAGGTTGCATTGAAGGCAGCGGGATCGAGCCATCCAGGCATGACGCCCTCGGATCAGCCGCGACAACACGTCCGGCGCCCACCTCGGTTCTTGCAAATCATTCGCAGACTGTGGCAAAGGCCGAGCGTGACCGAAGCCGCCGCAACGCCCGTCGCCGCCTCCCCCTCCCGCCCGCGATCGGTCAATGGCGCGCGCGCCTTCTGGCTGAAGGAGCTGCATCGCTGGCACTGGATCTCGGCGGGGCTGAGTCTGGCCGGGATGCTTCTGTTCGCCATCACCGGCGTGACGCTGAACCACGCGGCCCAGATTCCGGCCGAGCCCGTAACGGTTCAGACCACCGCCACCCTGCCCGCGCCGCTGCTGGAACGGTTATCGGACTTTCCGGAAGAGACCACCGATCCGGCCCCCGACGCCCTGGCGCGCTGGGTCCAGAGCGAGCTCAAAATCTCCATCGCCGGCAAGCCGACCGAGACCGCGCCCGACGAGATCTATGTCGCCCTGAAGGGGCCGGGGGCCGACGGATGGGTCACCATCGACCGGGCCAGCGGCGAGGCGGTGCGCGAGACGACGACGCGCGGCTGGGTCGCCTATCTGAACGACCTGCATAAGGGTCGCGACACCGGCGTGGTCTGGTACTGGTTCATCGATGTCTTCGCGGTGGCCTGCATCGTCTTCGCGATCACCGGCCTGACCCTGTTGTGGCTGCACGCCAAGAACCGCGCCTCGACCTGGCCCCTGGTCGGTCTGGGGATCGCCATTCCCGTCATCATCGCCCTCATCTTCATCCACTGACGAGTTCCAAGACCATGCGTCCCCTGCCCCTGATGCTCGCCGCAGCCGCCGGCACGATCGCCGCGCCCGCCATGGCCGCCGACCTGACCGTGACGCTGGAGGTGCCGACGATCTCCACAGCCGCCTATCACCGCCCCTATGTCGCGGTGTGGATCGAGCGCCCGGATCAGGTCGCGGTGCGCACCATCGCCCTGTGGTACGAGGCCGGCGACACCGGCCGGGGCGAGGGCACGGGCGAGGACTATCTGAAGGACATTCGCACCTGGTGGCGCAAGGGCGGGCGGGGGATGGCTCTGCCGGTCAGCGGCGTCACCGGGCCGACCCGCGCACCGGGTCGCCAGACCGTGACCGTCTCAGGCGCGCGCCTGGCCAGCCTGCCGGCCGGAACCTACAACGTCGTCATCGAGGCGGCTCGCGAACAGGGCGGCCGCGAGGTCGTGCGCGTGCCCTTCACCTGGGGCGGGGCGGCCAACAACGCCTCCGCCGCCGGAACCTCCGAACTGGGCGCCGTGCGCGTCGCCGTCACCCGCTAAGGATCGATCGCCATGAAGAAGTTCATCCTCCCCGCACTGGCCATGCTGGCCGCCGTCGCTGCACCGCTGGCCGCCGAGGCGCATCGCGGCTGGCTGATGCCGTCATCGACCGTGCTGTCCGGCGAGAGCGCCTGGGTGGCGTTCGACGCCGGCGCGTCCAACGGCGTGTTCATCGCCGACCACGCGCCGCTACGATTGTCGCCGCAGACCCTGAGCATCTTGGCGCCCGATGGCTCGACGGGAACGGCAGCGAACCTCATGCAGGGCGCCTATCGCACCACATTCGATGTCGAAATCAACAAGCCCGGCACGTGGAAGATTGCCAACGCCTCGGCCAGCATGAATGCCAGCTGGATGCTGAACGGAACCGCCGGCCGCTGGCGCGG
Source organism: Pseudomonadota bacterium (assembly GCA_040385365.1). Taxonomy (GTDB): domain Bacteria; phylum Pseudomonadota; class Alphaproteobacteria; order Caulobacterales; family Caulobacteraceae; genus Brevundimonas. Next base: position 4,836 of record JAZKHL010000159.1, on the reverse strand, counting down.
TCCCGCCGCCGAGATGGCGGCCAACATTCCCGCCGGAGCGACCGACGTGGTCGCCGCCGCCAGCGCCAACCGTCTGGAGACTTTCGTCACCCTGGGCGAGCCGACGACCAGCGTCTTCCTGCCCACCGGCGTCGGCATCGAGATGGTGCCGGTGACCCATCCCAATGACCTTGTCGCCGAAGAGGCTGCGACCTTCCAGTTCCTGAAGGACGGCGCCCCCTACGCCAACGCCGACGTCATCGTGGCGCGCGGCGGTCTGCAGTATCGCGACAACCCCGAGGAGATGACGGTCAAGACCGACGCCGAGGGCAGGGTCGCGATCACCTGGCCCGAGGCCGGGATGTACTGGGTCAATACAAGCTGGCGCGATCCGTCTGCCCCTGCCGCCGTCGAGGGCCAGGGCCGCAACGGTCCGCCGGTCGCATCGGCCCAGTACACGGCCGTGCTGCAGGTTCTGCCCTGACCTTTCGCGGATCGCGCGGGGCCCCGCCGCCGCTCGATCTCCGGCAGGGAGAAGAGCGTGCGGAGACGCGCGTCCTGATCCCCCCCCTTGAGCGGGCGCCGTCGCGGCCGCCGGGCGAGGACCTGCTGTCGCTGAACGGCGAAACCATGGGCACGATCTGGAGCGCGCGCCTGATCGCGCCGCCAAACGCGGATGCGGCCGTCTTGACCGCGGCCGTTCAGGCCCAATTGGACGCCGTCGTCGCCCTGTTCAGTCCGTGGGAGCCGACCAGCGAGATCAGCCGGTTCAACACCGCGCCCGCCGGCATGTGGTCGCTGTCGGAACCGTTTTGGGCGGTGCTGGATGCGGCGATGAACCTGGCGGACGACACGGACGGCGCGGTCGATCCGACCCTGGGCGCCCTGGTCGATTTGTGGGGGTTCGGACCGCCCGGCCCCCGGTCGGCGGCGAGCCCCCTGCCGTCCGAAGACGATATCCAGGCAGCTTTGGCCGTCAGCGGATGGCAGAAGCTGAGGCTGGATGCTGCGCGGCGCGGCGCCTTTCAGCCCGGCGGGATGAAGCTGGACTTTTCCGGCATCGCCAAGGGCCATGCCGTGGACCGAGTGTCGGAGACGCTGACCGCGCTGGGCGCCACATCGCACGTGATCGAGATCGGCGGCGAACTGCGTGGCGCAGGCGTCAAGCCGGACATGCAGCCGTGGTGGATCGGCTTGGAGCAGCCGCCCGGGGCACCTTCGCCTCGCACGGTCGCGGCGCTGGCGGACATCGCGGTGGCGACCTCGGGCGACTGGCGCAGCGCGATGATCGTCGACGATTATCTGTATCCCCACACCATCGAGGGGCGGAGCGGGCGACCGATCACCAACGGCGTCGCTTCGGTCACCGTGTTCCACGCCAGCGCGATGATGGCCGACGCCTGGGCCACCGCCCTGACCGTGCTCGGGCCTGATGACGGCTGCGGCCTAGCGACCGCTCATGGACTGGCCGCCCAAATTCTGACCCGTACATCGGACGGGATCACAGAGAGGCTGACCCCGGCCTTCATCGCCATGATGGACGAGGAGGCGTGAGCACTGATCCGGTCCGGTGGTGCTGGGCGGCATTGGTTGTCGTGCTCTGGATTGCGCTGACGGCCGTGATCGCGTTGCGCAAGCGGCGCAGGGCGTCGGCGGTCGCGATCTCGGGCCAGACCCTTGTCGCCGTCGCCAGTCAGACCGGCTTTGGCGATGAACTGGCCGAGATGACCCGAGACGCCATCATCGCCGCGGGCGGCTCCGCCCGGATCGTCAGCTTCGCCGATCTGACATCAGAGGATCTGCTGACCATAGACCGGGTGCTGTTCGTCGCCTCGACCACCGGCGAGGGCGATGCGCCGGACAGCGCCGCGCGGTTTGTTCGCAAGGTCATGGGCGAGGCCGCCGATCTGGCGGGGCTGCGCTATGGCCTGCTGGCCCTGGGGGACCGGACCTATCGAGACTACTGCGGGTTCGGGCGGGCGCTGGACGACTGGCTGAAGGGGGCGGGCGCACGCCGGCTGTTCGACACGATCGAGGTCGATGACGGCGACGCCGAAGCGATCGCCCGCTGGCGCGATGAGATCGCCCGGCTGACGGGATCGGCAGAGCCGACGCAGTGGGACGCTCCTCGTCACAAACCCTGGCGGCTGGTCGAGCGGCGCCTGCTCAACGCGGGCAGCCCCGGCGAGGAGGCCTGGTTCGTCGCCTTCACGCCGGAGGATGGCGGACTCGACTGGGTTGCGGGCGACATCGCGGAGTTCCAGCTCTCGACGCCTGAAGGCGAACCCGCCCATCGCGAATATTCGGTGGCATCCCTGCCCTCCGACGGCCGGGCGGAGTTCGTCGTGCGTCTGATGCGGCGGCCGGACGGAACGCCGGGCCTCGGTTCGGGGCGGCTGACGACGATGAAATTGGGCGACGCCCTTCCCATGCGGGTGCGCACCAACCGCGCATTCCATGGGCCGGAGGCCACGACGCCGATAATCCTGATCGGCAACGGCACGGGCATTGCGGGCCTTCGAGCTCATCTGAAACAGCGCGCCGCTTCAGGCCCGGCCGGTTCCACCTGGCTGATGTTCGGCGAGCGGACTGCGGCCCACGACAGCCTGTTCGACGATGAGCTGACCGGCTGGATGACCCGCCGAGCCTTGACCAGGCTCGACCGCGTTTTCTCGCGCGATCCCGGCGACGGACGCTATGTCCAGGCGATCGTGGCGGCGGCGGCGGACGAGGTTCGCGCCTGGGTCGCGGACGGCGCCGCCATCTATGTCTGCGGCAGTCTCGAAGGCATGGCAGGCGGGGTGCGCGAAGCGATGGAGGACGCGCTCGGTCGCGACCTCTGTCGCGAACTGATCGAGACCGGGCGGTATCGCCAGGACGTCTACTGACCCCTGGCCCGACGTGGGACGGACGCCAGAATCGACTTGCCCCGATCCGACCTGGCCGCATAGTCTCCCGCCGACCGAACAGGCCGGTCGGAGTCATCGAACTTGATGTTGATTATCGGGGCCCTTCTCGCAGGCGTCGTCGCCTCCGCGTCTCAGGGCCTCCAGACGCCGCCGATCTACCAGCCCGGCGCGCCCGGCGCCGCCACCCGCACGATCACGGCGGCCGAGGCGGTCGAGATCAATCGCTCCAGCTTCACCGCCGCCGACGTCGCCTTCATGCAGCATATGCTGATCCACCACGCACAGGCCGTGGAGATGGTCGGCCTGCTCGAGACGCGCGGATCCCAGGCGCGCGTGAAGCTGATGGGCCGTCGCATCGCGCTGAGCCAGGAGGCCGAGATGCAGTTGATGCGGACCTGGCTGACCGATCGTGGCCAACCGCTGGAGATGGCGGGTATGGGCGGGATGGCTCACGCCGGGATGGATCACAGCGGGATGAACCACGGGGCGCCTGACGGACACGCCATGTCCGCCGACGACACGCCGGTGATGGCGGGGATGCTGACGCCGCGCCAGATGCGCACCCTGGCGGCGGCGAACGGGCCGGACTTCGACGCCCTGTTCCTGAACGGCATGATCCAGCATCATCAGGGCGCGCTCGACATGGTCGACACGCTCATGGAAACCCACGACGCCGCCGAAGACACCCTTCTGTCCGACTTCATCACCTCGGTCGTCTCCGACCAGTCGGCCGAGATCCTGCGTATGCAGTCGCTGTTGTCCGACCTTCCGAACCCCTGACCTGAAAGAGCCCGCATGACCGTCCGTAGAACGCTCCTTTCCTCTGCCGCCGCCCTGAGCCTGCTGCTGGGCGCGACCACCGCCTTGGCGCAGCAGGCGTCCGCGGGCGGCAATGTCCAGGTCATCACGACGGATGCCCGATCGACCCTGTCGGCCGGCTTCGACAACGCCGGTGAGGCGGCGTCGGGCATGGAGCTGGTGCACCACCTACCGCACGCGCCCGGCTTCGGCACCGACCAGACCCTGTTCTCGCCCCCGCGCAGCGCCGAAGAGGGGGCGGCCCTGAGGGCGCAGGCCGAGGGAAACCCGGCCTTCAGCGTTCTGGGCACGGCCAACAGCGACATGGCCATGTCCAACGGCAAACTGTTTGTCGGCAATTTCAGCGGCTTCAACGCCTATGACGTCTCGGGCGACATGCCTCGGCTGGCCATGTCGGTGGTCTGCCCCGGCGGTCAGGGCGACGTGTCGGTGCACGGAAATCTGTTGTTCATGTCGGTCGAGGAGCACCGGGGCCGTCTGGATTGCGGCACGGCCGGCGCGGCCGGCGATACCAACGCCGAACGCTTCCGCGGCGTGCGGATCTTCGACATCACCGACATGGACAACCCGCGCCAGATCGCGGCCGTCCAGACCTGCCGCGGATCGCACACCCACACCCTGGTCCCGCACCCGACGGACCCGAACATCCTGTATGTCTACGGACAGGGCACGTCCGACGTCCGCAAGACCGAGGAACTGGCGATCTGCACCGACGGCCAGCCGGACGTGAACGCCGAGACGGCCCTGTTCTCCATCGACGTGATCAAGGTGCCGCTGGATCACCCGGAGAACGCCGCGATCGTGAACCGTCCGCGCATCTTCGCCGACTCGACGACCGGCCGTGTCGCCGGCCTGTGGCGGGGTGGTCGCGCCGGCATCGCCAGCCAGAACACGGCTCAAACCAATCAGTGCCACGACATCACCGTCTATCCCGAGATCGGGCTGGCGGGGGGCGCCTGCAGCGGCAACGGCATTCTGTTGGACATCACAGATCCCGAAAACCCGGCGCGCACGTCGGAGATGTTCGATCCCGACATGGCCTACTGGCACTCCGCCACCTTCAACAACGCGGGTGACAAGGTCGTCTTCACCGACGAGTGGGGCGGCGGCATCGGCGCGCGCTGCCAGG
>JAZKHL010000158.1:0-10172 GCA_040385365.1 Pseudomonadota bacterium | reverse complement strand
GGGCGCGCGCGACCGGCCGAAGATGCTAGGGCGCCCTGTGAGGGAACTCAAGACCGGAACCGGACACCGGGTTCCGAAAAAGAGCGCCGGTTTTCAAGTTTCGACCGGCGCGAGTTTCACTTCCGGCCACCGAGACGCCGCGCTGGCCACGATCTTGTCCCACCCCTTCGCCTTCTGGCGACCTGGATTTGGACGCAAGGTCATGGCGAACACGTCCTCCAGGCCGAATGGCGCGGCCACGCTGATCGTGTCGTCGGGCTCGAGCCGCACGCCGACCGCAAAGGCCGGCGCGGCGAACCGGGGCAGGGCGGCGTCGGTGTCGGGCAAGGCGTCGTAGTCCTCGCCGAAGCGATCCTTGAACCACAGATGCACGCGAGCCTGATTACGAACCTCGACCTCGCTGCGAAACGGTTCGTCGAAGGCGACGGCGACGCGCTTGATGACCGCGTCTTCGGCCTCCCACGAAGTGTCGGGGTCGAAATAGCCGAGGTCGTAGTCCTTTCGTCCGTAGCCGGACGGTCGGCCGGTGATCGCGTTCCAGACCGACTGGTAGACCGCGCCCGAGAATATGCGCCAGTCGGGAATTTCGAGCGCTCGGACGGTTCTCATCACATGCATCAGGCCGGGATCGGCGCGGACGATGTCGATCAGGCGGCGTTCCAGGTCTTCGCTCATCGTCGGTCCCGCATCGGCCAGCCATAATCCAGCGGGCCGTGCCCTCCGCCCAGGCCCGGCGCGCGGCGGATGGCCTCGGCGACGTACGCCCACGCCTCGGCCACCGCGACGTCGAGCGGCCGTCCCTGCGCGAGGCCGGCGGCGATGGCGCTGGCCAGGGTGCAGCCGGTGCCATGGGTCGAGGTCGTGTCGATGCGCGGCCCCTCCAGCAGCGTCTCGCTTACGGGGGTCATCAGCAGATCGATGACCGTCGGCCCGTCCACATGCCCGCCCTTCATCAGCACGGCCTTGGCGCCAAGTTCGAGCAAGGCGCGGCCGGCCGCGCGCTGGCCCTCCAGGTCGGCGACGGCGATGCCGGTCAGGGCCTGGGCCTCCGGCGCGTTCGGCGTCAGCAGAGCGGCGCGCGGGATCATCAGGGTCCGGACGGCTTCCACCGCATCGGCGTCGAGCAACGCCGCGCCCCCCTTGGCGATCATCACCGGATCGATGACGGCGGGCGCGTCGCAGGAGTCGAGGATCCTGGCGACGCGTTCGACCACGGCGACGGAGCCCAACATGCCGGTCTTGATCGCGTCAGCGCCGATGTCGTCCAGCACGGCGCGCGCCTGGGCCTCGATCAGGTCGAGGTCCAGCGGATGGACGCCTTGGACGCCTAGCGTGTTCTGAACCGTGATCGCAGTGATGGCCGTCGCCGCATAGCCGCCCATGGCGGTCACGGCCTTGATGTCCGCCTGCACACCCGCGCCGCCGCCCGAGTCCGAGCCGGCGATAATCAGAACGCGGCCCTTCATGCGGCGCCCTCGACAGCCGCCTGGACGGCCAGGGCCTGAACCGTTTCGCGCACGTCGTGGACACGCACGATGCGCGCGGCGCGACGTGCGCCTTCCAGCGCCAGTGCGATGGAGCCGCCGAGCCGGTCGCCGGGGTCGGTGGCTGAGGGGTCGATATTTCTGATCATGCGCTTCCGACTTGCCCCCAGAAGAACGGGGAAGCCAAGCGCGGCGATCCGCTCCAGACCGGCGATCAGCGCTAGATTGTGCTCGATCGTCTTGCCGAACCCGATGCCGGGATCAAGCGTGATCCTGTTCCTGGCCACGCCCGCCGACATCACCGCCTGCGCCCGCGCCGCCAGATAGTCCCTGACATCGGAGACGACGTCGGCATAGCGCGGCTCGACCTGCATCGAGCGCGGCTCGCCCAGCATGTGCATCAGGACCACCTCGCATCCGAGGTCGGCGGCGACGGCGGGGCTGTCGGGTGAGAAGGTCAGGGCGGTGACGTCGTTCCAGATCGAGGCCCCGGCGGCCATGGCGGCCCGGGCGACCTCGGGTTTCATGGTGTCGACGCTGATGGGGCCGCGCCAGCGGGCGTGGACGGCGGCGATGACGGGGATGGTGCGAGCGATCTCTTCTTCGATCGAAACCGGCTCGGCTCCCGGGCGCGTGGACTCGCCGCCGATGTCGAGAATGTCTGCCCCATCGCCGATCAGCCGCATCGCATGGGCCAGACCGCTTTCGACCGTCTCGTGCCGCCCGCCGTCGGAAAAGCTGTCCGGCGTAACGTTGACGATGCCCATGACGCGGGTGCGGGCGCTCATTTCGATTTCGCCTGAGGATAGATCGTCTCGCCGCGCGCCAGCATGGCGACGAATCCGGCGATCTTCTTCTGGCGACCCGCCTCCGTCTTCAGGGCCTCGGTGCGATGGATCAGGGCGAAGCGGTTCTGCGACGTTAGGGTGTCGAACGTCGCCTTGGCGTCCGCATCGGCGTCGATCGCGGCCATCAGGTCGGCGGGGACCTGGGCGCCCTTGACCCGATAGGTCTTCTCCCAGCGCCCGTCAGCCTTGGCGGCTTCGACATGGGTCAGGCCCGACGGCTGCATCCGGCCTTCGGTGATCAGGCGTTCGGCATGGGCGACGTTGATTTCGCTCCAACTGCTCCTGGGACCGCGAGGGGTGAAACGCTGCAGGAAGCTGACGTCGTCCAGACTTTTGCGCACGCCGTCGATCCAGCCCCAGGCGATGGCGACAGGGATCGCGTCTTTCCAGCTCACGCTGGGTGTGCTGGACGCGACCTTGAACACCTGGATCCAGACTTCCGGCTCATGCGCGTGGTGATCGCTCAGCCACTTGTCGAAAGCCTTCGCGTCGGCGAAGGCCTGCACACGGTCGAGATCGACAACCATTGGCGCCATGCGTCTGCTAGGTCCGGGCAACAAGAGGGGCGCGCCCGATGCGAGCGCGCCCCCCTCTCTTAGCGGATTCGAGGGTCAGTGAACCGTCGGATGCTGGTCCGAAGCCACGACCGTCACACCTTCCGATACCGGCGTCACCGGCACAGAGACGGAAGGGCCGGCGTTGGGGAAGTTGTTCTCGTCGCGATTCGGGGCCGCGCCCTTCTCCAGCAAATCCTTGATCTCCTCGCCAGACATCGTCTCGTATTCCAGCAGGGCCTGGGCCAGTTTTTCCAGATCTCCGGCCTTGCGGGTCAGGATTTCGCGGGCCTCGTCCCAACCGTTGGTGACCAGTTTCTTGACCTCGGAATCGATGGTCCGGGCGGTCTCCTCGCTGATGTTCTGGCTGCGGGCGACCGAGTGACCCAGGAAGACTTCCTGCTCGTTCTCGCCATAGGCCACCGTGCCCAGCACGTCGGAGAAGCCCCACTGGGTCACCATGCGGCGGGCCAGCTTGGTGGCCTGCTGGATGTCGGAAGAGGCGCCCGAGGTGATGTTCTCCTTGCCGAAGATGATCTCCTCGGCGACGCGACCACCGGCCATGATGGCGATCCGGTCGATCATCTGCTGGTACTTCATCGAATAGCGGTCGCCCTCCGGCAACTGCATCACCATGCCCAGCGCCTGCCCGCGTGGGACGATGGTGGCCTTGTGCACCGGGTCGGCCATCTTGACGTTCATGGCGACGATGGCGTGGCCGCCCTCGTGATAGGCGGTCAGGCGGCGCTCTTCCTCGTTCATGGCCATGGATTTGCGCTCGGCGCCCATCATGACCTTGTCCTTGGCGTCCTCGAAGTCGCGGTGGGTGACCATGCGACGGTCCTTGCGCGCCGCCATCAGAGCCGCCTCGTTCACGAGATTGGCCAGATCGGCGCCGGAGAAGCCCGGCGTGCCGCGCGCGATGGTCTTGGTGTTCACGTCGGCGGCCAGGGGCACGTCCTTCATGTGCACGCGGAGGATGCGTTCGCGACCCGAGACGTCCGGGTTCGGCACCACGACCTGACGGTCGAAGCGGCCGGGACGCAGCAGGGCCGGGTCCAGAACGTCGGGACGGTTGGTGGCCGCGATCAGGATGATGCCCTCGTTGGCCTCGAACCCGTCCATCTCGACCAGAAGCTGGTTCAGCGTCTGCTCGCGCTCGTCGTTACCGCCGCCCAGGCCCGCGCCCCGGTGACGACCGACCGCGTCGATCTCGTCGATGAAGATGATGCAGGGCGCGTTCTTCTTGGCCTGTTCGAACATGTCACGGACGCGCGACGCGCCGACGCCGACGAACATCTCGACGAAGTCGGAGCCTGAGATCGAGAAGAAGGGCACGCCCGCCTCACCCGCGACGGCGCGCGCCAGCAGGGTCTTGCCGGTGCCGGGAGGGCCGACGAGAAGCGCGCCCTTGGGGATCTTGCCGCCCAGACGCTGGAACTTGGCCGGATCCTTCAGGAAATCGACGACCTCCTGAAGCTCTTCCTTGGCCTCGTCCACGCCGGCGACGTCGTCGAAGGTCTTGCGACCCTTATGCTCGGTCAGAAGCTTGGCCTTGGACTTGCCGAAGCCCATGGCGCCGCGCGCCCCGCCCTGCATCTGACGCATGAAGAAGACCCAGACGCCGACCAGAAGCAGGATGGGCAGCAGGCCGACCAGCAGCCCCTGCCACCAGGCCTGGCGCGTCGTCTTGACGTCCACCTGCGCGCCCGAGGCGCGGATGGCCTCGACCAGGCCCTCATTCGGATAGGGGGTCGTGGTCACGAACTTGGTGTCGTTCTGATAGACGCCGTTGACCTGGTCGCCGCGCACGGAAACCGACTTGATCTGGCGACCTTCGATGGCCGTGACCAGCTGGGAATAGGTCGCCGGTTGTGGACGGCCCTGTGCCTGGGCGCCCGCAGGCTGGCCGGGGATGGTCGCGCCACCGTTCTGGCTGATGGCGGCGTAGACGGCCATGAGGCCCAGAATGATAACGCCCCAGATCGCCAGATTGCGCAGATTCATCGGTCTGAAATCCTTGTCGTCGACGGCCTCGCCGACGCTGTTGTTAGATCGTCAAAGGTCAAAATAGGTCAGGCGGCGGCGTTTCGCCATGGATGGTTCGGTGAAGGTCGCTTTCGTGCGTCGTTTCGCCCATCGCCAGGCTGAGACGGCGTGGCGCCAGATTGCGGACCTGCGCTTCTCGCCATGCAAGAACCGGTGCATCCGACCCGTCCCGGATCAGGATCGGCAGCGCCGCGCGCGCCCATGCCGGAGCGGTGGCGGCGATGGCGCGATCGGCCTTCGACAGAGCGTTCAGGCGTCCCTGGGCGGCGGTGACGGTCCAACCGGGGTTATCAGTGGTGATCTCGTAGCGGCCGTCCCAGACGGACGCGGTCTGGGGGGGCAGGGCGATGTCGGGGGTTGGGCGGCGCCGAAGGTCTCCGGGCTCGCGGCCGATCAGCACGCGGTCGCCGATGGCTTCGATACGGGCGCTCGCCAGGGTGGCGGTGAAATCTTCGCCGGATGCAAACCTGTCAGCGAGCGTGTCGAGGCGGTCGCGCCGAGGCGGAGCGTCATGGCCCGAAGCGCATAGGATGGCGGCCGAGAGTTGCTGAGGGCCGACGGTTCTTTCGACTTTGAAACCCTCTCCCAGCGGGAGAGGGCTTGAGGCTCGCCGAGCGCAGCGAGGCGTCTCAGCCGAAAGGGTGAGGGGTTCGCCCGCACCGATTGACGCCGGAACCCTCACCCTTTCGCGCAAGTCCGATCGCTGACGCTCTTGGGCGCTCAAGCCCTCTCCCGACGGGAGAGGGGACAAGGCGGCGCGGGCCTGACCCCGAGCAAACCGAGTATTTCCCGGATCCTCGACCCACGCCTGCCCGGCTTCCCTCAACACGCCTCGCAAGGCCGCCCGCCGCTCCTCCAGCACCGGTCGAAGCAGCATCAGCCCGCGCCCTGCGGGCCAGGCCGGACTCGGCGACCATTCCCGCAGCGATCCCAAGGTGGACCCGCGCTCGCGCATCCAGTCGCTCTCGGCGATGTCGTCGGCGGTATGGGCGAACAGGACGACCTTGGCGCCCGCCTCCCGCGCTGCGTCCGCGATCAAGGCGTGTCGAGCCCGGCGGGCGGCGGCGGGCAATCCGGTCTTTGGCTTCTCGCCCTCCCACCGGCGCTCGATCCAGTCCGCGCCCACGGCCGGGGCCGCCTCGGCGCAAACCCGGCTCCAATCGCGACTGTCGCGGTTCAGCCCATGGTCGATGGTGACGCAGAGCAGGCGACGCCCCGCCGCCTTCGCCCAGGCCGAAGCGAGGAGCAGCAAGGCCATGGAGTCGCCGCCGCCCGACAGGGCGAGCGCGATCGGGTGGCCGACATTGCGTTCAAGCCTCGCATCCAGCCGCGCCACGACCCGGCCTTCCAGCCCGGTCGCTGGCTGGGCGATCAGCTGCAGCTCGCCCGCGTGCGCGTCTCGGCTGCGATGGCGCGCAGGGCGGGCGTCGAGGTCGCCTGATAGCGACGCGCGTATTCGCCCAGGGCCGCACAGGCCTGGGCGTCCCGGTTTGTGGCCTCGAGACCACGGGCCAGCTTCAGCGTCACTTCGCCCGCCCAGGAGACCGTGGGCCAGCCGGAGAGCGCGGTGGCGTATTGCTGCACGGCGCCGGCCTGATCGCCGCTCGCGCGGAGCAGGTCGCCGATGCGCCAGACGGCTTCCTTGCCCGAGGGCGTCTCGGGCCAGTTGGTCGCCACGGCCTCCAGCGCCGCCCGTCCCGCCGGCGGGTTGGTCGCCAGCAGCGCCCGCGCCGCCGCCAGATCCTGGATGGCGTCGCCGGTGGGCGACCGGTTGGCGTTCTGCGCCTCTTCCTCGGCCGCCTGAGCCTGAGCGGCTGCGGCTTGCGCGGCCTGTTCCATTCGCTGGATGCGGGTTTCCGCGTCGCCGAGACGGGTGCGCAGGGCGGCGTTGTCGCGGTCGCCTTCGTCCAGCTGGAAGGTCAGGCGCTCCAGATCGGCGTTCACGCGCTGGACGGTCGTTTCCATGTCCTGAAGGCGGCGGTCCATCTGACCGACGCGGCCTTGCAGGGCGATCAGTTCGGGATCGGACTCGACCAGCACGGGCTCGCCCTGGCTGTTTCGCTGGGTGATCGCACGCTCCAGACGGCGGACGTTGCGGTCCAGATTGTCGAGACGGCGGACGTCCCACTGGATCGCGGGTAGGGGCTGAGTCTGGGCGACCACGGCGCCGCCGATCAGGCCGCAGCCGACGACGGCCAGAACGATGTTTCGAACGGTCAGCAATCTCTTCATGGCGCTACAGCTTTCATCGTTTTGAGGCCGCTGCAAGGCGTCGCGGTCAGAGTCCCAGACCCAGATACAGCACCGCCATCGTGAACAGCGTCAGGACGAAGGTGCAGAAGTTCAGCAGGAAGAAGGTCCGCCACGCCGCCGAGAAGATGCTCAGGGCGTAAGCGCCCTTCAACTGCGCGAACATATGGACTGGCACGCCCAGGAAGGCGGCCATCAAGGCGAACCCGCCGAGCGTGGCGTTGATCGAGAAAAATGCAACCACGGCCATGCCGAGAATGGCGATAAAGGTGAGCGAATAGAGCACGAACACGCCGTGATCGTAGAAGGTGAACTGCCGCTTCCAGAGAAAAAGCAGGCCGACGAAGGGGATCGACAAAGGCACCAGCAGGAAGGCGTATTTGTACATCGTCTGCTGCAGCTTGTAGAGAAGTAGGTCCGGGTTCTGCAGCTTTTTCAACAGCTTCTTGGAAAGCGCCTGGAACTTGCCGGTCGGGTGCATGTCGGCGGTCTGATCCTTCAGACCGGCTTGCCAGCTGCCTGGCGTCAGGCCGTCGGCGCGTCCATCGCGCATCTCGATCTCCAGCCGATCCAGGCTGGCCTTGCGGGCGTCGACGATGCGCTGGGCTTCGGCGATCACCTGTGCCTTGGTCTCACCGTCCTCGGTCCGCGTCGACGGATCCGCTTGAATCGCGGCCAGAGCCTGTTGTGCTGCGCCCAGTTCCTGACGTTGCTCCGCGATGCGCCCGACGATGGGCGCCTCGGCTTCGCGGTGCGGTGCGAAGCTTAGGATGAAGAACATCAGAAAAACGGTGAACAGGAACAGCGCAAGCGGCGAGACATAACGCGTCCGCTTGCCCTCGACCCATTCCCGCGTCAGTCGGCCCGGGTTTGCAATCAAGAGCGGCAGGGTGCGCCAGATGCGGGCGTCGAAATGCATGACGCCGTGCAGCAACTCTTCGCCCAGGTGCAACAAGGTGCGGTGGACGTGGGTCGGCTGGCCGCAGTTGGCGCAGAAATTGGCCGTGACGGGCTCGCCGCAATCGCTGCACGTCGCGGAATGGTGTTCGCCGGCGTGGCCAGTCGGCTTTTCGATCGCGGCCCCGATCATGCCGCCGGTCACTAGCCCGCCCGTCGCCTCGATATCCACCATGGCCCCCTCAGGCTGTCGTCGCCTCTCTCTGCAACGCGTCGCGGGACCTAGGCAAGTCGGTGGGGCGTCAAGAACCCCTCCGTCTGCGCGCGAAGGGCTCGCATCCACCTCCCCATTCGCTGCGCGAACAGGGAGGAGACGCGCTCAAGCAGCGAGCCGCCGCGCGGCGAGCGATAGCGCCCACGACCGCGCTCAAGCAGCGAGCGCCCGCGGCGCGAGCGTTAGCGCGCCCAACTTACTGCGCGCCGGAAACGATGGCGGTGTGGCCGTTGCGGTTGCGGGCCCAGGAGTCCTCGCTGGATCCGGCCGCGATCGGGCGTTCCTTGCCGAAGCTGATCGTGTCGATGCGGCCCGCGGAGACGCCACGCTCGATCAGATAGTTGCGAACGGATTCGGCGCGACGGGCGCCCAGCGCCAGATTGTATTCGCGCGTCCCGCGTTCGTCGGCATTGCCTTCGATGCGGACCGTGACCTGAGGATAGCGCGCAAGCCAGGCCGCCTGGGCGTCCAGTCGGGGATAGGCTTCAGGGCTGACCTGGAAAGAATCGAGGTCGAAATAGATGCGGTCGCCGACGTTGACGACGAACTCCTGCGCGGACCCGGCCGAGCCCGTATTGATGTTGCCGCCGCCGATGCCGCCGGCGCCCGGACCCGGATAGGCGGGGACGTTCGCGCCCGCGCCGCCGGTGTCGCCGGTCGCGCCGGTGACCGGTCGGCGCGGCGCGCAGGCCGCCATGGAGGCCGTGACCAAACCGACCAATGCGAGCTTGGTGATCGTTGAAGCGGACATCATCGGGTCGTCTCCTTTAGGTCTGCCGGTCGCGAAGCTTTAGCATACGGACCGGTTTTTTTCTGCCTGCGCCGTCGTCGGCGATAACGCATTGGTGTCCCGGAGGGTCCGGGCGGAATCTATGAGGAACAGCTGTCGGCCCCCTGACCGGCGCCGAGGTTGGAAGCCGATTCATCCAGCAGCGGCGACCAGGCGGGATCGGACCCGCGGCCCTGGTATCCCGACTGGGCGATGACGCGGCCGCTGAGGTCGACCATCCAGAGGTTGGTGTTCCCGCCGCGCGTCTGGCGCGAGAACATCAGATAGCGGCCGTTGGGAGCCCAGGACGGACCTTCCTCGAAATAGGAGCGCGACAGCATCCGCTCGCCGGAGCCGTCGACGCCCATGACGCCGATGCCGAACTGTCCGCCGCCCGACTTGGTGAAGGCGATCAAGTCGCCGCGAGGGCTCCAGGCCGGAGCGGTGTAGGAGCCGCCGCCGCGAGAGATCGGCCGCTGGCCCGAGCCGTCGGCGTTCATCACATAGAGGCGTGGCGTGCCCGACCGGTCGGAGTTGAACACGATCCTGGACGCATCCGGGCTGAACGAGGGCGAGGTGTCGATGCCCGGATCCGAGGTCAGGCGCGACAGCTGGCGCGTGCGCAGGTTCATCACATAGACGTCGGTATTGCCGCCCCGGATGATCGAGAAGGCGACCTTGGACCCGTCGGGCGAATAGCGCGGCGCGAAGGCCTGACCGTCGAACTCGCCCAGGCTTTCGCGGCGGCCCGTGGTCAGGTTGTAGAGGTAGATGCGGCTGTAGTCCTCGCCCAGCGCCATATAGGTGATCTCGTCCGGGTTGGACGAGAAGCGCGGCGTCAGGATGATCTCCGACCCATCGGTGAGGAAGACGGGATTGTAGCCGTCCTGATCGACGATCGCGAGGCGCGACAGGCGGTTCAGCTCGGTGCCGCTCTCGGCGACATAGATGATGCGGGTGTCGAAGATGCCGGTCTCGCCGGTCATCCGGGCATAGACGACGTCGGCGATCTTGTGCGCGATCCGGCGCCACTGCTCGGGCGTGGCG
>JAZKHL010000157.1:0-14156 GCA_040385365.1 Pseudomonadota bacterium | reverse complement strand
TCGATACGCTGAAGATCGACCGCTATTTCGTGCTGACGATGGACAAGGACGAGGGGTCGGCGAAGATCGTCAAGTCGGTCGTCAACCTGGGGCGCGACCTGAACCTGGAGGTCGTGGCCGAAGGGGTCGAGAACGCCGGGCTGGCGGCGCTGCTGCTGGACGCCAGCTGCCACTATGGCCAGGGCTTCGGCTATGCCCCCGCCCTGCCGGCGCAGGAGGCCGAGGTCTATCTGAACGAAAGCCTGTCCGACGGCGCGGCGCCGCTGAAGGCGCGGTCGGCTTAAGCCCGCCCGCTCTGCCCAGATAGCATCGCCGCGTCCACGCCGAGGCCGGCCAGCGCCCTCGCCCATTTGGTGTCGAAGTCGCGGTCGAACAGCAGGTCGAGGTCGGCGTCGGCGGTGAGCCAGACGTTGTCGCCCAGTTCTTCTTCCAACTGACCGTCGCCCCAGCCCGCATAGCCGAGCAGCAGGGTCGACCGGCGGGGCCCTGAGGTCGGGTCGGCCATGGCGGACAGGGCCTCGCGGGTCCCCGTGATGGCCAGGCCTTCGCCGAAGGGGGAGCTGGAGTCGTCGATCATCCAGTCGTCGGTGTGCAGCACGAAGCCACGCTCGCGCTCGACCGGGCCTCCGACCATGACGGGGCGACCGGAGGTGTGATCCGGCGCGGCGACGTCGAGCTTGGTTAGCACGGCCTTCAGGTCGACGCCCGGCGCAGGGCGGTCGATGCGCAGGCCCATCGCATGGTCCGGGCCGTGGGCGCAGACCAGGATCACCGCGTGCTCGAAACGCGGATCGCCGATGCCGGGCATGGCCACCAAAAGCCGGCCGGCGAGGGATTCGAAACGCTGCATAACCATAGGATTGGGGCGATGGAGGCGATGCGCAAGGCGGCTCTGGAAACGTCTGCGCGATCAGGCTTGGCGAGCGCGGTTCATCCGCCTATCTGACGAGCGTCGACGCAGGCCTTTGCGTCGCCCCAGATTTTCCGGAGACCTCCCCATGACGATCCAGATCGGCGACCGCATCCCCTCGGCCACCCTGTCCACTCCGACGTCGGAAGGCCCCAAGCCCGTCCAGACCGACGACTTCTTCAAGGGCAAGACAGTCGCCCTGTTCGCCGTGCCCGGCGCCTTCACCCCCACCTGCTCGGCGCGCCACCTGCCGGGCTATGTCGACAACAAGTCGGCGCTGTCTGACAAGGGCGTGGACGTGATCGCCTGTCTGTCGGTCAACGACGCCTTCGTGATGAACGCCTGGGCCGAGAGTCAGAGCCTGACGGCCGATGACGTGGTCATGCTGGCGGACGGTTCGGGCGACTTCACCCGCACTCTGGGTCTGACCCTGGACGCACGCGGCTTCGGCATGGGCGAGCGGTCGCAACGCTATTCGATGCTGGTCGTGGACGGCGTCGTCACGCAGCTGAACATCGAGCAGGGCGGCGAGTTCAAGGTGTCCTCGGCCGAGCATTTGCTGGCGCAACTTTAGTCAAGGGCGCTAACGCTCGCGCCGCGGGCGCTCGCTGCTTGAGCGCAGCTTGGGCGTTAACGCGCGCCGCGCGATGGCTCACTGCTGAGCGCGTGACCGTCTTGGGTTCGGCATGACCACCGACGTCTTCACGCCCGAGAAGCGCAGCGCGGTGATGCGGGCGGTGAAGGGGCGCGATACGGCGCCTGAGATCGCCGTGCGCCGGATGATGAGCGCCGCCGGCATTGGCTATCGGCTGGGCGGTTGCGGCCTGCCTGGCAAGCCGGACTTGGTGATGAAGGGGCGGCGGGTCGCAGTCTTCGTGCACGGCTGCTTCTGGCACGGACACGACTGCGCCCGTGGTTCACGCCGGCCCAAGGCCAATGCGGATTATTGGAGCGCCAAGCTGGCCCGGAACGTTGCACGCGATCGCGAGGTCGTCGCGCGGCTGACGGCCGACGGCTGGCGCATCGTCACGGTCTGGGAATGCGACCTCAAGGCGCTCGACGTCGCATCAAGGCTGGTCGCCGAGGTGACCGGTCAGGCGGCGACGGTCTCGGCTTCGTCCTCGACGGCCTCGCCCGACAAGACCTGTTGAAGCGCGCCCAGTAGGGCGGCGGGCGTCAGGGGCTTGGAGACAAAATAGGTCATGCCGGCGGCCATGCAGGCGGCGATGTCGTCGGGCGATGTGTCGGCCGTCACGGCGATGACGGGGATGGTGGCGTTGGGCCCGCCCCCGGCGCGCAGACGACGGGTGGTCTCGCGGCCGTCCAGCTCTGGCATGCGGACGTCCATGAAGATGACATCGAAGGCGGCGGCCTCGCACTGCGCCAAGGCCTTGAGTCCATCGGCGGCGGTGGAGATGTCGCAGCCCAGCGGCGCCAGGATCAGTTCGACCGCGCGACGGTTGATGTCGTGATCGTCAACGACGAGGACGCGCAGGGGCCGGTCCTGATCGTCGGTCTCGTCAGGCGTTTCCGTGGCGAGCGCCGGTTCGGGCTCGGGGGTCGGCGCCGCGGCGACAAGTTCCGGGATCGGTGTCCGCATTGGTGCGCGGTGGGCCAGGCTGCGGACGATGTCGCCACGGCTGTCTTCGCCGAAAGTCTTGGGCGTGAGCGCCCCCGCTTCGCCGCGTGGCAGGATCAGCGACAGGGTGAAGGCCGCGCCTTCGCCCTGCGTGCTGCGGGCCGTGAGACGGCCGCCCATCAGTTCGGCCAGATCCCGACTGATGCTGAGCCCCAGACCGGTGCCGCCATGGCGAGCGCTGACACCCTCTGCCGTCTGGTCGAAGGGGGTGAACAGCCGGGTCAGCTGGTCCTGCGTCATGCCGGGGCCGGTGTCGGCGACCTCAATCAGGAGGGCGTAGTCGGAAGGTTCCTCTGACCATGCCGAGAGGCGCAGGGTGACCGAGCCCTCGGTGGTGAACTTCATCGCGTTGGAGATCAGGTTGTTCAGCACCTGACGCAGGCGCATCGGATCACCCTTGACCGAGGGCGGCATGGAACGGGCGCCCTCTATCCTCAGATTCAGGCCCTTGGCGCGAGCCTCGCCCTGCCAGAACATGACGGTCTGGGCGATCAGGCTGCGCAGATTGAAGTCGACGGCCTCGACCGTCATCCGGCCGGCATCCAGCTTGGCGTGATCCAGAAGGTCGTCGAGCAGGGCCTTCATCATCACGCCGGCGTCCGAGATCAGCGCAGCCTGGGCGCGAGCGGCGTTGTCGGTCGCGCCTCGCTCAAGCTCGGCGGCGCCCGTCATGATCGCGCTGATAGGGGTGCGCAGGTCATGACCTATGGTGGCCAGAAAGACGGAGCGGCTCGCCATGACGCGTTCGGCCTCGGTGCGGCGGCGATCGGCGTCCAGACGGGCTGCGCTTTCAGCCTCGGCCGCGCGGTTCATGCGGTTCCAGGTGGAAAGGCAGTAGAGGCCGAACACCGCCATGGCGACGGTCGAGGCCATGACGAAGGCAGGCGAAGCGCCGTAATGGGCCATCCAGAGCGGACAGGCGAACATGTAGAGGAAATGCGGCGTCAGGGTCAGAACCAGGACGTTGCGCGAGCGCGGCGAGTTGACCACGCCATAGATGGCGCCCGAGGCGGACAGGACCGCCGCACAAACGCCGCCCATGGGTCCGCCGATCGCCCAGAGGATCAGCGAGAGACTGCCGAATGACAGGGCGTTCAGGAACAGGGCCAAGCCGCCGGCCGCGCTGCGCAGCCGTCCCATACGCTCGGTGTGGCCACGCGTGATGGGCAGGAAGGCGGCGAGCTCGAAGCCCTGAACCAGGAAATAGCCGACGACCCACAGGGTCGAAACTTCCCAGCCGAAAAGTGGGCCGAAGATCATGGCCGACGCCGCGCCCATGCCGAGCCGCTGCATCAGGGCGCGGTGGCGCGAGCGGATCGCGGTCGCCCAACTGGGCGTCGTGTCCGTGTAGGCCTCCGACATGCTCATCCCCGACTACGGCGGTGTTCGCCCCGCATCGGATCAGAATGGCGCCTGTGGCCTAACGCTCCGTCAACGGGCCGGCCGAAACGGCTTCGGCGATCGAAGACAGGCCGTCGGCGCGCAGATGGGCGGCGAGATCGCGCTTGATCCGCGCGACGAGGCCGGGACCATCATAGATCAGGGCAGAGTATATCTGGACGGCCGATGCACCGGCGCGGATGCGGCGGTAGGCGTCGAGACCGGAGGCGATGCCTCCGACGCCGATCAGCGGCAGGCGGCCCTGTGCGGCCTCGGCGGCGTGCCGGAGCGCGGCGAGGGCGCGGTCGGCGAGGGGCGCGCCACTGAGACCGCCGGCCTCGGCCCGGTCGGGCGCGGTCAGGCTGTCGGGGCGGTCGAGGGTGGTGTTGGACACGATCAGGGCGTCGATACGGTGCGCCAGGGCGGCCTCGACGATCATCGCGATCTCGGATGCGGTCAGGTCGGGGGCGATCTTCAGGAAGACGGGGGCTGGCGCGGAGTCGGCAGGCGTTCGCGCCTCGGCGACCCGGCCAAGAAGGTCGTCCAAGGCCGCACGACCCTGAAGGGCGCGGAGCCCCGGCGTGTTGGGCGAGGAGATGTTGACGGTGAAGTAGTCGGCGAGGCCGGCGAGTCGCTGGAGGCCAACGACATAGTCGGCGGCGCGGTCCTCGGTCTGCTTGTTGGCCCCCAGATTGCCCCCGACGATAGTGCGGGCGGGCCGGGTCAATAGGTGAGCGGCGAAGGCCTCGAGCCCGGCGTTGTTGAAGCCCATCCGGTTGATGATGGCGCGGTCTTCCGAAAGGCGGAACAGGCGGGGTTTGGTATTTCCGGCCTGGGCCAACGGGGTGACCGAGCCGCACTCGACGAAGCCGAAGCCGAGGCGGGAGAGGCCGCGCAGCGCCTCGGCGTTCTTGTCGAGACCGGCGGCGAGGCCGATGGGGTTCGGCAGGCTCAGTCCCGCGATCGTCGTCTTCAGGATCGAGTCGTCGGCCGGCGGAGCGGGCAGGGGCAGCGTCTTCAGCGCGGTGATCGCCAGGCCGTGGGCGGTTTCCGGGTCGAGCCGACGCAGTGCCGCCGCGCTGAGATCGGCGAACACCTAGACCCCGCCTTCCGGCGCCGGGAACGGCGCGGCCTGAGTGACCGCGCGGACGGGTAGGGGGCCGTAGATGTGGGGGAACAAGGCGCCGCCGCGCGAAGGCTCCCAGACGATCGTGTCGCCGAGAGCCTCCAGATCGACCGTGAGCAGCATCAGGTTTTCGCGGCCGGCGTAGTGTTTCCGCGCGGTCTCCGACAGCTGGTCGGCGGTGGACAGGTGGATGTAGCCGTCGGCGATGTCCACCTGACATCCCGCGTAGGCCCCCTCGGCCAGCGCCTCGCGCCAATCGGCGGCGTCGATGATCTTGTAGGCGAGCGCGTCCATCAGTCTTCGGCGCCGCCGCCGAACGCCTTGGGCGTCAGGAAGCCGTCGTAGACGCAGCGACCCGCGACATCGACCTCGAAGATGGCGGCCGCGCCGGTCGGGAAGCCGCCCGCCATCCGATCCAGCACCGAGGGCGAGGCCGCGCTCTCGGTCAGATATTCCATCGCCAGCAGGTGGACGCCCGGGTTGTGGGCCATGACCAGAAGGCAGCCGGACTTGTCCTCGGCGTCCTCGATGAAGCGGCGGATAATATCGGGCGTGGCATCGTACAGACGCGGCTCAATACGCACCTCGACGTCGCCCAAGGCGTCATGCATCGCGTCCCAGGTCTGGCGGGTGCGGGTTGCCGGGGAGACCAGCGCCAGATCGGGGCGCAGGCCCTTGTCGGCCAGCACCGAGCCCATCAGGGCGGCGTCGTCCAGCCCCCGGGGCGTCAGGGCGCGGTCGCGGTCGAGGCCGCTTTCGGCCGCGCGCTCGGTCTTGGCGTGTCGCATCAGGATCAGACGGTGCATAAGCCCGCGCTTAAAGGGGTTCGCGGTCGGCATCCACCCCGCCCCGCCGCGAAGTGCGTGTGGCGGGTTGGGGCGCGAGGCCACGCGTCTCGACGCGGACGCGCTGGGTCACGCCGGAGGGCGGGATGCGGGCATAGGCCTGGCGGCTGGCCTCCAGCAGGATGACCCCGGCCGCGCCAGGCGCGATTCGGCGACCGACCTGTTCGAATCCGTCTGCAAGGCCCAGCAGCGGCGTCCACGGTGGGACGTACAGGGTCTGGGACCAGGCGGTCGGCTCCAGCCCGGCGGCGCGCACCAGCCGTTCGAGCTGGCCCCGCGTGAAGGGGCGACCGTGACCGAAGGGGGTGGCCTCGGCCCGCGCCCACAGCCCGCCACGGGCGGCGGCGGCGAGAATGATCCGGCCGGCGGGGGCCAGGGCGCGAACGGCCTCGGTCAGAAGCTGGGTCGGGTCCTCCGCCTCCTCCAGCGCGTGGACCAGGAGGACGCGGTCGAACGATCCCGCGGCGAAGGGCAGGCGCTTGTCATCGACCAGAAGGGTGCGGTTGCGACCGGCTGCAGGCCACAGCTCCACGCCCTGGCCCGACGGCATGGCTGCGACCACCCGGCGTGCGCCGACGAAGGCGTCCAGCCAGGGCGTGGCGTATCCGAGACCGAGGACATCGCAGCCTGTCGCCTCGCCCCAGGCATCGTCCAAACGGCGCGCCAGAAGCCGTCGGACCAGGGCGCCGGTGGGTTCGCCGTAGAAGGTGCGGAGATCTTCGATGGCGCGACGCATGTTGAAGACTATATGGCCATTGAGCGCGCCGCTCCAAGGACCACCCGATGCCTCTGACCGTTCACCTGTTTCCCGCCCGCACCGACAACTACGCCTTCCTGGCGCGGGACGAGGCGACGGGGACGGTCGCGGCGATCGATACGCCGGACGCTCAGGTGATCCTGGATGCCTTGCAGACGCTGGGTTGGGGCAGGCTGGACCGCATCATCAACACCCACTGGCACCCGGATCACACCGAGGGTAACGAACGACTGAAGGCCGAAACCGGATGCGACATCTGGGGACCGGAAGAGGTCCGTCGTGTCGCACCGATCGATCATGTGGTCGAGGAGGGCGACGTGGTCACGATCGGCGCGACCGCCCTGCATGTGACGGCGACGCCGGGCCATACGCTGGGGCATGTTGTGTTTCGTTCGACGGCGGACGCGATCGCCTTCACCGGAGACACCCTGTTTCCGCTGGGCTGCGGACGGCTGTTCGAGGGCACGCCGGAGCAGATGTGGGACAGCCTCAGCCGCCTGCTGGCTTGGCCCGACGAGACCGTGCTGTACGGCGCGCACGAATACACGGCGTCGAACGCGCGGTTCCTGCTGAGCGTGGACGACCGGCCGGAGACGCGGGCGCATGCGCAGAGCATCTTTGAGGCGCGGGAGCGAGGCGTGCCGACCGTGCCGACGACGATGGGCGTGGAGCGCGGCCTGAACCCATTCCTGGCGGCGGGCGGGGCGGTCGAGTTCGCCCGGCGCAGGGCGCTGAAGGACAATTTCGCGGGCTGATCAGCCGCCGGAGACGGCGCGGATGATGCTGGACGAAGACGGCCGACCCTGCAGGTCCTGGGCCGGGTTCACGACAACCAGCAGATCGCCGCGCCGGAAGCTGACGGATGCGCGAGGGCCTTCGACCAGGGTGATGCTCTGCAGCGTGGCGAGTTCGCTACGAAGCGTCGGGGAGCGGGCCATGCGGACGACCGCCTCGGTCGTCACCATCAGGGCATCGACCATCAGGGCCTCGGACTGTTCGCCGGTCAGATTGATGACGACGAGACGGCCGAGCGCCTGGCTGACCAGGCTACCGCGCTGGTTCATCAGGCTGAACAGGCGGATCGGCCCGAGCGGCGGCACGGTCAGGGCCGGCGCGCCGCCGGTCAGGGACGCCGCCGATCCGTTGGGAGCCCGCTGGGTATAGAGAGTGACGCCGCCGCCAGGGGTGACCCGCAAAATCTGGGCGCCCGAATCGTTCCTGTAAATGACGTCCCCGCGCGGAGCCGGTGAGGGGCGAAGGACCCAGGTTTCCGTGCGCTGCTCGAACCGGAAAAGGGGTCGCGATCCAGTGCCGTCGAAGATGAAGGCTTCGCCGCCCTCGGAGCGATAGCGGCCGGACGGGGGTGCGCCGGGCATGGAGGGCCGGACGCCCAGAATGCGGCTCTGCTCGGCCTGGGCGTTGCCGCGCACCTGAGCCCAGGCGCCGCCCGAGGCGAACAGGGTCGAGACGGCGACGACGGCGACCGCCATCGCCGCCGGGATCGGCGACCGCGCCGTCTCGACCTTGACCCTTGAACTCATGAGGCAAAGCGTTGGAGGAGGCGCGCGGCGGATTTTGGGCGGAGGCGGGGCTATCCGACCAGGTACTGACCGCCGTTCAGCGACAGGGTGCAGCCTGTGACATATCCGGCACGTTCGCCCGACAGCCATGACACCATGTCGGCGATCTCCTCGCCCTTGCCCAGACGGCCCACGGGGATCTGTGAAATGATGCCGGCAAGGACCTTCTCGTCCATGGCGCCGACCATCTCGGTGTCGATGTAGCCGGGCGCGATGCAGTTGACGGTCACGCCCTTGCGCGCATTCTCAAGCGCAAGCGCCTTGGTGAAGCCGATCATGCCGGCCTTGGCGGCGGAATAGTTCGTCTGGCCGATCTGGCCCTTCTGGCCGTTGATCGAGGAGATGTTGACGATGCGGCCGAAGCCCCGGTCGCGCATGCCGTTGATCACCTGGCGCGTCATGTTGAAGACGCTGTCCATGTTGACGCGGATCACGTCGGACCACTGCTCGGACGACATCTTGTGGAAGAAGCCGTCGCGCGTGATCCCGGCATTGTTGATCAGCACATCAATGGGGCCGAGTTCGGCCTCGACATCGGCGACGGCGCGGGCGCAGTCTTCATAGGAGCCGACGTTGCCCTTCACGACCATCACGCCCAGTTCGCGGGCCGTGGCCTCGGCCGCCTCCGCATTTCCGGAGTAGCCGGCGGCGACGGCCATGCCGTCCTCCTTCAGCCGTTGAACGATCGCCTTGCCGATGCCGCGGGTTCCACCCGTGACGAGAGCCACTCGTGCCATGTGCGTTTCCTGATTCCTGCCGGGCCCGTCTCGTGCGGGCCTGTTCATGAACAGGTGTAGCGGGGGAAAAGTTCGATGTCTCCTCCCCGTCGCCTTCGGCGAGGGGGAGGAGACAGGCTCTCAGAGCTGCGCCATGTCGATGACGAAGCGGTAGCGTACGTCGGATTTCTCGAGACGGGCGTAGGCTTCATTGATCTGGGCGGGGGCGATGACCTCGATGTCCGACGCCAAGCCATGCTCGGCGCAGAAGTCGAGCATCTCCTGGGTCTCGCGGATGCCGCCGATCAGGGAGCCGGCGACCGAGCGGCGGCGCCACAGCAGGGGCATGGCGAAGACCGGAAGGGCCTCGGTGGTCAGGCCCAGCATGACCATGGTCCCGTCATGGGCCAGCAGTTGCAGGTGGCCTGCGATCTCGTGAGTGGCCGAGACCGTGTTGATGATCAGGTCGAACTTCTCGGCCGCGGCCTTCATCGCATCCTTGTCGGAGTTGATGAGGAAATGCTTGGCCCCCATCCGCTCGGCGTCGGCCTTCTTGCGGTCCGAGGTCGAAAGCACGGTGACCTCGGCCCCCATGGCGGCGGCCTGCTTGACCGCCATGTGACCCAGCCCGCCCAGGCCGATCACCGCGACCTTGGATCCGGGCTTGATGCCCCAGTGCTTCAGCGGCGAATAGGTGGTGATGCCGGCGCAAAGCAGGGGAGCCGCGGCGTCCAGCGGAATGGCGTCGGGGATGGTGACGACGAAGTCCTGGTCCACGACGATCTTGTCTGCATAGCCGCCCTGGGTGATCTTTTCGCCCGACAGGTCGGCATGCTTGTCGGGCGCTCCGTACGTGCCGGTCATGCCGGGCACGCAGTACTGTTCGTCGCCGGCCTTGCACGGACCGCAGACGCGGCAGCTGTCCACCATGCAACCGACCCCGACCCGGTCGCCGACCTTGAACTTGGTCACATTCGCACCGACGGCGCTGACGATGCCCGCGATCTCGTGGCCGGGGACCAGCGGATAGACGGCGTTGCCCAGGTCGTTGTGCACGATGTGCAGGTCGGAATGGCAGATGCCGGCGAACTTGATGTCGATGGCCACGTCGTCGGCGCCCGGATCGCGCCGCGTGAAGGCGTAGGGGGCGAGGGGCGCGGTCGAGGATGTCGCCGCGAAGGCGCGAGTGGCGATGGGCATGTGGGGGCTCCGATAAGGTCGGCCTTAGATGTAGGCGGCTGGTGCCAACCGCAACGGATCAGCTTAGCTTTTTGATCAAAGCCTGAGCCGCCGCTGGATTGCGGACTTTTGCGCCCGAGATGAAGTAGGCGAAGACCTCGCCGCGTTCGGCCCAGCCACGCGCCTGGTTCGCAAAGCCGTCCAGCTCCTCGTCCGTGACGCCGGTGTCCAGATCCTCTCGGCTCGACATCAACCGAGCATAAGTAAAGTCCGCCGTCGGCTGGTCGATACAGGGCCAGTTCGGCTCTTCTTCATCGACCGCATAGACGATCGCGGCCCCGTATTTGGCGGCCAGATCGTAGAAGGCGGGGGTGTCGAAGGTCGAGTTCCGCACCTCCAGCGCGTGACGCAGGTGGACGCCCTCCCGCTCCCTGGGCAGCAGCTTGAGAAAGCCCTCGAAGTCCTCGAGATCCAGTTTTTTCGTGCCCATGAACTGCCAGTTAATCGGCCCCAGCTTGTCGCCGAGCACCGTCATTCCCTGGCCCAGGAATCGGTCCATGCTCTCGCCCATCTCGGACAGGACCTTGCGATTGGTGCAGTAGCGGCTGGCCTTGACCGAGAAGACGAACCCGTCCGGCGTCTCGTCACGCCATTTCATCCAGCTGTCGGGCTTGAACGTCGAATAGTAGGTGCCGTTGATCTCGATCGAGGTCAGGGCGCGCGACGCGTATTCCAGCTCCCGCTTCTGCGTCAGGTCGGACGGATAGAAGACGCCGCGCCACGGCTCGAACGTCCAGCCGCCGACGCCGATGTGGATGGGATGGTTCATTGGTCTTCGACGCTTTCGTTCAACGTGCCGTGTGGATCATTTTGCCAGTCCTCGTGCCCATGACGTACACGCACGATCAGAATGCCATCAGCCGATGTGTCGTAGATCACGATATGAGACCTGTGGCGCTGGATTCTGACGGGCGGCTCGTACTCGGATCGCAGCCTGGCCATCTCGGGATAATCGGCGAGCGTCTGGAAAAGGGTTTCCAGTCCATCGTGGTAAGCATCCGCCCGTCGTTCTCCGAACCGCTGGGCGCCGTCCATATAGAGGAGGACCATGTCCTCGTCGGCCTGCCGGCTCAGGGCGTAGCGTTTCACGCGGCCTGGTTGCGGGTAGAGAGGCGCGCCTTCGCATCCGCCCTGATCTCTTTCATCGTTCGGGTGCTGGCGCCACTCGCGCGGCCCTCGTCGATCAGCCTCTGCATGCTGGCGATCTTGTCGGCCTTAATTTGCTCGCGACGGATAAGGTCGCGGACATAGTCGCTGGAGTTGGAGTAGCGGCCCCCTTCCGTCTGTTTCTCGACCCAGGCCTTCATCGGGTCAGGGAGGGAGATGTTCATCGTGGCCATGGCGGTGCTCCGATCGCGCGCACGATCTTGGCAAAGTTTGCCACAGCTGACAATGCGCAGCGTTTCCCCTGAGGTTCCGACCCGCTATGGACCGTCGATGACGACAATTCTCTATGGCCGCCCGCCCCTCGTGTTCGAGCCGCCGGGTGGGGCAACGCAGACTTCGCCACAGATTCCCGGGTCGATCGCGCTGGAAAACCTGGCCGATGGCTCGGTCGATTCGGCCATGGTCCATGCACCGGCCGGCGTGCTGGAGCGCCGCTATGTGCTGGCGCAGACGCTGAGGGCGTTGAAGGTCGGCGGGCGGCTGGACGTCATGGGGCTGAAGGAAAAGGGCGGGTCGCGGCTAAAGAAGGAACTGGAAGGCTTTGGGGCAGAGGTCGGGGAGACGGCCAAGGCCCACCATCGACGATGCGTCGTGATCAAATCGGGGGCCGAAACGGGGCTGGATGCGGCGATCGCGGCCGGGGCCCTACAGCAGGTCGAGGGACTGGATGGTTGGTCGCAGCCCGGCGTGTTTGCCTGGGACCGGATCGACGCGGGCTCGGCGCAACTGGCCGCGGCCCTGCCGACGCTCAAGGGTGCGGGGGCTGATCTGGGCTGCGGCTATGGAGCGCTGGCCACCGTGGTCTTGCGGTCGGAAACGGTCGCCTCGCTGCGGTTGATCGACCTCGATCGGCGGGCGGTCGAGGCGGCGAGGAAGAATGTCGGAGACGCTCGCGCGCTCTTCGAGTGGGCCGATGTGCGAACGCTGGAGGCGGGTGGCGACCTCGACTTCATCGTGTCCAATCCCCCCTTCCACGACGGCGGGGCCGAGGACCGGCGGCTGGGCCAGGCCTTTATCCGAAAGGCGGCCGAGATGCTGAAGAAGGGCGGGACATTGTGGCTCGTGGCCAACCGGCATCTGCCCTATGAGGCCGAGTTGCGCGAGACGTTCAAGCGCGTCACGCCGATCACCGACGGCGGCGGCTACAAGCTGTTCGAGGCGACCAAGTGAAGACCGCGACCGGCTCAAGTAGCGCGACGCGCGGTAGCCAAAAAACCAGCAGGGTCGACAAGCTGCTCGGCTCCATGGGCTACGGCTCTCGGACCGAGATCGCGCGGCTGGGCAAGGTGGGCGGGATCGTGCTGGACGGCGTTGATGTGACGGATGTGTCGAAGCGCATCGCGGTGACGCCCGACCTGCCGGAACGGATGCGGATCGACGGCCGGCCGCTGGATCCACCGGCGGGACTGGTGCTGATCCTCAACAAGCCGCTGGGCATGACCTGTTCGCACAAGGAGGACGGGGCGCTGGTCTATGACGTCCTGCCCGAACGGTGGCGTCGGCGCGATCCGGCGATCTCGACCATCGGGCGGCTCGACAAGGAGACGTCGGGCCTGCTGCTGCTGACGGACGATGGCGACCTGCTGCACCAGGTGATCTCGCCGAAGCGGCACGTGGCCAAGGTCTATCGCGCCACTTTGGCGAGGCCGCTGGTCGGGACCGAGGCGGCGCTGTTCAAGGCGGGCGGTCTGGTGCTGGAGGGAGAGGACAAGCCTCTGGCGCCGGCGGATCTGGAAGTGATCTCGCAGACCGAGGCGCGGCTGACGGTGACGGAGGGCCGCTATCATATGGTGCGGCGGATGTTCGCGGCTGTGGGCAACCACGTCGCGGCGCTGCACCGCGAGCGGATGGGTCAGTTGGCCTTGCCGCAGGATTTGGCGCCGGGCGAATGGCGGCTGGCGACGCAGGCGGAGATCGATCTGATCTTCGCCTGACCTTGACCCCGGTTCAGGGGCGGACCACGAGCGGACCATGACACGCGTCAAGATTTGCGGCCTGACCACGAGTGACACCCTGGACGCCGCGCTTGATCACCGCGCTGCGTTTGTGGGGGCCGTGATGTTTGCAAAGAGCCCGCGCGATATTGCGCCGGAAGACGCGCGGCCGTTGTTCGAGCGGGCGCGAGGCCGGGCCGCCATCGTGGCGGTGACGGTGGACGCGGACGATGACCTGCTGAGCCGGATCGGGGCGCATCTCCGGCCGGACTTCGTGCAACTGCACGGGCGCGAGACGGTGGCGCGGGCGGCGGATGTGCGCCGGCTGACGGGGGCGGGGATCATCAAGGTCTTGCCGGTGTCGGCGCCGGCCGACCTCGATGCGGCGGCGGGCTGGGAAGCCTATGCCGAGCATCTGATGTTCGATGCGAAGCCACCCGAGGGTTCGGCCCTGCCCGGTGGGGTTGGGGCGTCGTTCGACTGGGCGATGCTTCAGGGGCGGACCTTCAAGAGGCCGTGGTTCATGGCTGGTGGCTTGACGCCTGAGAATGCGGCCCAGGCTGCGGCCATAAGCGGCGCGCCCTTGCTGGATGTGTCCTCTGGCGTCGAAAGCAGCCCCGGTGTTAAGGACGCGGCCCGGATCGCGGCGTTTCTGAAGGCCGTAGCCTGATCCTTCCCAGCCGCATTTTCGGCCCAGCCTTGCGCGAAAGCTCGCTCCCGTGAACGCCATCATTCCCAACCAGTATGCCATGCCCGACTCGGAGGGCCGGTTCGGTCCCTATGGCGGACGGTTCGTGGCCGAGACCCTGATGCCGCTCGTGCTGGAACTGAACGAGGCCTACGAGGCGGCGAAGGCCGACCCG
>JAZKHL010000156.1:0-8169 GCA_040385365.1 Pseudomonadota bacterium | reverse complement strand
TCATCGGCGCGGCCCATCCGAAATGGGACGAACGGCCGGTGCTGGTCATCAAGCTCAAGCCCGGTGAGACCGAGAACAAGCAGGAGCACCTGGACTTCCTGGTCGGCAAGATCGCTAAATGGTGGATGCCCGACGACGTGGTCTTCGTGGACGACATCCCGCTGGGCGCGACGGGCAAGATCGACAAGAAGACCCTGCGCGAACGGCTCAAGGACTATCGCCTGCCGGTCGCCGTCTCGCCCGAGCGGGTCTAGATCATGGCCAAGGGACCCCGGTCGCGACGCACGACCGGGATGGGCCGGGTCCGGTTCTCGATCGCCTTAGCGGTCGCGGCGCCGTTGATTACCTTCGCCGCCATCCTGCTGGTGCGGGGCGGGATCATCCCCCTCGATGTGGGTCTGGACGTGCTGACGCTGCGGATCGCGATCGTCGTCGCCTTCGCCGCGCTCGGGTTCGCAATCATTTCGCTGGCAGGCTCGCTGTCGCAGTTTCGGCGGCTAGGGCTGATCAGTCTGGCCGTGCTGCTGGTCTCGGCCGCCGTGGCCGGCCTATTCACCTGGCAGGCGCGAGCCCTGTCCGTTGCCGGGCCGCTGGACGTCAGCACCGACCTGAGCGAACCGCCCGCCATCGCGGGTGCGGAGGGGCGTCCGGAAACCTGCCGGGATTTTCAGGCCGTGATGACCCAGGTCGCGCCGGCCCAGGCGACCGAGGCGCTGCAGAGCGCCGGCTTCTCCGTCACCGAATCGCAGCTGTTCCGGGCGCGCGGCGTGCGCGACGGCTTCTGGTTCGGGATGAACCACGAGGCCGTCATCCGCATCCGTCCGGGCCGCACCGACATCCGCGTCGTGGCGCGCTATGACCGAAAGGACGGTGGGGAGACCTGCCGCATCGCCCGCCAGATCATGACGGACCTGCTTCAGGCGGGGACGTAGGATCCGCCCAGACCCGGCTCTCCGCTGTCCACCGATACGATTCGGCCCTCGTCCGCCAGCTTGATGACGTGCGCCAGCACCGACAGGCTCGCCGCCGGCCATAGTCGCTGATCGACGGCGGCATAGAGCGCCGGAACGATCTCTGCGACCGTCCGGTCGCCGGCCCCGATCCGCGCCACGATCTGCGCCTCCCGCTCCAGCCTGTGCGCACGATAGGCGACCAGGAACGGTGCGACCTCAGTCACCGACGCGCCGTGGGTCGGCCACAGGGTCGAGAAGTCCGCGGCGATGACTGCGTCGAGACTGCGCATATAGTCGGCCATGGTCCCGTCGGGCGGCGCGACCACGGTCGTCGACCAGCCCATGACATGGTCGCCGCAGAACAGGGCGTTCTCCTCCTCAAGTGCGAACGCCACGTGGTTCGACGCATGTCCCGGCGTGGCCATCGTGGTGAGAGTCCAGCCGTCCCCCTCGATCCGCTCGCCGCCCGACAGGATCACATCCGGCGCGAACGCCTGATCCTCGTCCTCGTCAAGCGCACCCGAGGCGTGCGTCGCTCGCGCCGGCGGGCGCATGGCCAGGACCGCCGCCCCGACAGTATCGGCGAATGGCCGGGCGAGGGGAGAGTGGTCGCGGTGGGTGTGGGTGACCAGGACGTGGGTGACGCGCCGGCCCGCGACGGCTTCCAGCAGCGCCCTGAGATGCGCTTCGTCGATGGGCCCCGGATCGATCACCGCCACGCCCGCGCCCGGCTCATCCCGCCCGACAATGTAGGTCCCGGTCCCCGTGAAGGTGAACGGCCCCGGGTTCTCGCAGACCACCCGCTGAATCAGCGACGACACCTGATCGCGCCGACCGTAGGCGAAGTCGAACGCCCGGACGAAGGGGATCACGCCGACATCCGCCGCCGACGGCCCGGACCTTGCCTTAACGAGAGGTAAATCCGTCCCGGAGCGTTCGTTGTGGCCCGTAGCATCGCCTTCACTGTCTCAAATCGGCTCCAGCCCATCGCGCTGGCGATCCTGTGTCTCATGACGGCGCAACTCGTCCTGGCGTCCTGCGGCGATCCCGAACCCATCCCCTACGCCGCCCGCGTCGCCATCGCGCGCTAGAGCGGCAACCGGCTGAGGTCGTAACCCGCGTTTGCGGCGGTTTCCCGCAGCTCATCGGGCTCCCCCCGCCCCAGCGACCGCATCGCCAGCGCCCAGGCTATGGTCGAGCGTGTGCCGGAGCGGCAATACAGCAACACGGGCGTGTCCTGCGCCAACACGGTCGCGACCTTCGAGACTACGTCCGGGGACGGCATCCCCATCACAGGCGCGTGGATATAGTCCAGTCCGACGGCCTGGGCCGCTGCCTGCATATCCGCCGACGTGGGCTGACCCACGTCCTCGCCATCCGGTCGGTTGTTGACCATCACCGTGATGCCTTGCGCTGCGGCGTGTTCCAGGTCTGCGATCGCAATCTGAGGCGCGACCCAGACATTCTGATCAAGACGTCGCATATCCGTCATCGCCTCAAGCCTTTTCATTGGGCAATGGCCGTTCGGTCAGAACGTGACCTGAATACGACACTCGCCGGACAACCACATTACACCGGCGTAATTGCTGTGGCGCGATAAAGTTGAACGGGCGTAACACAAGGCCAATCTGCGGCAACATGCGCCGAAAGATGACCACCGCGCGGCAACGGCCGGGCTTTCGTTTCAGGAGAACGATCTTGAAGAACCAAACCATCCGGCAGCGCATGCTCGCCACCACGATGATGGGCGGCGCGGCGATTATCGCCCTTGCAGCTCTGCCCGTGGTCGCCGTCGTCGCCGCGCCGACTGCTGCAATTGCGCAGGACTATACCAACGGCACCCTGACCGGCTCTGTTACCGGCACGAACGGCGAACCGGTTGTGGGCGCCGAGGTGATCGTCATTTCGAACGCGCAGGGCGTCACACGTACGACGACGACCAACGCCAACGGCGAATTCCGGGTCGCACTCATCCCCACCGGCTCTTATTCGGTGACTGTCAATGCGCCCGGCTTCGATTCGGTGGCCGACGATGTCAGCGTCGTGCTTGGCGGGTCCTCCGCATATGACTTCGTGCTCGGCACGTCGGGCGACAGCTCCAGCAACGTCGACGATATCGTTGTCACCGGCGTTCGTCCGCAGCTCGATTTTGCGGCGACCACGACGGGCCTCACAGTCGATCTGGAGGAATTGGCGGACCAACTGCCGATCGGTCGCAACATCACCGCTGTCACGCTGCTGGCCCCTACCGTCGTCTCGGGCGGTTCGTCTGGCAACGCAGCCTTTGCCGGCCAGCCGTCCATCGGCGGCAGCTCGGTCGGTGAGAACGCTTTCTATGTGAACGGCCTGAACACCACCAACTTCGACACCTACATCGGCGCCGTCACGGTGCCGTTCGACTTCTACAAGACTGTCGAGGTCAAGACCGGTGGTTATCCGGCCGAATTCGGTCGCGCCACGGGCGGCGTCGTAAACGCCGTCACCAAGTCGGGCACCAACGAATTCACCTTCGGCCTGCACGGCAACTATACTGGCGGCGAGCTTGAGGAAGTCGCCACTGACACCTATCAGGACGCCAATCGTCTGGATGAAACTCAGCAGGCCGACATTACCGTCGAAGCTGGCGGCCCCATCATCCGTGATCGCCTGTTCTTCTATGGTCTGGCTCAGTTCCGCGACAACGAGACGATCTTCGCGTCCAAGACGGGCGCCAGCTACAACATCGATACCTCTGACGATCCGTTCTACGGCGCCAAGATTGACGGCTACATCACCGACAATCACCGGGTCGAGTTCACCTATTTCGACACCTTCCGCACGACCGAACGGCTGACCTATCCGTTCAACAACATCACGGGCGCCAACCTGGCGGCCACGCCGAACCTGACGACGTTCGAACAGGGCGGCGAGAACTATGTCGCGCGTTATACCGGCACCATCACCGACTGGCTGACGGTCTCGGCTGCTTATGGCGTCAATGAAGACGTCAACAACACTCTGCCGGGCGATCCGTCGCTCAGCCTGGTGCAGGACGCTCGCGTCCCGCCGACCGTGCGTCTCAGCACGACCCAGCCATCGGCTTCGAACAGCATCATCGAGCAACGTCGTGAGTTCTACCGCGCAGACGCCGACCTCTACTTCGATCTGTTCGGCCAGCACCACGTGCGCTTCGGTTTCGACCTCGAGCAACTGGAGCAGTCCAAGCTCACGGCTCGCAACGGCGGTTACAACTACATCTATCGCCGCGCCGCCGCGAACAACGCCCAAGGCCAAGCTGTTGGCACCGATTATGTGCAGGTCAGCGTCGTCACTCTGGGTGGCCAGATCGATGGCGAAAACCAAGCGATCTACATCCAGGACTCCTGGGACATCAACGACGACCTGACGGTCCAACTGGGCGTCCGGAGCGACTCTTTCCAGGCCAACAACCTGGTCGGAGAGCCCATCGTCGATCTCGAGAACGAGATCGCGCTGCGTGCCGGCTTCACCTGGGATCCGACCGGCGAGAACCGCGACAAGGTGTTCGGCTCCTACGGCCGTTACTTCATTCCGCCGGCGCTGAACCTCGGCTTCCGTTCGGGCGACCTGTTCTTCAACGAATATTTCCGCGCCCCGGCCGGTGGCTTCGTGATCAATCCGACGACCGGCCTTCCTGCCGCCCTCGGTACTCAGATCACCCTGGCGAACAGCCCCGGCTATCGCACCGGCCCCTCGGCCTGCCCGGCCGGTGGTCGCGGCACTGTCGGGGTGGTAGGTTGCGAAGTCTTCGGCAACGGCACGGTGGAGCCCTCGCGCTCCAAGTCCGACCTGAACCTGCGTCCGACCAGCGAAGACGAGTTCGTCCTCGGCTATCAACGTCAGTTCGACGACAGCTGGAGCGGCAGCCTGACGGTAACGCATCGTCGCCTGAACGACACGTCCGAAGACATCGCGGTCGACAGCTACATCAACGCACTGTGCGCTCGTGAGGGCCGCGTTGGCTGCGACAGTATCTACTTCGGAGACTACCAGTATATCATCGCCAACCCGGGCCGTGATCTGACCTTCTTGCTGCGTGATCCGCTTCCGGGTGGCCCCGGCGTCGCTCCGTCGCCGAACACTCGCGTCATCACCATCTCGGCGGCGGAAAGCGGCTACGCGGAAGTGCGGCGTGAATACACCGCCCTGACCGCACAGTTCGAGCGGGCTTTCGATGGCGTGTGGGGGCTCCAAGGCTCCTACACCGTCTCGAAATCCGAGGGTAACTACGAAGGCACCGTCCTTTCCGACATCGGTCAGGCAGACGCCGGATCGACGATCCTGTTCGACCACATCGGTCTGGCGGATAACCAGACAGGCCTGCTGCCGAACCACCGCGCGCATCAGTTCAAGCTGTTCGGCTCGTTCCAGGTGTTCGACGGCCTGCTAGTGGGCGCCAATCTGCGCGTTCAGTCGGGCAAGCCTTACGGCTGCTTGGGCGTTCACCCGACCGATCCGGACGCGGCCGCCTATGGCGCAGACTCGCGCTTCTGCAAGAACTTCAACGCGGATGGCACGGTTATCAACCCGACCGGTCCGAACGGCGGTTCTCTTGCCGTGCCTCGCGGTTCGCGCTTCAACGGCGGCTGGTCGGGTCAACTCGACCTGTCGGCGCGCTACACCGTGCCGGTGGCCATCCCTGGCGACCTGATCCTTCGTGCCGACGTCTTCAATGTCACCAATGAGAGCGAAGGCGTGGAGTTCAACGAATCCGGCGAGCTGGCCAACGGCTCACGCGATCCGAACTACCTTGCAGTGACCGGCTACCAACAGCCGCGCTTCATCCGCATCGGCTTCGACTACCAGTTCTAGGACTGGACTGACTTCATGAGCTGACTGGGCGGCGGATCTTCGGGTCCGCCGCCCTTTTCTTTGGGCGATGGGCGCCGCAGAAAAACCATGGCGACGCTTCAGGCGTTGGGTGAGGTCGCAGCCTCGACAGCAGATCACGGACTATCCATGCGCCTTCGCTTCGCCTCCACTCTCGTCGCCCTGACCTTCGCGGTCCAATCCCCCGTTCTGGCGCAAAGCCAGGATCAAGACGGCCCCATCGTCACCGCCGCGGACGCGACCGAGAGCGCCGACGCGCTGCGGGCGCGCGAGGCTATCGCCTACGCCATGCCGCTGCCGCGCGGGGCGCCGGTCGAGGACTATCCGCTGGTCGCCTGGTGCGCCGCCCTGGTCGAAGGCCACATCGCCCTGGGTCGCAGTCTGACGACTGCCGACGATCTGGATCGTGACATCATGCGGCTGGGCGGGCTCGAGGCCGCCGATTTCCGTGACGCTTTGCGTGAGGGCGCGGCGCGTCAGACGCCCGCCGTCCGCGCCGCCGCCGACACCGCCGCCGCCGCCGCCTCCGCCAAATGGACGCCGCTGATGGCGCTGGAAGACGAACCCGCACGCAGCGAGGCCTTCGGCATGTTCTTCGGCCTGCCGGGCCGATGCGAGCACGCCGCCCGGCGTGTACGCGGGAACATCACCACGCCACCGACGACGCTGGATGCCGCGGGTCTGGACGAAGTCGGTATGCCCAAGACGAACTAGGCGGCCGCGACCCTGGCTGCCGCGCCCGGCTCGTAGTTCAGGATCGGCGACAGCCAGCGTTCGGCGGTCTGCATGTCCCAACCCTTGCGACGGGCATAGTCCTCGACCTGGTCGCGATCGATCTTGCCGACGCCGAAATAGTGGCTGTCAGGGTGGCCGAAATACAGGCCCGACACTGAGGCCGGCGGGGTCATGGCGAACGATTCCGTCAGCGCCATTCCGGCGTTGGTCTCGGCCTGCAGCAGCCGGAAAAGGGTCGCCTTTTCGGTGTGATCTGGCTGGGCCGGATAGCCGGGCGCGGGACGGATGCCCTGGTACTGTTCGGCGATCAGCTCGTCGGTCGTGGTCGCCTCGTCGGGGGCGTAACCCCATAGCTCGGTGCGGACCTTTTTGTGCAGGGCCTCGGCGAACGCCTCCGCCAGACGATCCGCCAGGGCCGAGGACATGATGGCCGAATAGTCGTCGCCGGCGTCCTTGAATCGTTTGGACACCTCGAGTTCGCCGTGGCCCGTGGTGACGGCGAAGGCTCCGATCCAGTCCGAACCCTCCGGCGCGATGAAGTCGGACAGGGCCGAGTTGGGCTTGCCGTTCGACTTGGCGATCTGCTGGCGCAGGGTGTGGAAGCGGGCGATTTCCTCGGTGCGCGCCTCGTCGGCGAAGACGACGATGTCGTCCTGATCGGCGTTGGCGGGCCAGAAGCCGACGACGCCTTTGGCGGTGAACCACTTCTCATCGATGATCTGCTTCAGCATGACCTGGGCGTCCTTGAACAGGTCCTGCGCCGCCTCGCCGACGATCTCGTCCTCCAGGATGTGCGGATAGCGGCCGATCAGCTCCCAACTGGCGAAGAAGGGCGTCCAGTCGATGTGATCGGCGAGATCGGCCAGATCCCAGCTGTCGAACGCCTTCACCCCGATGAAAGACGGTGCGGCCGGCTTGGGCGCGGTCCAGTCGATGGCGAACTTGTTGTCGCGCGCCTTGGCGATATTGGTGCGCGCCTTGACCTCCAGCCCCCGGGCATACTGTTCGCGGATGCGGATGTATTCGTCGCGGGTGACGGCCTCGTTCTTGGACCGCTCGGTCTTGGACAAGAGCCCCGAGACCACGCCCACGGCCCGCGACGCATCGACGACATAGGTGGTCGAACCGCGATGATAGCCGGGCTCGATCTTGACCGCCGTATGGGTTCGGCTGGTCGTCGCCCCGCCGATCAGCAGGGGGATGTCGAAGCCGCGTCGCTCCATCTCGCGCGCCACGAAGACCATCTCGTCCAGGCTGGGCGTGATCAGGCCCGACAGGCCGACGATGTCGACCTTGTGCTCGACGGCGGCGTCGAGAATCCGATCGGCCGGAACCATGACGCCCAGGTCGATGACCTCGTAGTTATTACATTGCAGCACGACGCCGACGATGTTCTTGCCAATATCGTGGACGTCGCCCTTGACCGTGGCCATCAGGATGCGGCCGGCCTGTTCGCGCGGCTTGCCGGCCTTTTCGGCCTCCATGAAGGGTTCCAGCCAGGCGACGGCCTGCTTCATCACGCGGGCGGATTTCACCACCTGCGGCAGGAACATCTTGCCCGATCCGAACAGGTCGCCGACCACGTTCATCCCGTCCATCAGCGGACCCTCGATGACGTGCAGCGGCCGCTCGA
>JAZKHL010000155.1:0-4872 GCA_040385365.1 Pseudomonadota bacterium | reverse complement strand
CAGGGCCGGATGAGGGGGCTGCTTGATGCAGACTCCCTCATTGTCGTATAGGGCGACCGCGGATCGAGCCCCCTCATCCGTCTCGCTACGCGAGCCACCTTCTCCCCCGAGGGTAGAAGGCAACAAAATAGCCGAGTCCGCTGCTGCAGCGGGCGCTAGAACCCGAAAGGATCAGGCCCATGAAACTGAATGAAATCCGCGACAACGAGGGCGCCCACAAGAAGCGCATGCGCGTCGGCCGCGGCCCGGGTTCGGGCAAGGGCAAGACCGCCGGTCGCGGCGTCAAGGGTCAGAAGTCGCGTTCGGGCGTCGCCATCGGCGGCTTCGAAGGCGGCCAGATGCCGCTGTACATGCGTATGCCCAAGCGCGGCTTCAACAATCCGAACGCGCTGAAGCTGGCCGAAGTGAACCTGTGGCGCCTGCAGGACGCCATCGACGCCGGCAAGCTGGACGCCAAGGGTGAGATCAAGGGCGACGCCCTGGTCGCCGCCGGCGTCATCCGCCGCACCAAGGACGGCGTCCGCATCCTGGGCACTGGCGAGATCAAGTCGGCCCTGACGCTGGTCGTGTGGTCGGCCTCGGCCGGCGCGGTCAAGGCGATCGAAGCCGCCGGCGGCTCCGTCGTCCAGGAGCGTATCGCTGCCGAAGCCAAGGCCGCGGCCCGCGTCGAGAAGCGCAACGCCGCCAAGGGCAAGGCTCCGGCTCCCAAGGCTCCCCGTGGTGACGCCAACAAGATCTCGGCTCGCACGACCCGCACGGCCGCTAAGGCCTAAACAAATAAAGCGTGTGGGGCGGTCTCGCTAAGGGGCCGCCCTTCGCCTATCTGAACGCTGGCCCCGGATTCGCATCCGGCGGCCGCGTACTGACAAGTCGGGGTAACGACATATGGCTTCGGCCGCCGAACAACTCGCCGCCAACATGAACATGGGCTCGTTCGCGAAAGCGACCGAGCTGCACAAGCGTCTGCTGTTCACGCTGGGCGCGCTTCTGGTCTATCGCATCGGCACCTATGTGCCGATCCCGGGGATCAACTCCGCCGCCTTCCTGCAGTTCTTCCAGAACCCGGATGGACAACGCGGCATCCTGGACATGTTCAACATGTTCTCGGGCGGCGCCGTGGAGCGGATGGCCGTCTTCGCCCTGAACGTCACGCCCTATATTTCGGCCTCGATCATCGTCCAGCTGATGGGCAGCGTGTACCCGCCCTGGGAGAAGCTGAAGAAGGAAGGCGGCGAAAGCGGCCGCAAGCAGCTGAACCAGTACACCCGCTACCTGACGGTGTTCCTGGCGCTGGCCCAGTCCTTTGGCATCGCGGCGGGCCTGAACGCTCAGGCCGGCCTGATCGACGAACCCGGCATCTTCTTTATCGCCACGACGGTCGTTTCACTGACCGGCGGCACCATGTTCCTGATGTGGCTGGGCGAGCAGGTGACGGC
Source organism: Pseudomonadota bacterium (assembly GCA_040385365.1). Taxonomy (GTDB): domain Bacteria; phylum Pseudomonadota; class Alphaproteobacteria; order Caulobacterales; family Caulobacteraceae; genus Brevundimonas. Next base: position 3,436 of record JAZKHL010000155.1, on the reverse strand, counting down.
GCGCGGCGTCGGCAACGGCATCTCGCTGATCATCTTCGCCGGTATCGTCGCGGTCCTGCCGGGCACGGTCGCCCGCATGCTTGGCCTGGCCCAGCAGGGTCAGATGTCGGCCTTCACCCTTCTGTTCTTTGTCGTCATGGCCGTGGGCACGATCGTCTTCATCGTCTTCATGGAACGGGCCCAGCGTCGGCTGCTGATCCAGTATCCGAAGCGCCAGGAAGGCAATCGCATGGCGGGCGGGGAGCGTTCGTTCCTGCCGCTGAAGGTCAATACCGCCGGGGTCATCCCGCCGATCTTCGCCTCGTCGCTGCTTCTGCTGCCGACAACGGTCGCCCAGATGACCGCCACGGCCAACCTGCCGCCCTGGATGAGCTGGCTGCCGCTCGTCACCGCTCAACTGACCCACGGCCAGCCGCTGTTTATGCTGCTGTATGGCCTGCTGATCGTGTTCTTCTGCTTCTTCTACACCTCGATCACCTTCAATCCCGAGGAGACGGCCGAGAACCTGCGGAAATACGGCGGCTTCCTGCCGGGCATTCGTCCGGGCAAGCGCACGGCGGAATATCTCGACTACGTCCTGACCCGCCTGACCGTGATCGGCGCCGCTTACATCACCGCCGTCTGTCTGCTGCCCGAGATGATCGTCGCCCAGATGGGCAACAGCCTGTATTTCGGCGGCACCTCGATCCTGATCGTCGTGTCGGTGACCATGGACACGGTGGCCCAGATCCAGTCCCAACTGCTGGCCCACCAGTACGAAGGCCTGATCAAGAAGGCCCGACTGCGTGGTCGTGGCGGTCGCGGTGCGCCTGCACCGGTCCGGCGCTGAGCCTGAACACGAAGAAAGCCCGGGGAGGGGCCCGAACATGAACCTGATCCTGTTCGGGCCCCCCGCGGCCGGCAAGGGCACCCAGGCCAAGCGGCTGGTCGAACAGCGCGGCATGGTCCAGCTGTCGACCGGCGACATGCTGCGCGAGGCGATCGCCTCGGGCTCCGAACTGGGGCAGCAGTGCAAGGAAATCATGTCCCAGGGCGGTCTGATCGCCGATGACATCGTCATCGCCCTGATCGAGGCCCGTCTGAAAGAGGCCGAAGACGCCGGCGGAGCCATCTTCGACGGCTTCCCCCGCACCATCGCCCAGGCCGAGGCGCTCGACGCCATGTTGGCCAAGCTGGGCAAGAAGATCGACCGCGTCGTCCGGCTGAAGGTCGATGATGCCGCGCTGCTGGACCGGATCTCCAAACGCTTCGCAGACCAGGGCCGTCCTGACGACAATCCCGACAGCTTCAAGGTCCGGCTGGACGCCTACAACCGCAACACCGCGCCGCTGCTGCCCTACTACGGCGACAAGGGTCTGTTGACCGAGGTGGACGGCATGGGGTCGATCGAAACCGTCGCCGGCTCCATCGACGCGGCGCTGGACGGTCCCGCCACCTGAACGGAAGCTGAGCCTTTGCCCGCGCCGCGCGTTCATGCGGCCATGGTAGAAGCGTTCGTGTCTGAAACTCCAAAATCGGCGTCCAACGCGCGCCTGCGTCAGGCGGGCGTCGTCGCGCTCGTCGGCTTGGCCCACGCCGGCCTGTTCGCCGCCATCGGGATGGGCCGGGTCGAGTCGATCGTGCTCGCGCCTCCGCCCGCCATCGCGGTCGAGCTGTTCAGGCCTCCCGTTCCACCACCGCCTCCTCCGCCGCCGACCCCCAGTCCCGTCCAGCCGGGCGGCGGAGCGCCGGCCGCTCCCTCGCGCATCCACGTCACCCCCAAGCCGCCGGAGGTTCCACCCGAGCTGCCGGCTCCGCCCAGACCCGCGCCGCGACCGACGCTGGTCGTCGGTGCGGCCCCGACGGCGAGCCTGAACGCAGGGTTGGGCCAGGGCGGGGAGGGGACCGGGACGGGCTCCGGCACCGGCGAGGGCGACGGACCGGGGTCGGGCTCCGGGCCGATCATCCTGCGGGGTGCCTCGAACGGCGAGATCCTGACGTTCGTCCCGCCGGAAGCCCGGCGTCGGCGTCAGGCCGGGCGAAGCGCCGTGAACTGCGTTATCCGCGCCGATACACGGCTGGAGAGTTGCCGGGTTGTCGACGAAAACCCCGGCGGTTTCGGCTTTGGTGACGCGGCCATCCGCATCGCCGAGACCCATTTCCGTTTCCGTCCGCCGACAACGGCCTCAGGCCGACCGGTCGACGGCTTTCGCGTAACGGTAACTGTGAACTTCGGCCGCCAGGGCTGAGCCTTCTGCACTCGCATCGGGTTTGACAGCGTTCGCCGGATCGTCGCCAAATGCCGTCGCATAGCACAAGGGGACGGCATGGCATTCGGAATGGGCAGGATGGCGACGGCGCTCGCCTTGGTCATGGCGCTGGGCGGGGTCCCAGGCATGGTCCAAGCTCAGTCCCAGCCGGCCTCTTACGCCGACACGGTTTCAAGCATGACCCGGCAGGACGGCCTGCTGACGCTGTTCACCGATACTCAGTCCGGCCGGGTCCTGATCCAGTTGCCGCCCCCAGCCGCCGACGGGGCTCTGGCCCGCGTCATCCACCACACGGCGCTGCGCACCGGCGTAGGGTCGGCCGTGACAGGCCTGGACCGCGCCCAGATCGGGCCGACCAACATCCTCGTGTTCCGTCGCCTCGGCAAACGCGTCTTCGCTGAGTTCGAGAACCCCCGCTATCGCGCACCCGCCGGGTCGCCCGAGGAACAGGCCGCAGCCCGCGACGCCTTCGTCGGCTCCACCGTCTGGGCTGGAGACATCGTCGCGACCGCGCCGGACGGCTCGGTGTTGGTCGACATCTCCAGCTTCGTCACCCGCGACGCCCACGGCATCGTCCAGGGACTGGCGCAGGCCGGGCAGGGGAGCCTGCGCGCGGTGTCCGACCTGACCATGGTCGACGCATCCCAGGCGCGCGCCTTTCCCGACAATGTCGAGCTGGAGGCTCGCCTGACCTTCGCCGTCGATAACCCGGGGCGGGTGCTGAACCAGATCGCGCCCGATGCACGACTGACCACCTTCACCGTCCACCACAGCTTCATCCGGCTGCCAGACTCAGGCTTCGTCCCGCGTCCGTTCGATCCGCGCACCGGCGCCATCTCGACCCTGGTGACCGACTTCTCCGCGCCGCTGGATCAGCCGATCGTCAGCCGTCTCGCCAATCGCTTTCGGCTGGTGAAGACCGATCCCTCCGCTGCTCGCTCCACCGTTGTCGAGCCCATCGTCTTCTACGTCGACCGCGCCGCGCCCGAGCCGATCCGGTCCGCACTGGTCGAAGGCGCCCAGTGGTGGGCTCAGGCGTTCGACGCCGCCGGATACATTGACGCCTTCCGCGTCGAGGTAATGCCGGAGGGCGCCGATCCGCTGGACGCCCGCTACAACGTCATCAACTGGGTCAATCGCGCGACCCGCAGCTGGTCCTATGGCCAGAGCGTCGTCGATCCCCGCAC
>JAZKHL010000154.1:0-5366 GCA_040385365.1 Pseudomonadota bacterium | reverse complement strand
CGGACCCGCGCTACGTCCTGTCCATGGGCAGCTGCGCCAACGGCGGCGGGTATTACCACTACAGTTATAGCGTGGTGCGCGGCTGCGACCGGGTGGTGCCCGTGGATGTCTATGTGCCGGGCTGTCCGCCGACGGCGGAGGCGCTGCTGTACGGGCTGTTGCAGTTGCAGAAGAAGATCCGGCGCACGGGGACGATCGACCGATGAACGCGCTCGCCCGTATTGCGGAGATGGAATCCGCCCTGACGCCGCTCGGGGCGGAGATGGTCGGCGAACTGGGCGTCGAGGCGCAGGTGGCGTTCGGCGAACTGACGCTGATGGCCACGCGCGCCAACATCCTGTCGGTGCTGACGGCGCTGAAGGAGCGGTTCGGTTTCCACCAGCTGCTGGACCTTTGCGGCGTCGACTTCCCCGACCGGGCCGAGCGGTTCGAGGTGGTCTATCACCTGCTGTCGATGACGCGGAACGCGCGCGTGCGGGTCAAGCTGACGACCGACGAGGTCCAGCCGGTGCCGAGCGCCGTCGGCGTCTTCCCGTGCGCCGACTGGTTCGAGCGCGAGGCGTTCGACATGTACGGCATGCTGTTCGAGGGCCATCCGGACCTGCGCCGGTTGCTGACCGACTATGGTTTCCAGGGGCATCCGCTCCGCAAGGACTTCCCGATGACCGGGTATGTCGAAGTGCGTTACGACGAGGAGCAGAAGCGGGTTGTGTATGAACCCGTCAAACTGACCCAAGAGTTCCGGAACTTTGATTTCCTGTCGCCCTGGGAAGGCGCGGACTATCCGCTGCCCGTTCTGCCCGGCGACGAGAAGGCGGGATGATCCATGACGATGAATCGCGCGGCCATCCGTTCGGCGTCCTCCTTCTTCCTGGTGACGTTCTCGACGGCCTTCCTGTTCACGCTGGGAGCGCGGCTGACCGGCTGGTTCACGCGGGCGCCCGAGGTGGAGCCGGCGCAGCTGCAGTCGCTGGGCGTGGCGATCATGGTCGCCGTGGTCTGTCTGGCGGTCGGGGCAGGGATCCGTCGGCTGTCGGCCGGCGAGTTGCAGAGCGCGCTTCTGGGCGCCTCGGCGGTGCTGCTGTCGACGCCGCTGGCGCTGGCGGTGCTGACCGGCAACTGGGAGCTTTCAACGGCCGCGGTCTCGGGCATGGGCGTGTTGACGCTGGCCCTGGGATGGCTGGTGGCACTGACCCGCAAGGGCCGTTTGCACGACGAGGATTCCGTTGATGGCTGACGGTCACAACAAACCCCTGCCCATCGGCGCCACCGACATCTTCGATGACGGTCTGACCGACCATGCCCGGGCGATGGACGAGCGGAAGTTCACGATCAATTTCGGCCCGCAACACCCGGCCGCGCACGGCGTGCTGCGTCTGGTGCTGGAGCTGGACGGCGAGCTGGTCACCCGCGTCGACCCGCACATCGGCCTGCTGCACCGCGGCACCGAAAAGCTGATGGAGGCCCGGACCTACCTGCAGAACGTGCCCTATCTCGATCGTCTCGACTATGTCGCGCCGATGAACCAGGAGCACGCCTTCTGCCTGGCCATCGAGAAGCTGCTCGGCGTCGACGTGCCGTACCGGGCCCAGCTGATCCGGGTGCTGTATTCCGAGATCGGCCGCATCCTCTCGCACCTGCTGAACGTGACCACCCAGGCCATGGACGTCGGCGCCCTGACGCCGCCGCTGTGGGGCTTCGAGGAACGCGAGAAGCTGATGGTGTTCTACGAGCGCGCCTCGGGCGCCCGTCTGCACGCCAACTATTTCCGCCCCGGCGGCGTCCACCAGGACCTGCCGATGGAGCTGGTCGACGACATCGGCCGCTGGTGCCGCGAATTCCCGGCGGCGCTGAAGGACATCGAGTCCCTCGTTACCGAGAACCGCATCTTCAAACAGCGCAACGTCGACATCGGCGTGGTGTCGAAACAGCAGGCGCTGGACTGGGGTTTCACCGGGGTGATGCTGCGCGGTTCGGACATTCCGTGGGACCTGCGCAAGTCGCAGCCGTACGAATGCTACGCCGATCTCGAGTTCGACATCGCCGTCGGCAAGAACGGCGACTGCTGGGACCGCTACCTGTGCCGCATCGAGGAGATGAAGCAGTCGGTGCACATCATGGAGCAGTGCATCCACAAACTGCGCAACTGCCCCGGCGAGCCGGTCATGGTCGAGGACAACAAGATCGTCCCGCCGCGTCGCGGCGAGATGAAGCGGTCGATGGAAGCCCTGATCCACCACTTCAAACTCTACACCGAAGGCTTCCGCACCGCGGAGGGCGAGGTCTATGCCTCGGTCGAGGCGCCCAAGGGCGAGTTCGGCATCTATCTGGTCTCGGACGGCACCAACAAACCCTATCGCGTCAAGATCTCGGCCCCGGGCTTCCGCTCGCTGCAGGCCATGGACTGGATGAACCGCGGCCACATGCTGGCGGACGTCTCGGCCATTCTGGGCTCGCTCGACATCGTGTTCGGCGAGGTCGACCGATGATGTTCGACTGCGATCCCGCCACCGTCATCGACCAGCAACTCGCCGCATGGCGGGCGCGCGACGCGGAGGCGTTCGCGTCCCACTATGCCGCCGACGCGGTGATGACCGACCATCCGGGCGTGGTGACCTTCAGCGGCCGCGAGGCCATCCAGGCGCGCTATGCCCAGGCCTTCGCCACGCGGGGACCCGCAGAGGTGGTCATCGAGACCCGGATCGTTTCCGGCGACTACGTCGTCGACGATGAGACGGTTTCGTGGTCGCAGGGCGGCGGCCGCGCCGTCGTCATCTATCGCGTGCAGAACTGCCTGATCACCCGCGCGGACTATCTGCCGTTCCAGGCGGCTCCGGCCGGGACGGAGGCGGTCCAGTGAGCGCTTTCGCCGTCGATCCGATTTTCACCCAGTTGCAGGCGATCGCGTTCGCCGGGCTGCTGGCGTTCGCCGTCGCGATGCAGTTCGCCTTCTCGCCCAAGCGTCGGGCGATCATGGGCGGGATGAAATTCGCCATGGCCAGCGCCGTCGTCGCGGCTCCGGGGCTGGCCGGCGTGACCTTCGTGCGCGGAGCCTACCGGCTGGGTTATCTGGAAGAGGGGCGCGGCTTCTGGGAGGCCAATCTGCGCTCGATCGTCTGGATGAGCGGCGCGATCTTCGCGGGCCAAATGGCCGTGCGTTTCCTGCCGCCGATGTCGTGGCTGTCGCGTGATCTGGGGAACGCCGGACGGGCCGTGTGGAGCGAGCGTCTGGGCCGCTGGCTGGGGAGGACGCGATGAGCGACAAACCCCTGAGCGATCTGGTGCGGCAGGGCTGGTCCGTCGTCGCCTATTCGGCCACCGACATGAGCGGCGAAACCTATCAGCACAATGTGCTGCTGACCCGTCAGGGCGCGCATCGCATCCTGACGCTGCGCAAGAAAATGATGGGCGAGGGGATCGTCGCCTCGGAGTTGGAAGTCTGATGAGCGTTCGTCGTCTCGCCAAGGAACAGCCCGCCTCGTTCGCCTTCTCGAAGGCGACGAAGGCCAAGGCCGACTGGTGGATCGCCAAATATCCGGATGACCGCCGCCAGTCGGCGGTGATCCCGATCCTGTGGCTGGTGCAGAAGCAGGAGGGCTGGTGCCCCGAGCCGGCGTTGCGCGCCATCGCCGAGCTGCTGGGCATGCCCTACATCCGGGTGCTGGAGGTCGTGACCTTCTACACCATGTTCATGCTCGAGCCGGTCGGCTCGGCGGCCCTGATCCAGGTCTGCGGCACCACGCCCTGCATGCTGCGCGGGGCCGGTGAACTGATGGACGTCTGCAAGAAGAAGATCGGGCCGAAAGACACGCTGAGCGCCGACGGCCGCTTCACCTGGCAGGAAGTCGAATGCCTCGGCGCCTGCGCCAATGCGCCGATGGCCCAGATCAACGACTATTATTTCGAGGACCTGACCGCCGACAACATGGCGCAGATCATCGACGACTTCGCCGCCGGCAAAACGCCGAAACCGGGCAGCCGCGTCGGTCGCGCCAGTTCCGAGCCGGAGGGCGGGGCCCTGACCCTGACCGATCCCAAGCTGTACGACGGCTCGGCGGGCAAGAAGATCAAGAAGCTGCCCAATAGCGATCCGGTGGTCGCATGAGCCGTCCCGACCTTTCCGATGACGCCCGGCTGGCCGAGTACCGCGCGGAACTGCGCACGGTTGGCCGCAACCAGCGGCTGGCGGGTTTCGCCCTGGTCATCCTCGGGGCTATCGCCGTCTGGGCCGCCGGCTATGCCGGTGGAGCGGGACCGGCGGTCCAGTGGGGCGGCTATGCGGCCCTCGCGTTCGGCTGGGCCCTGATGCTGGCCGCCATCTTCCTGCGCACGCGCTATCACCGCCGCCGCATGCGGGAGGAGGGGTGATGACGATGAACCTGAAGCCGGAGACCCTGCGCATTCTCGTCTTTGCCGGGATCGCGGATGTCGTGATTGGCGCCGGGCTGGCGATCGCCATGATCAGGGGCCAGTTCGGCCCCGGCCTCGAGCTGTTTTCGCTCGCTGGCGTCGCCGTTGCCGTGTGGGGAGTGGTCCTGATCGTATGGGGCCGCCACAAGCTCAGCCAGGTCGAAGACCGGCGTGGAGATCTGAACTGACCATGGTCGGAATCCTCGAAGACAAGGATCGCATCTTCACCAACCTCTACGGCCTCCAGGACTGGACGCTGGAGGGGGCGAAGAACCGCGGCGCGTGGAACGCGACGAAGGACATGCTCGACCTCGGGCGTGACTGGATCATCACCAACGTCAAGAACTCGGGCCTGCGCGGACGCGGCGGCGCCGGTTTCGGCACGGGTCTGAAATGGTCCTTCATGCCGAAAGAGGTGAAGGACCGGCCGCACTATCTGGTCGTCAACGCCGACGAGTCCGAGCCCGGGACCTGCAAGGACCGGGAGATCATGCGCCATGATCCGCAGCTGCTGATCGAAGGCTGTCTGATCGCCAGCTTCGCGATGCAGGCGCACGCCTGCTACATCTATCTGCGCGGCGAATATGTGCTGGAACGCGAGCGCATGGAGGCGGCGGTCAAGCAGGCCTATGAGGCGAAGCTGATCGGCAAGAACAACGTCCATGGCTGGGATTTCGACGTCTATATCCACCACGGCGCCGGGGCCTATATCTGCGGCGAGGAGACGGCTCTGCTGGAGTCGCTCGAGGGCAAGAAGGGCCAGCCGCGGCTGAAGCCGCCGTTCCCGGCGGGCGCGGGCCTGTACGGCTGCCCGACCACGGTGAACAACGTCGAGTCGATCGCGGTGGTGGGCACCATCCTGCGCCGCGGGGCCGAGTGGTTCGCGGGCTTCGGCCGGCCGAACAACACCGGCACCAAGATCATGTCGATCAGCGGCCATGTGAACCGGCCGTGCA
>JAZKHL010000153.1:0-7906 GCA_040385365.1 Pseudomonadota bacterium | reverse complement strand
ACAGCATGCCGATCAGCGAGACCTTCTTCTTCTCGATGACCTCGATCAGCTTCCACGTCAGGGCGGCGGCGGCGGCGGCCAGGATGGTGTTGAGCAGAGCCACGCCCATCAGGTCGTTCGCGGCGCCCGCCGAGCCGGCGTTGAAGCCGATCCAGCCCACCAGCAGCAGGCTGGCGCCGATCATGGTCAGAACCGGATTGTGAGCGACGATCGGATCGACGCCGTAGCCCTTACGACGACCCAGGAAGATGGCGCAGACCAGGCCCGCGACACCGGAGTTGACGTGAACGACAGCGCCGCCCGCGAAATCCAGCACGCCGGCCGCGCCAAGGAAGCCGCCGCCCCAGACCCAGTGACAGATCGGTGCATAGACCAGCAGCGACCACAGGGCGGTGAACAGCAAGAGCGCCGAATATTTGAACCGCTCGGCGAAGGCGCCGGTGATCAGGGCCGGCGTGATGATGGCGAAGGTCATCTGAAAGGAGACGAACAGGAACTCGGGAATGCCCGGCAGCAGGCTGTTGGCCGTCTGCAAGGAGATGTTGTTCAGGAACAGGGCGTCGAAGCCGCCGATATAGGGCTGGAGCGCCGGGTCGGGGTTGGCGCTGAAGGCGATCGAATAGCCGGCGATGAACCACACCAGGGTCACGACGGCGAACACGCCGACCGACTGGGTGATGGTCGCGATCACGTTCTTGCGTCGCACCATGCCGCCGTAGAACAGCGCCAGACCGGGGAGGGTCATCAGCAGCACGAGGGCGGTGGAGGTCCCGAGCCAGCTGGCGCCGGCGGCGTCTAGCTCAAGCGCGGCCTGGTGGGCCAGCAGCGTCGGCGCCGGAGCCACGGCGTCCTGGGCGAAGGCCCCGCCCGCGTAGAAGAGTCCAAACGTAAGAAGACAGAGGGCGAGCACCCCCGGTATCCGATTCAAAAACTGCGACATGAATGCATCCCCTGTGTGATCTCGCAGTTGCGAAGTGTTTACCGCAATGGAGTATGACGCAAGGGCATTAGCAGCGTACTGCGCAATTTTCGTGTGCGTGTCGTGTGCTACACACCCGCTGTCGGCTAGATATTACCTTGGCCATAGCTGCAGCGCACAAACCGTTCCGCCAGCGGTCAAGCTAGGGAATCGTTAACCCCAGTGCATCTGGACCCGGTGAGACGCCGCCCAGTGGATGGCTCGGATCGCATCGACGATCGCTTCTCCCGCCGCTCGCGTGCCCAGTTCCCCGCCCAGGTCCGCGGTCGTCGCACCGGCGGACAGCACGGCCGCCACCGCAGCCTCGATCGACGAGGCTTCGTCGTCCAGATGAAGGCTGTGACGCAACAGCATCGCCGCCGACAGGATCGTCCCGACAGGGTTGGCCAGATCCTGACCCGCGATGTCCGGGGCTGATCCGTGAATCGGCTCGAACAGGCCGGGGCCAGACTCGCCCAGCGACGCCGACGGCAGCAAGCCGATCGACCCCCCCAGCACGGAGATCTCGTCCGACAGAATGTCGCCGAACATGTTCTCGGTCAGGATGACGTCGTACTCGCGGGGCTTCCGGATCAGGTGCATGGCCATGGAATCGACCAGGGCGTGCTCCAGCTGGACCTGGGGGAACTCCTCGGCATGGATGCGGGTCACGACCTCGCGCCACAGACGGCTGGTCTCCATCACATTGGCCTTGTCGACCGAGGTGACCTTGCCGCGCCGTTGCAAAGCGGTCTTGAAGGCGGCCCGCGCGATGCGCTCGATCTCGACGACCGTATAGCTGCACAGGTCGGTGGCGCCCTCGGCCGTGCGCGTCTTCTCTCCGAAATAGACGCCGCCGGTCAGCTCGCGGAAGACGATCAGATCGACGCCCTCGACGATCTCCTTCTTCAGCGGCGAGCGGTGCGCCATGACCGGCGAGACCTGCAGCGGCCGCAGGTTGGCGAACAGACCCAGCACCTTGCGAAGACCCAGCAGGCCCTCTTCTGGCCGACGCGCGCCCCCATCCCACTTCGGTCCGCCAACGGCGCCCAGCAGCACGCCGTCCGCCGCCTGACAGGCCGCGATCGTCTCGAGCGGCAGAGGATCGCCGGTCGCGTCGATGGCCGCGCCGCCGATCAGATGCTCGGCGAAGCGGAAGTCATGACCGTAGAAGTCGCCGATGATGGCCAGCACGTCCTTGGCCGCAGCCGTGACCTCTGGCCCGACGCCGTCGCCAGGCAGCAGGACGATGTTGTAGGTCTGGACATGAGAAGAGGTGGGCATCAGGCGGGTTCCGGTTCGTTTGCGCGTTCAAAGGCTTCGATGGCAGGCATGGATTTCTGGAGCCAGCCGAGCGTGTCGACCCCGTCCAGCAGGCACTGGCGGGCGAACGGCTCGACGGTGAAGGCGACGGGTGCATGGTTGCCGCGCCGGACCTCTCCCGCCTCCAGATCGATGGTCACGACCTGTTCGGGGTTGGCGACCAGATCGTCCCAGGTCGCTTGATCGACGACGACAGGCAGGAAGCCGTTCTTAAGCGCGTTCGAGGTGAAGATGTCCGCAATCGACGTCGAGATCACCGCCCGGAACCCGTAATCGTACAGCGCCCAAGGCGCATGCTCGCGCGACGAGCCGCAGCCGAAATTGTCGCCTGCCACCAGGATGCGGTGTTCGCTGGCATCGATCCGGTTCAGCACCGCCTCGGGCCGGGCCGATCCATCCGCCTCATAGCGCCAGTCGTAAAAGGCCTTGGCCCCCAGACCCGTCATCTCGGTCGTGGTCAGGAACCGCGCCGGAATGATCTGGTCGGTGTCGATATTGGCCTGGGTCAGGACCAGGGTTCGCGATGTCAGGACCTTCAATGGCTCAGGCATTTTCGCTCCCTACCGTCTCGCGCGCGGCGCTCGACTGCTTGAGGGAGGCCATCTCCAGATACACCCGCGGATCGGTCAGCACCCCGGCGATGGCCGAGGCCGCGGCCGTGGCCGGGCTGGCCAGGATGGTGCGCGCGCCCTTGCCCTGGCGGCCCTCGAAATTGCGATTGGAGGTCGAGACCGCCAGTTGGCCTGGCCCCACAACGTCGCCGTTCATGGCGATACACATGGAACAGCCCGGGATGCGCCACTCCGCCCCCGCGTCGGTGAAGACGGTGTGCAACCCTTCGGCCTCGGCGTCCCGCCGCACGGCCTCGGAGCCCGGCACCACCAGCATGCGGACCCCGGGCTTGACCTTGCGACCCCTCAGGACGTCGGCGGCCGCGCGCAGGTCGGGCAACCGACCGTTGGTGCAACTGCCGATGAAGACCACGTCCACAGCCTGGGTCGTCGTCGTCTGACCAGCTTCGAAACCCATATAGGCCAGCGCCTTGCGGTCGCTGTCCGTCTTGGGCTCAGGCACACGCGACCCGATCGGGGACCCCGCATCCGGCGTCGTGCCCCAGGTCGCCATGGGGCGGATCGCGGACCCGTCGATGACGATCTCCGCGTCGAACACCGCGCCCGGATCGGTCGCCAGCGTCAGCCACTCCGCCGCCTGCGCCTCATAGGCCGCGCCTTGCGCCACATGCCGACGCCCGCGCAGCCATTCGACCGTCACAGCGTCCGGCGCGATCATCCCTGCCCGCGCCCCGGCCTCGATCGACATGTTGCAGAGCGTCATCCGCCCTTCCATGTCCAACGATCGCACCGCCTCGCCGGCATATTCGATGACGAAGCCCGTCCCGCCGCCGAAGCCCAGCTCGGCGATCACGGCCAGAGCCACGTCCTTGCCCGACACGCCCGGCGTCAGCGTCCCGTCCACCGTCACCCGCATCGCCCTGGACTTGCGCTGCAGAAGGCATTGGGTCGCCAGCACATGACCGACCTCGGACGTGCCGATCCCGAACGCCAACGCTCCAAAGGCTCCGTGCGTCGCCGTATGGCTGTCGCCGCAGACGACGGTCATGCCCGGCTGGGTCAGGCCCAGTTCCGGTCCCATCACATGGACCACGCCACGTTGATCCGAACCCCAGCCCGCCAGCTCGATGCCGTGCCGGGCGCAGTTCTCCTCCAACCGATGCACTTGGGCCTCGGCCTCGGCCGTGACATAAGGGCGGACGCCATCGACGGCGGGCAGAGTCGGCGTCGAATGGTCCAGAGTCGCGAAAGTCCGATCCGGACGACGGACCTTCAAGCCCCGCGCCTCGATCTCGGTGAAGGCCTGGGGCGTCGTGACCTCGTGGATCAGATGCAGGTCGATATAGAGAACGCCCGGGGTCTCGGCGGTCTCGGAAACGACGACATGCCGCTCCCAGACCTTGTCGAACAGAGTCCTAGGCGGCGACATGCGCTTCCCTCGGCTGTGCCGCCGTGCAGATCGCGATCAGTTCCTTGTCGTCGATCTCGCCGATCTCGTCCGCCCGCGCCTTGAAGGCGGCGAAGGCGTCGGTCAGGTGAATGCCCATCAGCGGATAGCCCAGAACCTCGGCCCGTTTCTGCACCGCCGTCCGGCCCGAATGCTTGCCCAGTACGAAGAAGCTGCCGGAGAAGCCCACGTCCTCTGGCCGCATGATTTCATAGGTGCGGGCGTCGGCGTACATGCCGTGCTGATGGATGCCGGCCTCGTGGGCGAAGGCGTTGATGCCGACGATGGCCTTGTTGCGCACGATCGGCGATTCCGTGATCTCGCTCAGCAGGCGGCTGGTCTCCAACAGCTTGGTCGCGTCCACGCCGGTCGTGACGCCATAGCGTTCGGCGCGGGTGCGCAGGGCCATGACGACCTCTTCCAGCGCCGCATTTCCGGCCCGTTCGCCGATCCCGTTGATGGTGGATTCGACCTGACGCACCCCGCCCTCGATCGCCGCCAGACTGTTGGCGACGGCCAGACCCAAGTCGTTGTGGCAGTGAGTCGAGAAGACAACATGGGGGAAACGCGGCTTGATCCGCGCGATCAGGAACCGGAACAGGGAACCGATCTCGTCCGGCGTCGCATAGCCGACCGTGTCGGGCACGTTCAGCGTCGAGGCCCCGGCCGCGCTGACCGCCTCCAGCACCTCGGCCAGAAACTCCCGCTCGGTGCGGATCGCGTCCTCGGCCGAGAACTCGACGTCGTGGAAATGGGTGCGGGCGTATTCGACCGAGCGCACGGCCTGGGCCAGCACCTGATCCGGCGTCATCTTCAGCTTGGCCGCCCGGTGGATCGGGCTGGTGCCGATGAAGACGTGGCAACGACGGCGTTTGGTCCCCCGCAGCGCGCGATACGACGCATCGATATCCGCCTCGTTCGAGCGGGACAGGGAGCAGAACACCGGCCCGGTGTCGTTCTCGGCCATCTCGCCGACGACGGCGCGGATGCAGTCTTCGTCACCTGGAGAGGCGGCAGCGAAACCGGCCTCCATGATGTCGACGCCCAGGGCCTTCAGCTGGCGACCCATGCGCACCTTGTCGGCGGGTGACATGGAGAAGCCGGGGGCCTGTTCGCCGTCGCGCATGGTGGTGTCGAACACGACGACCCGGTTCGGGTCGACGGTCGACGAGGGGGCTACTCGATCTGAACCGGTCATGCCGCCACACTGTCCTGATAGGCGAACGGAGCCGGCGCATAGGCGATGCGGGTCGCGCCGATCAGCTTGTCGATCTGGCGGCCCAGGTTCTCGGTGCAGCGTCCCTCATCACGACCCCGGACCTGCAGCTGGACTCGACGCATCGCACCCTCGTCCGACAGGCTCATGCCGTCGATGTGAAAGCCGCGACGCTCCACGAGACCGATCAGGCGCTGGAGCGAGCCGTCGGCCCGGTCGATCTGGATCTGGATGGTGTCGGTCATCACATGTCTCCTTCGAAGCGCGTGTCGTGCATCATTTCGGCGTTGTTCTTGCCCGGAGGGACAAGCGGCCAGACATTCTCTTTCGGGTCGATCAGGACGTGCATCAGGCACGCTCCGGGCGCGGCCAGCAGGCGGGCGATCCCGTCGGTGACCTGGTCGCGCTGGTCGATCATGAAGGCCTCGATGCCGAACGCCTGCGCCACGGCGACGAAGTCCGGGTTGTCGGACAGATCGACCTCGGAATAGTTCTCGGCGAAGAACAGCTCCTGCCACTGGCGCACCAGGCCCAGGCTGGAGTTGTCCAGCAGCACGATCTTCAGCGCCACGCCATAGCGGCGCAGGGTCGCCAGCTCCTGGATGTTCATCATGAAGCTGCCGTCGCCCGAGATGGTGACGACGTGCGCATCCGGCTTTGCCAGCTTGGCCCCCAGACCGGCGGGCAGGCCATAGCCCATGGCGCCCAGCCCACCCGAGGTCAGGTGGCTTTCGGGACGGGCGAACGCGCAGTGCTGGGCGACCCACATCTGATGCTGGCCGACGTCGCAGGCGGCGATGAAGGTGTCACCGGCGGTCTTCGACAGCTCGTTCAGCAGGGCCGGCGCATACACCCCCGCGCCCGGCGCGTCGTAGCGGAAGGCGTTGCGCTTGGCATTCGAGGTCGAGCGGATGATCCACGGATCGATCGCCAGATGCTGGGTCGCGACCCGCGCGGTCAGGGCTTCGATGCCCGCCTTCAGGTCGCCGATGACCGGAACGTGGGCGGCGCGCAGCTTGTTGATCTCGGCCGGGTCGATGTCGAAATGGACGACCTTCGCATGGGGGGCGAACTCGTTCAGCTTGCCCGTCGCGCGGTCGTCGAACCGGGCGCCGAAGACGATCAGCAGATCGCTTTCCTGCACCGCCTCGTTCGCGGCCTTCGTCCCGTGCATGCCCAGCATGCCCAGGAAGCCCGGCGCATCGGTACGGATCGAACCCAGGGCGTTCAGGGTCGAGACGCTCGGGATGCCCGTCCGCTCGGCGAAGTCGCGCAGGGCCTCGACGGCGCCGGCGATCTTCACCCCGCCACCGATATAGATCAGCGGACGTTCGGCGGCGCGGATCAGGGCCTCCGCCTCGGCGATCGCGGCGTGGTCCAGCGGCGTCGTCTCGTTCGGAATGTGGAAGCCGAAATCTTCCGACGTCTTCCCGACCTGGACGTCTTTGGGCAGGTCGACCAGGACTGGACCCGGACGGCCCGAACGCGCGACGTGAAAGGCCTCCTCGATGACGGCGGGCACATCGGCCGGATCGCGCACGACCCAGCTATGCTTCACCAACGGCAGGGTGACGCCCAGGATGTCGATTTCCTGGAAGGCGTCGGTGCCCATCAGGTGGGTCGCGACATTGCCGGTGATGCAGACCATCGGCACCGAATCCATCATCGCATTGGCGATGCCGGTGATCAGGTTGGTCGCGCCCGGTCCCGAGGTCGCCATACAGACGCCGACCTTCCCGGTCGCCCGGGCATAGGCGTCGGCGGCGAAGGCCGCGCCCTGCTCGTGGCGGACCAGGATGTGCTTCACCCCGGCGCCGGTCAGGGCGTCATAGACGGGCATGATCGCCCCGCCCGGATAGCCGAACACCACATCCACGCCCAGCCGATCCAGGGTCTGGACGAGCAGCTGCGCACCGCTCTGCGGAGCGGTTGCGGCTTTGGCGCTGATGGCGGTGGCGACGGCAGTCATGGCGGTTCTGGGTTCAGGCTTTTTGCAGTTCGAGGATCAGGCGGCTTCGGCGGTTTTCGGCGCGTGCAGCCAGGCCATCCGCTCGCGCAGACCCGCCCCGACCGACTCGATCAGATGCTCGCCGTCGGCCTTGACCAGGGCGTCATAGGCGCCCTTGCCGGCTTCGTTCTCGGCGATCCATTCGCGGGCGAAAGTCCCGTCCTGGATCTCGGTCAGGATCTCCTTCATGCGGGCGCGGGTCTCGGCGTTGATGACGCGCGGACCGCTGACGACCGAACCCCATTTCGCCGTCTCGGAGATGAAGTCGTTCATCTTCGAAATGCCGCCTTCGTAGAACAGGTCCACGATCAGCTTCAGCTCGTGCAGGCATTCGAAATAGGCGATCTCGGGTTGGTAGCCGGCCTCGACCAGGGTGGTGAAC
>JAZKHL010000152.1:0-3698 GCA_040385365.1 Pseudomonadota bacterium | reverse complement strand
AGATCCACGACCCGGCCGTCATCTGGCCGTACATCATCAGCCCCTTGCGATCGAGTTCGTTGAAATGCTCCCAGGTCGCCCATTTCGGCACCAGGTTGGAGTTGGCGATCAGCACCCGGGGCGCGTCCTCGTGCGTCCGAAACACCCCCACCGGCTTGCCCGACTGCACCAGCAGGGTCTCGTCCGGCTCAAGCTCACGCAGCGACGACACGATCCGGTCGAAACTGGCCCAGTCCCGCGCCGCCTTGCCGATCCCGCCATAGACGACCAGGTCCTCCGGCCGCTCGGCCACCTCGGGATCCAGATTGTTCATCAGCATCCGCAGCGCCGCCTCGGCCGCCCAGGTCTTGGCTGTCATTTCCAGGCCGCGCGGGCTGCGGACGACGCGGGCGTTGGATCGGGTGTCGGCAAGATTCGTCATGGCGACGGTTCTAGGTTCTCAGCCCCGCTTCGTCACCTCGGCCCACTGCCGTCACCCTCGGGCTTGTCCCGAGGGTCCATTGTTCCGCAATCCCAATTGGGTCAGGCCTTCACGCTTTGCCCGACCATCCTTGTCCTGATTTGCTCCCGCCATGAACCCTCGAGACAAGCCCGAGGGTGACGGCATACGGGGGGGCGAAGCGACCCCTTCTGACGTAGGGTCCCGCTAGTGTGATTGTCGCGGGCCTAGGTCTTCCTGATTTCTGAACGAACCGAACCGAACCGAACAGACCGAACGAACCGAACACATTTTTTTCCCGCCGCCTCCGCCGTATCCAGATTTTCACAGGCCGCGTAGGATTCGCGCATGACCTCCGAAGCCCTGTCCTGGCCCAGCATCGCCGATCTCCTCGGCGACCACCCATCGGCGCCGGTCGCCCTGATCGGCGCCGGCTTGAACGAACGGTCTCTGACCCCCGGACGCTGCGACCTGGGCCCTAAAATCTTCCGCGCCGTCCTGCCCCGCTTCTCGACCTACGACGTGGAAACCGAAGCTTCCCTGACCACCCGCGTCCACGACGCCGGCGACATCGCGCTGAAGGCCGTCACCCCCGCCGCCGCCTTCACCCCCATCCGGGACGCAGTCGCCGCCCAAGGCCACCGCGCCCTGACCGTCCTGATCGGGGGCAACAACGCCATCACCCGCCCCGGCGTCCATGCCCTCGGCCTCGCACGCGTCGGCGTCCTGACGCTCGACGCCCATTTCGACCTGCGAGACACCGACCAGGGCCTGACCAACGGCAACCCGATCCAAGCCCTGCTGGACGACGGCGTCGACGGCCGCCGCATCAGCCAGGTCGGCCTCGCCCCCTTCGCCAACACCGAGCGCGCACACGCCAAGGCCAAGGCCGCCGGCATCTCCGTCCGCACCGCCCGCGAGTGTCGCGAGGTCGGCCTCGCCGCCGTCGTAACCCAGGAACTCGCCCGCCTGTCCGCCATCTGCGACGTGATCTACGTCGATTTCGACATCGACGTCATCGACCGCAGCCAGTGGCCGGCATCCCCCGGCGCCCGCCCGGGCGGCGTCTCGGTCCAGGCCTTTTTCGACGCGACGCGCGTCATCGGCGCCCACGCCAAGGTGAAGGCCGTCGACCTGACCGAATACGACCCCTCGCTGGAGATCGGCGACCTCGGCTCCCTCACCGTGGGTCGCTGGTTCTGCGAACTGCTGGCGGGGTTCGAATGCCGATGATCCAGGCCGACCTCCTTCTCACCGACTGCCGCCTCGCCACCATGGTAGCCGGCGCCCAGCCCTACGGCGCCATCGAAGACGCCGCCCTGCTGATCCACGACGGCCGCATCGCCTGGGTCGGCCCCCGCGCCGATCTGCCCGCCCACGCCGCCGTCCATACCCAGCGCCTCGACGGTCGCTGGGTCACGCCCGGCCTGATCGACTGCCACACCCATCTGGTCTTCGGTGGCGACCGCTCCGGCGAGTTCGAACAGCGTCTCCATGGCGCGACCTATGAGGAGATCGCCCGCGCCGGCGGCGGCATCGTCTCGTCCATGACCGCGACCCGCGCCGCCTCGGAGGACGACCTTTACACATCCGCCCTGACCCGCCTGGCCGGCCTGACCGCCACCGGCGTCACCACGGTCGAGATCAAGTCCGGCTACGGCCTCGACGGCCAGACCGAGCTGAAGATGCTCCGCGTCGCCCGCCGCCTCGGCCGCGAGGCCGGCATGCGCGTTCGCACCTCCTACCTCGGCCTTCACGCCGTCCCGCCAGAACACCGCGCCGACCGCGCCGCCTATGTCGATTTGGCCATCGACGATATCCTGCCGGCCGCCCACGCCGAGGGCCTCGTCGACGCCGTCGACGCCTACTGCGAGCCCATCGCCTTCACCGGCGCCGAGGTCTCCCGCCTGTTCGAAAAGGCCCGCGCCCTCGGCCTGCCCGTCAAGCTCCACGCCGACCAACTGTCCGACGGAGGCGGCGCCGCGCTCGCCGCGCGCTACGCCGCCCTGTCCGCCGACCATATCGAACATTCCAGCGAGGCCGGGATCATCGCAATGGCCCAGGCCGGCGTCGTCGCCGTCCTCCTGCCCGGCGCCTACCTCATGTTGCGAGAGACCACGCCTCCGCCGATCGAGGCCTTGCGTCGCCACTGCGTCGCCATGGCCGTCGCCACCGACTGCAATCCCGGCACCTCGCCGGTCGCCTCGATGACGGCGGCGCTGAACCTCGCCTGCGTCCAGTTCCGCCTGACGCCGGAGGAAGCCCTCGCCGGCGCCACGCGCCACGCCGCCAAGGCGCTGGGCCTGTCGTCTGAGATCGGCACCATCGAACCCGGCAAGGCCGCCGACCTCGCCATCTGGGACATCGAGCGCCCGGCCGAGCTCTGCTACTGGCTTGGCAAGCCCCTTCTGCATGCGCGCATCGTCGCGGGGGTGGTGCGCTAGAGGTAGGCCCCGACCTGCCAGGGCACGAACTCGTTCTCGCCGATGCCCAGCGCCTCGGACTTGGTCGCCTCGCCTGAAGCGACCGCGAGCAGCCGCGCGAAGATCAGCTCGCCCATGTCCTCGAGCGAGGTCCCGGTGAGCACCGAGGAGGCGTTGACGTCGATGTCCTCATCCATCCAGTCCGCCAGCCGGGCGTTGGACGCGATCTTCAGACAGGGCGCCGGCCGCGACCCGAACACCGAGCCCCGGCCGGTCGTGAAGGCGATCAGATTGGCCCCCGCCGCGATCTGCCCCGTCGCCGAGCAGGGGTCGTATCCGGGGCTGTCCATGAAGGTCAGCCCTTGGCTGCGAACGGCCTGGGCGTAGCCGATCACGTCCTGCAAGGGCGTCGATCCCGACTTGGCCACCGCCCCCAGGGACTTCTCCAGAATGGTCGTCAGCCCGCCCTTCAGATTGCCCGGCGAAGGATTGTTGTTCAGCTCCATCCCATGCTTGTCGGCATAGGCCCGCCACCAGTCCAGCCGCGCGATCAGGTCCGCCGCTACCTGGTCCGACGCCGCCCGCGCCAGCAGCAGATGTTCCGCCCCCCAGATCTCCGGCGTCTCGGAAAGAAGGGCCGACCCGCCATGGCTGACCAGCCGATCCACCGCCATCCCCAGCGCCGGATTGGCCGTCACGCCCGACCACCCGTCCGACCCGCCGCACTGCAGCCCCACGGTCAGCAGCGAGGCGGGCAGGGTCACCCGCCTAGCCTTCGCCGCCTCCGCGACCAGTTCCGCCACGATGGCCCGGCCCTGCTCGATCGCCCGCGCGGT
>JAZKHL010000151.1:0-8653 GCA_040385365.1 Pseudomonadota bacterium | reverse complement strand
CGGAACGGAGCGTCCGGGATGTCTCCCCGAACACGCCACGCCTGCGTGTGAAGTGGGCGGGCTTCTAGGCGGGATGGGCGCAAAAGGCAAGCATGGCCTCGAATCTGGAAAAGGCGGCCCTTTCGAACCGCCTTTTCCGACAGATCAAGCCGGTCTGATCCTACATGCCGTCAAGCATCTGCTGGGCGCGGTCGCGGTGCATGGTCACTTTTGGGATGATCTCGGTGGCGAGGGCGGCGAGGCCGGGAGTGTCGGTGTGATCCTTGAAGCCGTTTAGCAGGGTCAAGGCCTCGTTGTGGGCGGCGACCTGCTGGGTCAGGAAGACCCGGTCGAAGTCGGCGGGCGTCGCGGCGTTCAGATTGTCGATCAGACCCTGGCGACGCTCGTCCAGTTCGGTCGGCAGCGCCGTATCGGCGGCCTCGGTCGGCGCGATCGACTTCAGCTTGGTCGTCGAGGCCGTATGATCGGTCTTGATCATGCCGGCCAGCGCATCGATCCCGGCCGTCGAGGACTTGGCGGTGGCGATGTCGGCGGCCTGAAGTTCGTACATGTCGGAGATGGCCAGGGCGGACACGAAGCCGCCGGCGGTGTTGGCGCCGAGCGTCGCGGCCGACGTCTGGCCGACGGGAACAGAGGCCGCGTCCTGGGCCGCGTTCACCGTAGCGGCGGCATCTTCGCCGGCATCGCCGGACTGACTACAGGCGCCCAGAAGCGCGAGCGAAGCGGCGCCGAGCAGAAGCATGCGAGTCATCGAAATCTCCTCTGGAAGTTCGACGGCCTAACCCTGAAGCGAAACGGTTCGTTCCTGTGTCGGCAATCCGACACCCGCCGCGCCGCCTCCCTGGCATGGGAGGATGGCGCGCGATTTATGTCAGGCGTCTTCGAGCATCAGAACGCCCGGCGCCGACTTCAGCGCGCCTCTCAGCGCCCCGTCCAGCCGGTAGCGACCCGGCAATCGCACCTCGACCTCCCGGCGGCCGTCCAGCGAGGCGATCAGGGTGATCTCGCCGCCCTTGCCCTGCGCCACCGCCCGCGCCAGACGCGCCTGGATCGCCGAGGCGTCGGTCGAGCGGGCCGAGACGTGAACCCGCAAGCCTGCCGAGGCGTCATCCACCAGCGTTTCCAACGGCGAGCAGTCGTCGCCGAAGAACCGAACCTCTCCGTCCGACGATTTGGCCCGGACCCGCACCATCAGGGCCGAGCCGACCTCCAGCAGGTCGCGGCATTTCCTGAGCTGTTCCGGCGGGAACAGGCATTCGAACTCGCCGGTCGGATCGGAGAAGGTGACGAAGGCGAATTTTTCGCCCGACTTGGCGCTGGCCCGCTCCTGACGGCGGCGGACAACGCCGGCCATCATGAAGGCGTCGTGGCCCGCCTCGGCGCGCTGCACCGCCTCGGCGACGAAGGTCACGCGCTTCCTTCGCAGCGCCCCCTCCATGTCCTCCAGCGGATGGCCCGACAGATAGAACCCGACCGCCGACAATTCTTGATCCAGCCGCTCCGGCCCGACCCAGGGCTCGATGCTCTTTAGCCTCGGCCGCGCCGCACCAGCCTGGTCCGCGCCGAACAGCGACACCTGCGACGAGGTCCGGTCGGCCGCCACGCTCTGGCAATAGGCCATCAACGTATCAGCCTGTTCGAACAGCTGGCGCCTGTTGGGATGGAGGCTGTCGAACGCCCCCGCCTTGGCCAGACCTTCCAGCGCCCGCTTGTTGACCGCGCGCGGATCCACCCGTTCCAGGAAGTCGAAGATGTCGACGAACCGTCCGCCCGCCTCGCGCACCTCGACGACGTGCTTCATCGCCTCGAGGCCCACGTTGCGAATGGCGCCGAGTGCATAGAGGACCGCCCCCTTGCCGTCGTCCCAGGCCACGTCGAAGTCGGCCGACGACGCATTCACGTCGGGCGCCCGCACCGGCACCTCGAACTTTCGCGCATCCTGATAGAAAACCGCCAGCTTGTCGGTGTTGCTGAGGTCCAGCGACATCGAGGCGGCGAAGAACTCGACCGGATGGTTCGCCTTCAGCCAGCCTGTTTGATAGCTGATCAGCGCATAGGCGGCGGCGTGGGACTTGTTGAAGCCATAGCCGGCGAACTTGGCCACCAGTTCGAAGATGCCGTCCGACTGCTGTTCCGGCACGGACTTCTCGGAAGCGCCCTTGATGAAGCGGGCCTTCTGGACGTCCATCTCCTCCTTCTTCTTCTTGCCCATCGCGCGGCGCAGAAGGTCGGCCTCGCCCAGGCTGTAGCCCGCCAGGATCTGGGCGATCTTCATCACCTGCTCCTGATAGATGATGACGCCGTAGGTCTCCGACAGCGTCTCCTGCAGGCTCGGGTGCAGGTAATCGACCTCCTGTCGGCCGAACTTGCGGTCGATATAGGTGTCGATCATCTCCATCGGGCCCGGCCGATAGAGCGAGATCAGGGCGGTGATCTCCTCGATGGAGCCGCAGCGCATCTTCCTCAGGGTGTCGCGCATCCCCTGCGATTCCAGCTGGAACACCCCGACCGTCTGGCCCGAGGCCATCAGTTCATAGGTCTTGCCGTCGTCCAGGGGCAGAAGGTTGAAATCCAGCGCCGCCCCGCGTCGCGACAGATATCCGTGCGCCCGGTCCAGCACGGTCAGGGTCTTCAGGCCTAGGAAGTCGAACTTGACCAGCCCGGCTGGCTCGACCCATTTCATGTTGAACTGGGTGGCCGGGATATCAGAGCGCGGATCTTGGTACAGCGGCGTCAACTCGACCAGGGGCCGGTCGCCGATGACGATGCCGGCGGCGTGGGTCGAGGCGTTGCGGTACAGCCCTTCCAGCTCCAGCGCCGTTTCCAGCAGGGTCGCCACAGCCCGGTCGGCGTCGCGGGCTTCCCTCAGGCGCGGCTCGATCTCGATCGCCTGGGCCAGGGTCGTGGGGTTGGCCGGGTTGTTCGGGATCATCTTGGCCAGACGATCCACCTGCCCCAGCGGCATCTGGAGCACTCGGCCCACGTCGCGCAGCACGGCCCGGGCCTGAAGCGTGCCGAAGGTGATGATCTGGGCGACCCGGTCCTTGCCGTATCGCTCCTGCACATAGGTGATCACCTCTTCACGCCGCTCCTGACAGAAGTCGATGTCGAAGTCGGGCATGGAGACCCGTTCGGGGTTCAGGAACCGCTCGAACAGCAGGCCGAACCGCAAGGGGTCCAGATCGGTGATGGTCAGGGCCCAGGCGACCAGCGACCCGGCCCCCGACCCCCGCCCCGGCCCCACGGGGATCCCGTGCGACTTGGCCCATTTGATGAAGTCCGACACGATCAGGAAATAGCCGGGGAACCCCATCTGGGTGATGATCCCCACCTCCCACTCGAGCCGGGTCCAGTAGTCGGCCTCGGGCGCGGAGGGCGTGACCTGTCGCAGCCGCGCCTTAAGACCCTCGCGCGCCTGATGCATCAGCTCGTCGGGTTCGGTGCGCCCGTCGCCGGCGTCGAAGCGCGGCAGGATCGGCGGATGGGTTTTGACCAGGAAGGCGCAGCGGCGCGCGATTTCGATCGTCGTATCGCAGGCCTCGGGCAGATCGGCGAACAGGGTCCGCATCTCGGCCGCCGTCTTGAAGAAATGCTGGTCGGTAATCCGGCGGCGATCCTCCTGACCGGTGAAGGCCCCGTCGGCGATGCACAGCAGGGCGTCGTGCGACCGCGCCTGGTTCTGCTTGGCGTAGTGGACGTCGTTGGTCGCCGTCAGAGGGACGTCGTTGGCATAGGCCCACTCCACCAGACCGCGCTCGGCCGCCGCTTCGTCAGCCAGGCCATGGCGTTGCAGCTCCACATAGAACCGGTCGCCGAACGCCTCGGCCATCTCCGTCAGTGCCGCGTTCGCCTTACCCGGTTTGGACTGCAAGAACAGCGGATCGACCGGGCCGTCCGGGCCGCCGGACAGCAGGATCAGACCCGCCGAATGGGCCACGACCTGGCTCCAGCTGACGTTCGGCTCATCGTCGCCCGCGTCCAGATAGGCCGAAGACGATAGGGCGCACAGGTTTCGCCAGCCCGTCTCGTCCTGGCAGATCAGGACGATCGTCGGCGCCTTTGACCAGCGTTCGCTGCGCTTGCCGCCGATGCCGGTCACCGGGAGGGCGCAGGCGATCAGCGGCTGAACCCCCACACCCTTTGCGGCTTCGGAAAACTCCAGCGCCCCGAACAGGTTCACCCTGTCAGCCACGGCCACGGCTGGCATTCCTGCGTCTGCCGCCAGCTTCCCGACCTTGCCCGCCTTGATCGCGCCTTCCAGCAGCGAATAGGCCGAGCGCACCCTCAGATGGACGAAACCGGTCTGTTGGGGTGCGTCGGTGATGGCCTGAACCTCGATGTCAGGCCGGAGGCGACTCATCTCGCCAACAGGGCGACCTGCCACACCATCCAGACAAAGCCGCCGCACGATGCAAGCGACAGACCCTCGCGAACCACTCTCGACATCGCCTTATCCCCAGATTGCGTGTTCCGGTATTGTTCTATGTTGGCTTTTTGTTCTCGTCAACAGGCTGTGAAGCGTGGGCGACGGGAGGTGTGGAAGAGTCTAGATTGTCGGGGCGGCAGGCCGACGTTCGGCTGCGCTCATGAGGAGTACGGGCCATGGCCAAGGGTCAAGTGAAGTCGAACAAGGAAGTGCGCAAACCCAAGGCGGAGAAGGCAAAGCCGGCCGTGTCGGTAGGGACGTCGCCCTTCACCCAGCCGCCTGGGAAGAAGTAAGAATTCACACCCGTCATCCTCGGGCTTGTCCCGAGGATCCATGGTTCTGCGGGTGCAGTCCGTTGAGATCCGCATCCAAGCTGCTGTCCGCCTCGATGGTCCTTGCGGCTGACAGATGGATCCTCGGGACAAGCCCGAGGATGACGGAGGTGGGTGAGAAGCTCCCTACCCCCGCGACCGCTCCACCGTGTCCACGTTCGGGTTTGCTCGCAGCGCGGCGATGATCAGCGTCGCGTGCTTGGCGTCCGCCACCTCGACCTCCAGGTCCATGTCGAAGAAGTCCGACTGCCGGTGGGCCATCTTCAGGTTCAGGATGTTTCCACCCGCCTCGCCGATCACCGTCGCCACCTGACCCAGCACGCCCGGCGCGTTCTGGATCGTTGCCCTCAGGCGCGCCATGCCGACCGCGCCCTGTCCGGCCTCCGGCGTCCACTGCAGATCCTGCCAGACGCTGTCGTCGTCGGCGAAATCGGCCAGCTTCTGGCAGTCGATGACGTGGACGGTCAGGCCCTTTTCGGGCTCCAGAATGCCGATGATGCGATCGCCCGGCACCGGCGTGCAGCATTCGCCGAAATGGATCGAGACCCCCGGCGTCAGGCCGCCGCCGCGCACGAACATCCGCGCCTGGGCGTCGCCGATCTTCTTGCGATCCGCTCCGGTCGTGAGCGTCCCTTTCAACGACGGGAACAGGATTTCAACAACCCGATTAGCCGCGATCCGACCCCGGCCGATGGCGTCGTACAGGTCTTCCTGCGTGCCCGTCGCCAGGGTCTCGACCACGGCCTTCAGCGACACATCCGCCAGGGATTTGCCCGCGCGGGTCAGGGCCTGTTCCAGCGTCGTCTTTCCCAGTTTGTGGAACTCGTCGCGCTCTGAAGAGCGGATATGGCGTCGGATCGCGGAGCGGGCGCGGCCGGTGACCGTCAGGCTGCGCCAGTCGGCCGGGGCCTCGCGCTTCTTGCCGCGGATGATCTCGACCACGTCGCCGTTCTGCAGCGCGGTGCGCATGGGCTTCAGCTCGCCGTTGATCTTGACGCCCACCGCCGTGTCGCCGACCTCGGTATGGACGGCATAGGCGAAGTCCAGCGCCATACCGCCGCTGGGCAGGGTGATCAGCGTCCCCTTCGGCGTGAAGACGAACACCTGGTCCAGATACATCTCCAGCTTGGCGTGTTCGACCCAGTCCTCGCCCCCCTCCCCGTGCTCGATGACCTGAACGAGGTGGCGCAGGTTCTGGAGAGGGTCGCGACCGCCCTCGGCCTCCATCGCCGCCTGGTCGAAGCCATAGGACTTGTTCTTGTAGGCCCAGTGGGCGGCAACGCCGTCTTCGGCCACCCGGTCCATCGCCTCGGTGCGGATCTGCATCTCGATGCGCAGGCCGGCCGGGCCCACCACGGTGGTGTGCAGCGAGCGGTAGTTGTTCGACTTGGGGGTGGAGATGAAGTCCTTGAACCGCTCGGGCACCATCGGCCAGGCGCGGTGAATGACGCCCAGGGCGCGGTAACAGTCGTCCTCGGCCTCGACCAACACGCGGAAACCGTAGATGTCGGAAAGAGACGAGAAGCCCACCGATTTCCGCTGCAGCTTCCTCCATATCGAATACGGCGTCTTCTGGCGGCCATAGACGCGGGCGCGGATGCCCGCCTCGCTCAGCACCTTCTGGAACTCGGCGGCGACGGTCTCGGTGGCCCCGCCATGCTCAAGCTTCAGCGCCTCCAGACGACGCTCGATCGCGGTGCGGGCCGTCGGGTTCAGATGCTCGAACGCCAGTTCTTCCAGCTCGGACGCGATCGAATGGATGCCGATCGACCGGCCCAGCGGGGCATAGACCTCAAGCGTCTCGCGGCTGATCCGCTCGCGCTTCTCCGGCTTGACGTATTTGAGCGTCCGCATGTTGTGCAGACGGTCGGCCAGTTTCACCAGCAGCACCCGCACGTCACGGCTGATGGCCAGGATGAATTTGCGCAGGTTCTCGGCCTGGCGCGTGTGCTCGGCCTGCAGTTCCAGGCGACTGAGCTTGGTCACGCCCTCGACCAGCACCGCGACTTCCTCGCCGAACATGCGGGCGATGTCGTCGCGGGTGGCGGAGGTGTCCTCGACCACGTCGTGCAGCAGGGCGGTCACGATCGTCGCCGTATCCAGCTTGTAGTCGGTCAGGATGCCCGCGACCTGGATCGGATGAGCGAAATAGGGATCGCCCGAGGCCCGCAGCTGCGAACCGTGCATCTTCATCGCATAGACATAGGCCCGGTTCAGCAGGGCCTCGTCGGCGGTGGGGTCATAGGCCTTGACCGCCTCGATCAGCTCGAACTGGCGCAGGACCGGAATGCGTTTCGCCGCCGGCATGTCTGCGGACGGCGAAGCGGTGTCATTGGCAATGATCGTTGTCGGCGGGGTCGAACCGGACCGCGCCGGGAGGATGGTGATACCGTTGGCGGGTTCCGCCGTCAGTAGCGTTCCTCCTGGCCGCCGTCCCGGTCGCTCTGCAGCGCGCGGATCAGTTCGGCCTCGGCCATGTTCATGTGCTGCGGCTCGGCCAGCAGACCGACGATTTCCGCCTCGTCCTCGGCTTCCGTCCGCTCGTCGACGCGTTGCAGGGCGACCACGACGGTCTCCAGCAGTTCGGCCGGCACCACGGTCTCGTCGGCGATTTCGCGCAGCGCCACGACCGGGTTCTTGTCGTTGTCGCGATCCAGGGTCAGCGGCGCGCCGTTGGCGATCGCGCGGGCACGGTTGCCGGCCAGCAGAACCAGTCCGAACCGGTTTGGCACCCGTTGGATGCAGTCTTCGACAGTGACGCGAGCCATGAAT
Organism: Pseudomonadota bacterium; assembly: GCA_040385365.1. Lineage (GTDB taxonomy): Bacteria > Pseudomonadota > Alphaproteobacteria > Caulobacterales > Caulobacteraceae > Brevundimonas. The sequence continues at coordinate 1,123 of JAZKHL010000151.1, read as the reverse complement.
CAACCTTCGGGCGGCGGGGAGAACCGCGCTGCATACAGATGGATGGCTTGTTGTGCAACGCCACAAGGGCGGTTTTGGGGCGCTCAGCCGATGCGACGGGCGTCCAAGCCGACGGGCGCCGCCATCGCCAAGGCGCGCGCTGGCGTGCCAGACACAGGATGCACCCAACCCGGCGCGATCTCCGCCAGCGGCCCCATGACGAACAGCCGTTCCGCCGCCCTCGGATGCGGCAGGATCAGTCCGTCGCAATCCCCCTGTTCCCGGCCATAGGCGATCAGGTCCAGATCCAGCGTCCGGGGCGCGTTTGCAGCCCCCCGCCGGCGCCCGAAGGCCTCCTCGATCCGGCCCAGCGTCGCCATCAACGCGTGCGGGCCGAGCGCCGTGCTGACGATGGCCACCCCGTTCAGGAACGGCGGATCGCTCGGGTCGGGCCAGGCCTGCGACCGCCACCACGACGACCGCGCCGCCACGTCAATGCCCTCCGAGCGAAACCGCGCCAGCGCGGCCTCCAGCGCCTCCGTGCAGTCGGCCCAGACCCCCTTGTCATTGCAGCCTAGCGCGACGATGACGGCCCCATTACCCATGATGTTCAGGTCGGGGTCGGCGTCGATATTGACGCTGACCGTTTCCGAACCTGGCGCTGATGTTTCCGGTGAGACCATGACCCTTTATCCGACCGACCGCTTCGCCCTGTTCATAGACGGGGCCAATCTGTATTCGGCGACCAAGGCCCTGAACGCCGACCTGGACTTCAAGGCCATGGTCGATGCGTTGCGGCAAAAGGCCGTCCTGGTTCGCGCCTATTATTACACGGCGGTGATCGAGGGCGAAGAGTTCTCTCCGGTTCGGCCTTTGGTCGACTGGCTCGGCTACAACGGCTTCTCGGTCGTGACCAAGCCGACCAAGCGGTTCACGGACGCGCAAGGGCACACCCGCACCAAAGGCAATATGGACATCGAGATCGCGGTGGACATGCTGGAGATGGCTCCGCATCTGGACCACGTCCTCCTGTTCTCCGGCGACGGCGATTTCCGCCGGCTGGTGCAGGCAGTTCAGGCCAGGGGCGTCCGCGTCACCGTGGTCTCGACGATCAAGAGCCAGCCGCCGATGATCGCCGACGAAC
>JAZKHL010000150.1:0-5734 GCA_040385365.1 Pseudomonadota bacterium | reverse complement strand
TCTCCAGCGCCACGTCGAAGCCGACCTTCAGGCCCAGCTCCTTCATCACGTCGTGCAGGTCTTCCCTGGTGGTGTTCACCGTGCGCACGCCGGGCGCGACCTTCTGGGCCAGCTCCAGGCGGAAGTCGTTGATGTCGGTCAGGACCACGGTGCGGGCGCCGGCGTGACGCGCGACGGCCGCCGCCATCATGCCGATGGGGCCGGCGCCGGTGACCAGCACGTCCTCGCCGAGCAGATCGAACTGCTGCGCCGTGTGAACGGCGTTGCCGAACGGGTCGAGCATCGCCGCGACCTCATAGGACACGTCGTCGGGCAGCTCGATGACGTTGAAGGCGGGGGCGACGACGAACTCGGCGAAGGCGCCCTGACGGTTCACGCCGATGCCGCGCGTGTGGGGGTCGAGATGGAAATGGCCTGCGCGGGCGGCCTCGGAGTTCAGGTCGATGACGTGACCTTCGGCAGAGACGCGCTGGCCGATCTTCAGCGGGCGGTTCACATCCGAGCCGATGGCGACGATCTCGCCGGAGAACTCGTGCCCGGTGATCATCGGCGTCGGCACGTTCTTCTGGGACCACTCGTCCCAGTTCCAGATGTGGATGTCGGTGCCGCAGACGGCGGTGCGGTGCACCCGGATCAGCACATCCTCCGGCCCCGCCACGGGGATCGGCGCGTCGATCAGTTCCAGCCCGACCTCGGGCCGCATCTTGGCCAGGGCCTTCATGGTGTCGGTCATTATTTGATCACTCCCAGTTCTCTGCCGGCCGTCGTGAACGCCGCGACCGCTTGATCAATGTGTTCGAAGGTGTGCGCCGCCGACATCTGCGTGCGTATCCGCGCCGCGCCGCGCGGCACGACCGGGAAACTGAAGCCGATGACATAGACGCCGAGCTCCAGCATCCGCGCCGCCATCGTCTGGGCCAGCTTGGCGTCGCCCAGCATGACCGGGACGATCGGGTGCTGACCGGGCAGCAGGTCGAAGCCAGCCTCGGTCATCGCGCCGCGGAACCGCGCGGCATTGGCGGTCAGCTGGGTGCGAAGGGTGTCGCCCTCGGGTCCCTGCGCGATGCGGATGGCTTCCAGCGAGGCGCCGCAAACGCTGGGCGCCAGAGCGTTGGAGAAGAGATAGGGCCGGGCGCGCTGCTTCAGCAGTTGCACCACGGCGGAGGTCGCACAGATGAAGCCGCCCATGGCCCCGCCGAGGGCTTTGCCGAAGGTGCCGGTGACGAAATCGACCTTGACCCCGTGGTGAGCGTACGAGCCGCGCCCCTGCGGACCCAGGAAGCCGGTCGCGTGGCAGTCGTCGACCATGATCAGGGCGCCGTACTGGTCGGCAAGGGCGCGGATCTCATCGAGCTTGGCGATATAGCCGTCCATTGAAAACGCGCCGTCGGTGGCGATGACGATGTCGCGCACGCCGTCGGCCCTGGCTTGCTTCAGTTGGGCTTCCAGATCGTTCATGTCAGAGTTGGCGAACCGGTAGCGCTTGGCCTTACACAGCCGCACGCCGTCGATGATCGAAGCATGGTTGAGGCTGTCGGAAACGATCGCATCCTCGGCCCCGAACAGCGGCTCGAACAGGCCTCCGTTGGCGTCGAAGGCAGCGGCGAACAGGATCGAATCCTCGAAGCCGAGATAATCGGCGATCGCCCGTTCCAGCTCCTTGTGGATGTCCAGCGTGCCGCAGATGAAGCGCACCGAGGCCGTCCCCGCGCCGCGCTTTTGCGTCGCCGCATTGGCTGCCGCGACCACCCGGTCGTCGCCGCCCAGACTCAGGTAGTTGTTGGCGCAGAAGTTGAGGACTTGGCGACCCGCCACCTCGATGACCGGTCCCTGGCGAGATTCGATCACCCGTTCCGGCTTGGTGAGCCCCTGAGCGTCGATATCGGAAAGCTCGGCCGCGACGCGGTCGTGAAAGCCTGTTGTTTGCATGCGCCGGCTCTTACGCCCTCCTCCAGATCGGCGAAAGGCGTCAGGTCGTCGAAGCGGCCGCAGCGGGTTCCGGGGCCTGACCCGGCTCGACCGTCGATCGGAACGGATTGACCCGGATACGACCGCCGCAAGGCGTGAAGGTCAGGGGAATGGCCAAGGCCGCCGTGTCGCCGGGGATCAGCACGCGCACTCGCGCGGCCGTCGGGCACACCCGCTCGCCGTTGCCTTCGTTGGGGACGACGTTCCAGGCGATGTCGAAATAGACTTTGCCGCCCGCCGCGATATTGACCGGCGCGACGACGGCGGGGTTGTGGTCCGAGCGAACCGTCGTCAGGGCGCGGCCCTGGGCGTCCAACAAGCTGACGGCCGGGTAACCGGAGACGCTGCAGGGCGCGGTCCCGGTATTCGTCACGCCGAAGACGTTGACGCGGTTGCCGGCGCCCGCGTCGCCGCTGTCGCTGGTCAGGCGCAGTTGCGCGACCCGACAGGGGGTCGAGGTCGGGATCGTTCCGCCCGGGCCCGACTGGGGCGTCATTGGCGAGCCCGGCGCTGGCAGGGCGGGATTTGCGGACGGTCGGCTGCACCGTTCCAGCACGGCGACGCCGACATCCTCGTTCGGGCCGAGACGGCTGAGGGTCGCGCTTTCGGAGCCTTCGCGGGTGGCGATCCACCATTCCAGCCCGGAGCCGGAGTAACGCGCGCCGCTGCCGGATGGGACCAGGCGCAATGCGTAGGTCTGACCCTTGTAGGCGATCGAGGCGGTGGCGGTGTCGGGGTATTGGGCGGTGACCGACTGACCGCTTTCGCAGGCGTAGCCGATGGCCGGAGCGGTCGGAGCGGGGGCGGCGACGGGTGGCGTTTGCGGCACGGCGTCGGCCGGTTCCTCGGCCGGTTGGGTGCAGGCGGAGACGGCCATCGCCCCGATCAGGCCGACGACGAGAAAACGGTTCAGGCTCATGACAGTCCCCGGTGAATGCTCAAGGTTAACGCCATTCGTCCGGTTTGGCTCCGCATTCGAGTTCGGCTTGGCGAGACGAGACGCGCGCGCCTAGAGTCTGCGTCAGGAGAACTCGATGACCGACCGCGACCTTTATCCCGTTTCCGCCGACTGGGCGACGCGCGCCCACATGGACGCTCCGGCCTATGAGGCCGCGCGGTTGGCGGCGCGGGAAACGCCGGACGCCTTCTGGGCAGAGCAGGCCCAGCGGCTGGACTGGATCACGGCGCCGACGATCATCAAGGACGTGTCCTTCGACAAGGACGATTTCCGCATCCGCTGGTTCGCCGACGGGGTGCTGAACGTCTGTTTCAACTGCGTTGATCGGCATCTGGCCGAGCGCGGCGATCAGACCGCCATCATCTGGGAGGGGGACGACCCGGCCCAGTCCGGCGGCCTGACCTATGCCGAGTTGCACCGCGAGGTCTGCCGCATGGCCAACGTGTTGAAGCGCCTTGGCGTCGTGAAGGGCGACCGGGTGACGATCTATCTGCCGATGATCCCGGCGGCGGCGGTCGCCATGCTGGCCTGCGCGCGGATCGGGGCGGTGCATTCGGTGGTGTTCGGCGGCTTCAGCCCCGACAGCATCGCCGGTCGGATCGAGGACTGTGGGTCCAAACTAGTCATCACCGCCGACGAGGGCCTGCGCGCCGGCAAGCGCATCCCGCTGAAGGCCAATGTCGACGAGGCCCTGACCAAGGTGGCCGTCGAGACCGTGCTGGTGATCAGCCACACCAACGCAGACGTGGTGATGATCGAGGGTCGCGACGTGCGTTACGGCGAGGCCAAGCACGGGGTGTCGGACGAGTGCCCGTGCGAGCCCATGAACGCCGAAGATCCGCTGTTCATCCTCTACACCTCGGGCTCGACGGGAAAGCCCAAGGGAGTGCTGCACACCACGGGCGGCTACCTGTTTTGGGTCAGCTATACCCACGAACTGGTGTTCGACTATCGGCCGGGCGAGGTCTTCTGGTGCACCGCAGACGTCGGCTGGGTGACCGGTCACAGCTATGTCGTCTATGGCGCGCTGGCCAATGCGGCGACGACCCTCATGTTCGAGGGCGTGCCCAACTATCCCGACAACCGCCGCTTCTGGCAGGTCGTGGACAAGCACAAGGTCGAGATCTTCTACACCGCTCCGACAGCGCTTCGCGCGTTGATGCGCGACGGCGACGAGCCTGTGAAATCCTCCAGTCGCGCATCCCTGCGCCTGCTGGGCACGGTCGGCGAACCGATCAATCCGGAGGCCTGGCGCTGGTATCACGAGGTGGTCGGCGAGGGTCGCCTGCCGATCATCGACACCTGGTGGCAGACCGAGACGGGCGGCGCCCTGATCGCCCCCCTGCCCGGCGCGACGGACCTCAAGCCCGGCTCGGCGACTAGGCCCCTTCCCGGGGTCGAACTCGAACTGGTCGATGCCGAAGGGGCCGTGCTGGAGGGCGCCACCTCCGGCAACCTGTGCATCACCGACTCATGGCCCGGCCAGATGCGCACTGTCTGGGGCGATCACCAGCGGTTCTTCGAGACCTATTTCTCGACCTATCCGGGCAAGTACTTCACCGGCGACGGCTGCCGCCGGGACGAGGACGGCTATTACTGGATCACCGGCCGGGTCGACGACGTCATCAACGTCTCGGGCCATCGGATGGGGACGGCCGAGGTCGAGTCAGCCTTGGTCCTCCACGACGACGTGGCCGAGGCGGCCGTCGTCGGCTTTCCCCACGACATAAAGGGCCAGGGCATTTACGCCTATGTGACGCTGAACGCCGGGGTCGAGCCGCACGACGATCTGAAGAGGGCCTTGGTCGCTCACGTCCGAAAGGAGATCGGCCCGATCGCCGCGCCCGACGCGATCCAGTGGGCGCCGGGTCTGCCCAAGACTCGCTCCGGCAAGATCATGCGGCGCATCCTGCGAAAGATCGCCGAGAACGATCTGGGATCGCTCGGCGACACCTCGACGCTGGCCGATCCGGCCGTGGTCGATGATCTGGTGAAGAACCGGGGCTGATCGACCAAGCCCTTCCCCCATTCTTCATGGGGGAAAGCGGTCGGGCGGCGAGCGAAGCGAGGCCAAGACCGACGGGGGTAGTCTTGCTTGGCGTGATTGCCTGAAAGCCAGCAGGAAAGTACCCCCATCGGTCCTGCTCGGCATCGCCGAGAACGGACCGCTTTCCCCCGCGAAGGGCTAAGCGGCCTACAGCCCTTGGGCGATCTTCTCGATCCGGGCGGCGACGGCGTTCAGGGCTTCGGCCACGCCGTTGTCGCTGGCGGGCGCGGTGGTCGCCGATGGCGCGCTGATCGCCCCGCCAGCCAAGCGCACCTCATGCAGTTCGTCGGCCAGGACGAGAGCCGCCATCAGGAACAGGCGGATGTCGCCGACATGTCCGACGTCGCCCGCCACCTGACGAACATGGACGTCGAACTGTTTGGCCAGGATGCGGACGCGCTCCTCCTGTCCGTCGGCGCAGCCCACGGCGTATGGGCGACCATTGATCTCGACCGTCACCGTGGCCATCAGGCGGCCTCTTCGTCGAGGATGTCGCGCACGGCGGCGGCGGCGGCGGCGAGGGCGGCGGCGGCGTCGCGACCGGCGGCCTCCAACGCAGCGATGCGGCGCTGATCGTCGGGGCGGGCGGACGGCGGCGCGGGCATGGCGAACAGATCGTCGTCCGTAACGGCCGGCGCAGCCTTCAGATCATTGACCTTGCGCTCAAGCAGGGCGAGCGCCCGTTCGATCCTGTCTCTCGCGGCGCTGGTGGCGTCGGCCATCGTTTCCTCCAGATTTCGTATAGAACCCGCCGGGACGCC
>JAZKHL010000149.1:0-5348 GCA_040385365.1 Pseudomonadota bacterium | reverse complement strand
CCGCCCACGAACTGAAACGCGCCTTCGGCACGGCGATCCTGCCGATCTGATCGCGGCCTGACGCCTACGAGAAAGGGCGCTCCCGGCGGAGCGCCCTTTTTCTATGCCGCGTAGGCGTCGACCTCGGCGATCCGCGCCGCCTTGTCGGCCTCGCTCATGAACGACCCCTCGAAGCTGTTGCGCGCCATCTGTGTCACCTGCGCCCGCGTCAGCCCGACAGCCTTCGCCAGTTGGCTGTAGTTCTCGTTCACATAGCCCCCGAAATAGGCCGGGTCGTCGGAGTTCAGCGTCACATGCAGCCCCCGCCGCAGCATCTCCGGCACCGGGTGATCCTTCAGATCCCCGACCACGCAGAGCTTCAGGTTCGACAGCGGACAGACCGTCAGCGTCATCTGCTCGGCGACCAGCCGCTGGATCAGGCTCTCATCCTCCATCGACCGGTTGCCGTGATCCATCCGGTCGATGTTCAGCAGGTCCAGCGCCTCATGCACATAGGCGGGCGGTCCCTCCTCACCGGCATGGGCGCACAGCTTGAGACCCAGCTCACGCGCCGCCGCGAACACCCGCACGAACTTGGACGGGGGATGCCCGACTTCCGACGAATCCAGCCCCACGCCGATGAAGTGATGCAGATAGGGCTTGGCCATCTCCAGCGTGGCGAAAGCCTCGTCCTCGGACAGATGCCGCAGGAAGCTCAGGATCAGACCCGCGGTTACGCCCAGTTGCGCCTTGGCCCGATCCATTCCCGCGATCAGACCCTCGACCACCACGCCGAACGGCACCCCGCGATCGGTATGGGTCTGGGGGTCGAAGAAGATCTCCGCATGCCGGACATTGTCCGCCGCCGCCCGCTGGAAATAGGCGAAGGCCAGATCCTCGAAATCCTGCCGCGTCAGCAGGACGTTGGCCCCCGCGTAGTAGATATCGAGGAAGTCCTGCAGGTTCGAAAAATCATACGCCGCCCGCACCGCCTCGACGCTGTCGAACGGGATCGCGACCCCGTTCCGCTGCGCCAGCGCGAACATCAGCTCCGGCTCCAGCGACCCCTCGATATGCAGGTGAAGCTCTGCCTTGGGCAGGCCGGCGATGAAGGCGGTGAGGTCGGTCATGACCCCAGTCTAACCTACATCCGCCCTGCTTACATACGTTCCGGCGTGTCGATCCCCAGCAGGCGCAACGCCGTCTCCAACTGATCCAGCGCCGCCTTGGCCAGGGCCAGACGCGACGCCACCGTCCCCGGATCCTCCGCCGCCAGCACCGGGCAGGCCGCGTAGAATTTCGAGAACGATTGCGCCAGCCGATAGGCATGCTCGGCCACCAGATGCGGCGCGCGCTTGTCGTAAGCCTCCGCGGTCGCCTGATCGAAAGCGTCCAGCGTCAGGGCCAGATCGCGCTCGGCCGGTTCGGCCACCACGATCGGCCCTGCCAGCACGCCCTGCGCCTCGGCCTTGCGCAGCAGGGATTTGATCCGCACCGATTGGTACAGCAGGTATGGCCCGGTCTTGCCCTCGAAGCTCATGAACCGGTCCAGGTCGAAGACGTAGCTGGTCGTCCGGCTGTTCGACAGGTCGGCGAACTTCAGCGCCGCCACGGCGACCTTGGACGCCGTATTCTCAAACTCGGCCTCGCTCAGATCGCCGCCCAGCTCGGCCTCCTTCAGCCGCTCACGCGCCTTGTCACGCGACTGGGTGATCAGGTCGTGCAGCTTCAGCACGCCGCCAGCCCGGGTCTTGAAGGGCTTGCCGTCCGAGCCATTCATCGTGCCGTTAGCGGCGTGTTCCAGCTGGCCCAGCACCGCATAGCCGACCTTGTAAGCGGCACGGAACACCTGTTCGAAATGGTCGCCCTGGCGCTGGTCGACGCAATACAGGATCAGGTCGAAATCCTGATCGCGCCGACGCTGCAGGATCGTCGCCAGATCGGTCGTGCCGTACATGGCCGAGCCTTCCGACGAGACCAGCAGCAGCGGCGGCAGCTCGCGCTTCTCGCCCTCCTCGGCCACCCGGATGATCCAGGCGCCCTGATCCAGCTCGGTCAGGCCGCGCGCCTTGATGTCCTCGACCATGGCCGGGATCAGGGGGTCGGCATCGCTCTCGCCGTTCCACAGGTCGAAGGTCACGCCCAGCGCCGAGAACTCGCGCTCCAGCGCCGTCTTGGACACCGCCACGAAATGCCGCCACAGGGCGCGATAGCCGGGCCGGCCGGCCTGCAGCCCCGCCGTCGCCTTCCTGGCGCGATCCCGATACTCGGTGTCTTCCTTGGCCTTGGCCGCCGCCAGCGGATACAGCCGCTCCAGATCTTCCAGCGTCACCGGGCTGTGATCCGGAAACGGGCCCTCGCCATCGACCAGGAACTCATACGCCTTGCCTTCATCGCCGACGGCGACGATCAGCAGACCCATCTGGAAGCCCCAGTCGCCGAAGTGCGCGTCGCCCCAGACCGTGTCGCCGCGGAACCGGAACAGCCGCTTCAGGCTCTCGCCGATGATGGACGAGCGCAGGTGTCCGACGTGCATCGGCTTGGCCACGTTCGGCCCGGCGAAGTCGACGACGACCTTGCGCGGCTCCGCGACCGTGGACGCGCCCATCATGGTCGCGTCGTCAGCAACGGCCTGAGCGCGACGGGCCAGGGCATCGTTGGAGAGCTTCAGATTGATGAACCCCGGCCCCGCCACCTCGACACCCGAAAGACGCGGATCGGCGCTCAGCCGTTCGGCGACCCGGCCCGCCAGCTCACGCGGATTGGCCTTCATGGCCTTGGCGGCCGCCAAGGCCCCATTGGACTGGAAGTCCGCCAGATCGGGACGGTCGGACGTCGTGACCCGCGCCAGCGACGCGTCCACGCCTTCGGCGGCGAAGGCGGCCGCGACCGCTTCGCCCAAGTCAGTCCTGAGGTCGGTCATTGCGCCGGCGGCGCCGCCACGGGCTGGCCCGCCGTCATGCGGAACCGGCTGCCCGTACGGTTGAAATCGGCCATCTCGGGCGTCACGTCGAAGCCGATCAGAACCTCGAAATTACCGCCGCTGGTCGTCGCCGAGGCGCGTGGGATCAGCACCGACTGCTCCTGCGTGCTGGATGCCGTCGTCTCGCCGTCAAAGTTCACGGGCAGGTCGAAATATTCCTTGGCCAGGACGGCCTCGTTCCGCTCGGTCACGGCGATCCAGTAACGATAGGTACGCTGATCGCCCTGCGCCTGCGGTCCGCGACCCAGATTGAACAGGATGTTCATCTGGACGGTGATCGGCTCATCGCCCTGATAGGAGCAGCCAGCCGTCACGCCCTCGATCTCGCCGGTGTAGCCGACGTTGGCGGCGGCCGGCCGATCGCCCGTCAGCTCGACGTAGCGCGCGGCGTCGTAAAGGATTTTGACGAACGGGCAGGGTCCGGCGTTGACCACCGAACGCAGCGGGGCGATCCGGGGCGCACGTTCTTGCTCGCCGTTCTGCCCCTGGCCGCTCGCATCCGGGCGGCCCTGACCGCCGCGGTCGCGCTGGGTCGGGCTGGTCTGGGCAAAGGCTGTGCCGGCGGAGGCGAGAACCGCCAGGGCGGCGATGGCGACGGTCGCAAGACGCATTCTTTTGAAATCCGGAAATCTGGGCGCTGACGGAACGCAGTCAGGCATCCCGCCTGATAGCGGCTAAAGCGAGGCGTCGCAAACCGTGACGCCTGCATGGTGGCGACGCGGGGTCGGAAAGACTAGGTTTGTCTCATGGACGCCCTGGCCCCCTCCCCCTGCATCACCCCCGCCGGCGCCCCACGACCGCTGACGGTGCGCATGGCCACGCCACGCGGCTTCTGCGCCGGGGTGGACCGCGCCATCCAGATCGTCGAGCGGGCGATCGAGAAGTTCGGCGCGCCCGTCTATGTTCGCCACGAGATCGTCCACAACAAGCATGTCGTGGATCGGCTGAAGGGGCTGGGCGCCGTGTTCGTCAAGGATCTGGACGAATGCCCCGACGACCGCCCCGTGGTCTTCTCCGCCCATGGCGTGCCGAAATCCGTTCCAGCGACCGCGCGGGCCCGCGAGCTGTTGTTCCTGGATGCCACCTGCCCCTTGGTGTCCAAAGTTCACGTCGAGGCCGAGCGCCATCATGCTCAAGGCAAGCACATCATCCTGATCGGCCACGCGGGTCACCCGGAGGTGGTCGGCACTCTCGGCCAGCTGCCGGACGACGCCATCAGCCTGATCGAGACCGTCGAGGACGCCTTCGCCTTCCAGCGGCCCGGTGGTCAGCCGCTGGCCTATGCGACCCAGACCACTCTTTCGCTGGACGACACCGCCGAGATCGTCGGCGTCCTGAAGAGCCGCTTCCCCGAACTGCCTGACCCGCATAAGGAAGACATCTGCTACGCCACCACCAACCGCCAGGAGGCGGTGAAACAGCTGGCTGACGGCTCGGACCTGGTTCTCGTGGTCGGGTCGAAGAACTCCTCCAACTCCGTGCGGCTGGTCGAAGTCGCCCTGCGGGCCGGCGCGGCCGATGCCCGCCTGATCGACGATGCCTCGCACATCGACTGGAGCTGGCTGGACGGCGTCTCGACCGTCGGCGTCACCGCCGGCGCCTCCGCGCCCGAACCGCTGGTCCAGGCGGTGGTCCAGGCGCTGCGCGACCGGTTCGCGGTGACCTTGGCGGACGACCCCGGCGAGCCGGAGACCGTCACGTTCAAGCTGCCGAGGGCTCTTGCTTAGAGATCAGGGTGGTGCGGGCGGCCGGGCTCGAACCGGCATGACCTAGGTCGAGGGATTTTAAGTCCCTTGCGTCTACCAATTTCGCCACGCCCGCGGCTTCGGCCCTACTCCGCCGGACGCATCGCGCGGAAGTCGACGTCCGAATCGGCGACCAGCCAGACCAGGGCGGCCCAGGCGGCCACGTTCTGGCGCAACTGCTCGGGATCGATCTTGTCCAGGGTGTCGTCGGCGGTGTGGTGCAGGTCGAAATAGCGCAGGCCGTCCTGCTTCAGGCCGAAGACCGGAACACCGGCCTCGACGATCGGGCCGATGTCGGCGCCGCCCTCGGTCTCTGCCACGGCGGAGCGAAGCACGCCGATCGGATACAGGACCCGGTTCGCCGCGTCGGCGAAGGCGCCGGTCTGGGCGCCCGCTGGCAGTTGCAACGCATAGACCCGGTCGGCGCCGAAGTCGCTTTCGCCGGTGAAGACGTGGTTGGCGACGTCCTCGGGCGTCAGACTGCGCAGATAGGCGCCGCCGCCGTTGCCGGTGTTGGTCGGCTGGGCGACCTCCTCCGAGCCGTACAGGATGACGCGCACCGTGCGGGCGGTGCGGCCCTGTTCGGCGATGGCCTTGGCGGCGGCGATGGTGATGGCCCCGCCCGCCCCGTCGTCGATGGC
>JAZKHL010000148.1:0-4166 GCA_040385365.1 Pseudomonadota bacterium | reverse complement strand
GACAAGGTCGTCTTCACCGACGAGTGGGGCGGCGGCATCGGCGCGCGCTGCCAGGCGACCGACCCGGCGACCTGGGGCGCCAATATGGTGGCCACGATCACCGACCGCACCCTGGCCGGTCAGAGCTTCCACAAGCTGCCGGCCGCGCAAGGTGCGACCGAGAACTGCGTCGCCCACAACGGCAATCTGATCCCGGTCCCCGGCCGCGATCTGATGGTCCAGTCCTGGTATCAGGGGGGCATCTCGGTGATGGACTTCACCGACGCGGCCCATCCGGTCGAGATCGCCTATTTTGACCGCGGCCCGATCAGCGCCGAGCGTCTGTATGTCGGCGGCACCTGGTCGGCCTACTGGATGAACGGCCGGATCTACTCCAGCGAGATCGCACGCGGTCTGGACGTGCTGAAGCTGGTCCCGAACGACATGCTGTCGGCGGCCGAAATCGCGGCGGCCGAAAGCGTCATGCGCGAGGAGATCAACCCGCAGCTTCAGACCCGAGTGACCTGGGCTGACAACGCCGACGTGGCCCAGGCCTATCTGGACCAGCTGAACCGCACCGACGCCTTCGACGACGGTCTGGCCGGTCGGATCGACACGGCGATCGGCGGCTGGCGCGCCGGTGGCGCCTCGTCGGACGCCGCCCTGGTGCAAAGCCTGACCGAGGCCGCCACGGCGGCGACCGGAGCGGACAAGGCGCGCCTGGAAGCCCTCTCGGCAATCTTCGGACGTCGCGCCGGATAACCCGGAACGTCCACGCGCCCGTATCCTAGCGCGCTAGCGGCCCCGTCATGCGACGGGGTCGTTGGCGGCGAGTGCCTGCCTGACGTCCTCCGTCGACCAGACCCCCAGAGCCTTGTCGTGAACTGACGCTCCCGTCTCGTAAATGAGATGAAGGGGCGGTGGCAGGCTGAAAGGGGGCAGCCGGAGGTTGATGGGTCGAAACCGATAGGAAACTTGGAGCCCGGGCTCGTGGTCCAGTTCTGCATTAACCCAACCCAGCGACTCCCATCCGCCAAGTCTTTCGAAAGTCGTCAGAAGCAGAAAGCGACTATCGGAACGGGCAAGATTCTTCAGCGCCGCGAGCGCCAGGTCTTCGTTGAAGTGGATCAGACAGTCGCGACACATCACGGCGTCCGCCGCCGGCAAGTCGTCGTTGATCAGGTCGACAACCTGAAACTGGCGGTCCGGACGCGCGTATCGCTCACGGTTTCTGGCGACGACCTCTTCGACGATATCGCCGCCAATATAGGTCACCTCTCCCAGATCGACTTCGTTCATCCAGTTGAAATCACCGCACGGTGCGTCGAGCAGGGATTTGATTTTCAGGTAGCGCAACAAGACCGGCAGATCGGTTCTGAGTTTTTCGGTCGCCGCGAGTGAAGACCCCACGCCGGATCGACTTTCGTTGTCTCCCCAATCGTTCTGTTCGTAGACATCCTTGAAGAACGAAGCGATTTTCGACATCGGAACCCCTATTGACCAAGCGTCGCTTGTTGCGCCTATGGATAGGCGAGCGTCGGTAGAACGCCTTATTCGCACGCGCGGCAATAAGCGACGAACCTGTCCTAGCTTTAATGATTCACCGGTTTGAAGTGCGCTGAACACGTGCTGAAAATGCCGCTTTAGCACCGGTCGCTCGCAGCCTGACGAGGGTAAGGTCGCTCAAGTCGCCGTCGTGGGTGGGGGCGCATTGCCGGTGGAGAGAAGCCTTGGATAGACGTTCATTCCTCGCCGCATGCGGCATCGGGGCGGGGGGCGCGCTGCTTCCCTCCTTCGTCGGTCGTGCGATCGCCGCGCCGCAGCTGGTCGAGACCATCGAGCTGGCGGTCAAGAAGCGTCTCGCCGACGCGGGCCTGAGCGCCGCCTCGGCCGCCGGAGCAAGCTATTGCGACGTGCGGGTCGGCCGGTATCTGCGCCAGTTCGTGATCACGCGCGAAGCCAACGTCCAGAACATCGTCAACACGGAATCGACCGGCACGGGCGTGCGGGTCATCGCCGAAGGGGCCTGGGGCTTCGCCGCCACCAATGACATGACGCCGGAAGCCGTGGCCGAGGCCGCACGCCTGGCCACCGCCATCGCCAAGGCCAATGCGCGCAATCAGACCCAACCGGTTCAGTTGGCCCCCACGCCCGGCGTCGGCGAGGTCAGCTGGCGAACCCCGATCCGCCGCAACGCCATGGAAGTGCCGATCGAGGAGAAGGTCGAACTGCTGCTGGGCGTCAACGCCGCGGCGATGGCGGCCGGCGCCAACTTCGTCAACTCGCAGCTGTTCCTGGTCAACGAGCAGAAATATTTCGCCAGCTCGGACGGCTCCTACATCGACCAGGACGTGCACCGGATCTGGGCCCCGATCGGTGTTACCGTCATCGATCAGGCGACCGGCAAGTTCCGGTCGCGCCAGGGTCTGTCGGCGCCGATGGGGCTGGGCTTCGAGTATCTGGACGGCCGAGCGGAGGACAAGCTGACCGCGTCCAACGGCGTGATCAGCTACGGCATGTCCTACGACATGCGCGAGGACGCCGTCGCCGCCGCACGTCAGGCGCGCGAAAAGCTGACCGCCAAGTCGGTCGAGCCGGGCCAGTACGACCTGGTTCTGGATCCCGACCACCTGGGCCTGACCATCCACGAATCCGTCGGTCACCCGCTCGAGCTGGATCGCGTGCTGGGCTACGAAGCCAACTACGCCGGCACCAGCTTCGCGACGCTCGACAAGCGCGAGAGCCGTTTCCAGTACGGATCGGACATCGTCAACATCGTGGCCGACAAGACCCAGCGCGGGAGCCTCGGCGCGGTCGAGTATGACGACGAGGGCGTCAAGACAAAGTCGTGGGACCTGATCAAGGACGGCAAGCTTGTCGACTATCAGGCGACGCGCGATCAGGCGCACATCCTGGGCAAGACCGCCTCGGACGGTTGTTCCTATGCCGACAGCTGGTCAACGGTTCAGTTCCAGCGGATGGCCAACATCTCGCTGAAGCCCGGCACGCGGCCGATGACCCGCAACGACATGATCGCCAACGTCGAGAACGGCATCTACATCCTGGGTCGCGGATCGTTCTCGATCGACCAGCAACGCTACAACGCCCAGTTCGGCGGCACGCTCTTCTACGAGATCAAGAACGGCGAGATCACCCAGCCGCTGGAAGACGTCGCCTATCAGATGCGGACGCCCGAATTCTGGAACGCCTGTTCGGCCATCTGCGACGAGAGCGACTATCGCATGTTCGGCTCGTTCTTCGACGGCAAGGGCCAGCCCAGCCAGGTCTCGGCCGTCAGCCATGGGTCGTCCACGACCCGCTTCGACCAGATCAACGTCATCAACACCGCGCGTTCGCTCGGTTGATCGGACCCAAGGGAAAAATCACATGAGCATCATGACGGAAGCCGAGGCCAAGACGATCCTCGACAAGGTGATCGCGCTGTCGACCGCCGACGAATGCACCGCCCAACTGGATGGCACCATCGACGGAAACATCCGCTTCGCGCTGAACAACGTCTCGACATCGGGGGTGATCACCAACACCGATCTGGCGGTTCAGGTGGCGTTCGGCAAACGGGTCGGCACCGCGTCGATCAACGAATTCTCCGACGCCGCCCTGGCCCGCGTGGTCAAGCGCGCCGAGGACCTGGCCAAATTGGCCCCCGAGAACCCGGAGTTCATGCCGGCGGTCGGGCCCCAGACCTATACGCCGACTGACACCTTCACCGCGGCGACGGCGGCCATCACGCCCGAGAACCGGGCCACGATCGCGCGCGCCTCGATCGAACCGTGCAAGGCCCAGAATCTGATCGCGGCCGGGTTCCTGAACGACAATCAGAGCTTCACGGCCTTCGCCAACTCCAACGGAGCCTTCGGATACGCCAAGACGACGGAGATGGACTACACCTGCACGGTGCGGACCGAGGACGGCAAGGGTTCGGGCTGGGTCGCCAGGAATCTGCAGGACGCCAGCCGGTTCAACGTCGACACCGACATCCAGATCGCGATGCGCAAGGCCAGCGCATCCGCCGCCGCCCAGGCGTTGGAGCCCGGCAAATACACCGTGATTCTTGAGCCGGCGGCGGCGGCGGGTCTGATCTCATTCATGTTCAACTTCTTCGACGCCCGTTCGGCGGACGAGGGCCGCAGCTTCCTGTCCAAGGCCGGCGGCGGCAACAAGATCGG
>JAZKHL010000147.1:0-10434 GCA_040385365.1 Pseudomonadota bacterium | reverse complement strand
GATGCCGCTCGTGCTGGAACTGAACGAGGCCTACGAGGCGGCGAAGGCCGACCCGAGCTTCCAGGCCGAGCTGGACGACTTCTTGACCCACTATGTGGGTCGGCCCAGTCCGCTGTATTTCGCCGAGCGCCTGACCCAGCATCATGGCGGGGCTGACATCTGGTTCAAGCGCGACGAGCTGAATCACACCGGCGCGCACAAGATCAACAACTGCATGGGCCAGATCCTGGTCGCGATGCGGATGGGCAAGAAGCGGATCATCGCCGAGACCGGCGCAGGCCAGCACGGCGTGGCGACGGCGACCGTCTGCGCCCGCTTCGGCCTGCAATGCGTGGTCTATATGGGCGCCGCGGACGTGCAGCGGCAGTCGCCGAACGTGTTCCGCATGAAGTTGCTGGGGGCCGAGGTGATCCCGGTCACCTCGGGTCGCGGCACGCTGAAGGATGCGATGAACGAGGCGATGCGCGACTGGGTCACCAATGTCGACGACACCTACTATCTGATCGGCACGGCTGCGGGCCCGCACCCCTATCCGGCCATGGTGCGCGATTTCCAAAGCGTGATCGGGCGCGAGACCCGCATTCAGATGCTGGCGCGAAAAGAGAAACTGCCGGACGCGGTCGTGGCGGCCATCGGCGGCGGATCGAACGCCATCGGCCTGTTCCACCCCTTCATCGAGGATGCGGGTGTCCGCCTGATCGGGGTCGAGGCGGCGGGGCGTGGTCTGGACGGGCCGGATCATGCGGCATCGCTGCAAGGGGGCCGCCCCGGCGTGCTTCACGGCAACCGGACCTATCTGCTGCAGGACGAAGACGGCCAGATCCTGGAAGGCCATTCGATCTCGGCGGGCCTGGACTATCCGGGTATCGGCCCCGAGCATGCCTGGCTGAAGGACATCGGTCGGGCCGAGTATCGCGCGGCCACGGACGTCGAGGCGCTGGAGCAGTTCCAACTGTGCTCGAAGCTGGAAGGCATCATCCCGGCGCTGGAGCCCAGCCACGCCCTGGCGCGGGTCGGAGAGATCGCCAACGAGATCGGCAAGGGCGGCGATGTGGTGCTGAACATGTGCGGGCGGGGCGACAAGGACATCTTCGCCGTGGCGAAGCATTTGGGCGTGGAGTTGTAAAATGATGCTGACGCTTTTGATTTCCGGCCTGCTGACGCAAGCGGCTCCGGTCGCCGTCGAGCGCACGCCTTTCAACGTGGAGGTACCTGCGGTCGAGCACGTGACCGCCGATCCGACTTGCGGAGGACGCGTGGGCATGTCCGCAATCGCGACCTGTTTCGCCACCACCCAGGCCGGCGCCGCGACGGCGGTCGATGCCTTCGACGCGGATTTCACGAACCACGGGTGGCTCGCGGCGGACGGCAGCAACAACCGGATCATCTACGTGAAACGCAAGGCTGAGGGCGGCTGCGAAGCATTCCAACTGTTGGCTTTCGCGGGCGAAGGCGCTGCCGCGGCTCCGGCGGCGCCGGCCTATATTGCTCTGGCCGCCATTCCTGGCGACATCTGCGTTGCATCGCCCGCCACCTCACCCATCTCCGCCGCACCGCTGGCTCCGCAATGACAACGGCGCGCATCGACGCCCGTTTCGCGGCGCTGAAGGCGGAGGGACGCGCAGGGTTCGTCGCCTATGTCATGGCGGGCGATCCCACGCGTGACGAGGCGTTGGAGGTCCTGCGCGGCCTGCCCGCCGCCGGGGCCGATATCATCGAGCTTGGCTTTCCGTTCAGCGACCCGATGGCCGAGGGCCCGCCGATCCAGCGCGCGGCGCTGCGGGGTCTGAAGGCCGGACTGACGCTGAGAGGGACGCTCGATCTGGCGGCCGACTTCCGCAAGGGCGACGCGGACACGCCGCTGATCCTGATGGGTTATCTGAACCCGATCGAGAGCTATGGCTATGAGGCCTTCGCGCGCGACGCGGCGGCGGCGGGCGTGGACGGCTGCATCGTCGTCGATTGCCCGCCGGAAGAGGCCGATCCGCTGACGGATGCTCTGGATGCGACGTCGGTGTCGCTGATCCGGCTGGCTACGCCAACCTCGGACGATGCGCGCCTGGAGGTCATCGCGCGGCGCACGTCGGGCTTTGTCTATTATGTCTCGGTTGCAGGCGTGACGGGGGTCAAGGAGGCACAATCCGCCTCGGTGGCTCCGGCGGTGGAGCGGGTGAGGACGGCCTCGGGCCTCCCGGTCGCGGTCGGGTTCGGGGTCAAGACGCCGGAACGCGCTGCAGAGATCGCGCGCGTCGCCGACGCCGTGGTGGCGGGCTCGGTGCTGGTCGACGAGGTCGCGGCGGCTCTGGAAGCGAACGAACCGGCCGCGGCCCGCGTTCTGGCCAAGGTGAAGGCGCTCGCCGACGCCGTGCGCGGTGCGCGCGTCAAGGAAACGGTCTAGAGAACGCGAATGGCCGACAAGACCCCTCCCAAAGCCCCTCAGGAAAAACGCGGCGGCTGGCTCAGCCGGTTCGCGCCGGGCGTTCGCAAGATCGTAAGCCGGCGCGAGACGCCTGACAATCTGTGGGTCAAGGATCCCGACAGCGGCGACATGCTGTACCGCCCCGACCTGGAGGCCGCCCTGTGGGTGACGCCGTCCGGCCGGCACATGCGGATCAACGCGTCGCAGCGGCTGGGCTACACCTTCGACGACGGCGAATACGAGCCGATCAGCTCGCCCGAGGTGGTCGAGGACCCGCTGAAATTCTCAGACGGCAAACCCTATCGCGAGCGGTTGCAAGCGGCGCGCAAGGCGACGGGCCTGAAGGATGCGATGTCGATCGGCTTCGGCGACATCGGCGGCACATCCGCGGTCGCGGTGGTTCAGGATTTCGCCTTCATGGGCGGGTCGCTGGGCATGGCGGCGGGCGAGGGCTTCATCGCCGCGGCACGTGCCGCGATCGAGCGAGGCGTGCCGCTGGTCTGCTTCACCGCCGCCGGCGGGGCCCGGATGCAGGAGGGCGCGCTGTCGCTGATGCAGATGGCGCGCACGACCCTGGCGGTGCAGGAGCTCAAGGACGCTCAGTTGCCCTACGTCGTGGTGCTGACCGATCCGACGACGGGCGGCGTGACGGCGTCCTATGCCATGCTGGGCGACGTGCATCTGGCCGAGCCGGGGGCCCTGATCGGATTCGCCGGGCCGCGCGTGATCGAGACCACCATCCGCGAGAAACTGCCGCCAGGCTTCCAGCGGTCGGAGTATCTGCAGGAGAAGGGCATGGTCGACCGTGTGGTCGCTCGCGCCGATCTGCCGGAAACGCTGGGCAAGGTGATGTCGATGCTGATGGGCGGACGGCGTCAGGCGGCCTGACGTTTGCGGAACGGCCAGTCGATCACCTCGCCGGCCCAGAGCGCCCACCAGACGATGATCGGCTGAAACAGCAGGCGCGGGCCGTGATAGACCCAGCCGAGATGCGGGTGCGCCAGACCCAGATCGTTGATCGCATGCTGGACGTTGGCCGGGAAGACGCAGACCGCATAGAGCGCCAGGCCGATGCCCGCGGCGCGGCGCAGGCGGGGAATCATCAGGCCGACGGCGCCGGCGATCTCTGCAAGACCGGTCAGCAGGATGACGGTCGGTGCGAGGGGCACCCAGGCCGGGGTGATGCCCAGGAACGGGCCGGGCACGAAGACGTGCAGGAAGCCGGCCGCGAGGAAGATGGCGGCGAGCAGCCAGCGCAGGGTGGTGCGGGGGGTCATCCAACCGCTTTAACACCGTGATTGAATGTGAGGGTGTCTCGTAAGCATTTCCGTCATCCTCGGGCTTGTCCCGGGGATCCATTTGTCCGACGCAAGGACGTCATGACTTTTACGCAGGCAGCGGTTGAACGATGGATCCTCGGGACAAGCCCGAGGATGACGGTGTGGGGTTATAGCGGCCGTGATTGACCCCGTCTCCGAACGCCTGCGCCTGCGCCACCCGCAGAAGATCGACCTGTCATTGGACCGGATGCGGACCTTGTGCGCCGTGCTGGGCCAGCCGCAGCTGAGCCTGCCGCCGGTGATCCACGTGGCGGGGACCAACGGCAAGGGGTCCACGATCGCTTTCATCCGGGCGATGGCGGAGGCGGCGGGCCTGCGCGTCCACACCTACACGTCCCCGCATTTGGTGCGGTTCAACGAACGGATCCGGCTGGCTGGAGAGCTGATCTCGGACGAGAGACTGTCGGCCATTCTGGACCGGATCGAGGCCGTTCGCGGGGTCCAGACCACGGTGTTCGAGAGCACCACGGCCGCGGCCTTTGTCGCCATGTCGGAGGTCCCCGCCGACCTGGCCATCGTCGAGGTGGGCCTGGGCGGTACCCTTGACGCGACCAATGTCATCGAGCGGCCGCTGCTGAGCGTGATCGCGCCCGTGGACTACGACCACGCTGAGTTTCTGGGCACCCGGATCGAAGGCATCGCGGGCGAGAAGGCCGGAGTATTGAAGGCGGGTGCGCGAGGGATCGTCGCGCGCCAGTCCGAGGCGGCTATGGCTGTCATCGAGGCGAAGGCGGCGGCTGTTCAGTCGCCGCTAACCGTCATGGGTATGGATTTCGACGCCTGGGCCGAGCGCGGGGGCATGGTGTTCCAGGACCAGGAACAGTCCTTCGATTTGCCGGCGCCGGGTCTGAAAGGACCGCACCAGATCGCCAATGCGGGGCTGGCCGTCGCCGTGGCGCTAGAGCTGGATTTGCCGGCGGACGCCATCGCAGCGGGGGTGGCGGGGGCGATTTGGCCCGCGCGGATGCAGCGGATTTCGGCGGGCCCCTATGGCGAGATGGCGCGTGCGGCTGAGGCCGAGCTGTGGCTGGACGGGGGGCACAATCCCCATGCCGGGCAGGCGCTGGCGGAGGCGCTGGCCGAGCGTCGGAGAAAGGCTCCGCGCCCGCTGGCGCTGATCGTCGGCATGCTGGCCAACAAGGATCACGGCGGGTTCTTTGAGGCGCTGAAGGGAACCGAGGCCCACGTCTTCACCGTCGGGTTCGAGGGTACGGCAGCGGATCCATCGGCCCTGGCGGCCGTGGCGCGGGGCCATGGACTCGGCGCGCAGAGTTCGTCGTCGGTCGAGGCGGCGCTCAGCCGGGCGCTGAGGCTAGGGGCTGGGCGGGTTGTGATCTGCGGGTCCCTGTATCTGGCGGGCGAGGTGCTGGGGGCCAGTGAGGAGACGTGGCCGGTGTGAAATGTTCCTTCTCCCCTTGCGGGAGAAGGTGGCAGCCGAAGGCTGACGGATGAGGGGTCGCACCGGCGTTTGGAGTGAGCGGAAGCAAACGCCGAGTGTCGAAGTCTGCGTGACCCCTCATCCGACCTCGCTTTGCTCGGCCACCTTCTCCCGCAAGGGGAGAAGGGTAACTATTGGCTCCGCAACCCCGTGATCGTGCGGTTAGGGGCGATGTCCTCGGCGGAGGTGATCAGGTGCACCAGCGCCGGTCGGTCCTTCGCCGCATCGCGAGCCGCCTGAAGCGCGGCGGGGAAGTCCTCGGTGCGATCGCAGCGGATGCCAAAGGCGCCGAAGGCCTCGGCGTATTTGACGAAGTCGGGGTTCTTCAGATCGGTGGCCATGACCCGGCCGGGGTAGTGGCCTTCCTGGTGCATGCGGATGGTGCCGTAGGTGCCGTTGTCGACGACGATGACGACGGTGTTGATCCCGTGCTGGACGGCGGTGGCCAGCTCCTGGCCGGTCATCAGGAACTCGCCGTCGCCGGCGATGCAGATGACCTCTCGGTCCGGGTGCAGGGACTTGGCGACGACGGCGGCGGGATAGCCGTATCCCATGGCGCCGGACGTCGGGGCCAGTTGAGTGCGGCAGGCACGGTGGCGATAGAAGCGGTGCAGCCAGGCGGCGAAGTTGCCGGCTCCGTTGGTCACCATGGCGGTGGCGGGCAGGACCTCTCCGAGGTGGGCCATGCACTCGGACATATTGACCGCGCCGGTGACCGGCACGGGGGTCGAGAAGGCCTGGTAGTGGTCATGGGCGGCCTCAGCCTCGTGATGCCAGGTGCGGCCGGGGTCTAGTGTCGCCAGGGCGTGGGCGGCGAGGCTGTTGTCTGCGGTGGCGCTGATCAGAGGCGTCCAGACGCGGCCGAGTTCCTCGGGCCCGGGGTGGATGTGAACCAGGGTCTTGGCGGTGTGGTCGCGGGTGAACAGGGTGTAGCCCTGGGTCGGGTTCTCGCCGAGCCGGGCGCCCAGCGCGATCAGCAGGTCGGCGTCCGTGGCGCGTTTCATAAGCTCGGGATTGCAGCCGAGGCCTAGGTCGCCAGCATAGTTGGTTCGGTCGTTGGACAGGATGTCTTTTCGCCGGAACGACAGGGCGACAGGCAGGCCCAGACGCTCGGACCAATCGCCAATGGCGGCCGCGGCCTGGTCGGTCCAGCCGGAGCCGCCCAGAACTAGCAACGGGCGTTCGGCCTTCGACAGACGCCGCCTAAGGTCGGCGAGGAAGGCGGGGTCCAGACCTGCCCGGGCGGGCGTCACGGCGCGGATCGGGGCGGGGCCGCCGGGGGAATGCAGGATGTCTTCGGGCAGGGCGATGACGACCGGGCCCATGCGTCCCTGCTGGGCGGTGGCGAAGGCGCGTTCGACGATCTCGACGGTGCGGTCGGGGCTCTCGAGCTCGGTCGCCCATTTGGCGAGGCCGCCGAACACCTCGCGGTAATCGACCTCCTGGAAGGCGCCGCGGCCACGATCGGACAAAGCGATCTGGCCGACGAACAGGATCATCGGCGTGGAGTCCTGATGCGCCGTGTGCACCCCGATGGAGGCGTGAGTCGCGCCCGGCCCGCGCGTGACCATGCAGATGCCAGGTCGGCCGGTCAGCTTGCCATAGGCCTCGGCCATGTTGGCGGCGCCGGCTTCGTGACGACAGCTGACGACCTCGATCTCCGGATGATCGACCAGGGCGTCCAGCACGGCGAGATAGCTCTCGCCCGGCACGCAGAAGACGCGGGTGACGCCGTTGATCGCGAGGGTTTCGACGAGGCGGCGGGCGGCGGTTCCGGGGGCTTGGGCTTTGTCCTGGGTCATATCCGCCACTAGCAGATCACGCCGTGCGATGACCATGGAACCTGCGGTGACGCTTGGCGTTTCCAGAGCTTCACCATTCGGGATACGAACCATGAAGAAGATCATCACCCTGTCGCTGGTCGCCGCCGCCCTGGCCGTGTCGGCCTGCAACACCATCTCGGGCGTGGGCCGCGACGTCTCGGCCGCCGGCGGCGCTGTCACGTCGGGCGCTGAAACCGCCAAGAACTAGGCCTTCGCCACACCTCGAAGACGGCAGAAGCCCGCCGCGACCCGGCGGGCTTTTCGCTGTCCGGTGATCAGTAGGCGAAGTCGCGGTAGATGCGGCTGACGTCGCCCTGCCAGTCGCCGTGATACAAGTCGAGCAGGCGTTCGGCGGGGGTGACGCCCGAATCGGCGATGTCTTCCAGTTCCGACAGATAGCCCCGCTCGTCGACCATGCCGCCGCTGAACCTCGCGCGGTTCTTCAGGCCTTCGCGGGCGATGGCGACCATGTCGACGGCGATGTCGCGCACGGAGCGCCCGGCGACCTCGGCGCGGAGGCCCAGGCGGGTCACGTCCCGACGCAGCCGTTCGTGATCCTCGATGTCCCAGTCCTTGCACAGGTCCCAAGCGGCGGCGAGCGACGGCGCGTCGTAGAAGATGCCGGTCCACAGGGCGGGCAGGGCGCAGATGCGGCTCCACGGGCCGCCGTCCGAGCCGCGCATTTCCAGATACTGTTTCAGGCGGACTTCGGGGAACAGGGTGGTCAGGTGGTCGGCCCAGTCTTTCATCGTCGGCCGTTCGCCGGGCAGGGCGGGCAGCTTGCCCTCCATGAAATCGCGGAACGACTGGCCCGACGCGTCGATGTATTTTTCGCCACGCTTGGCGAAATACATCGGCGTGTCGAGAGCATAGTTGGCGTAGGTTTCGAAGCCGAAGCCGTCCTGGAAGACGAAGTTCAGCATGCCGGTGCGGTCCGGATCGGTATCGGTCCAGACGTTGGCGCGGGCCGACAGGAAGCCGTTCGGACGACCCTCGGTGAAGGGCGAACAGGCGAATAGGGCGGTGCCGATGGGCTGGAGCGCCAGACTGGTGCGGAATTTGGCGACCATGTCGGCCTCGGAATCGAAGTCGAGGTTGGCCTGGATGGTGCAGGTGCGCAGCATCATGTCGAGGCCGAGGGCGCCCTTCTTGGGCATGTAGGACCGCATGATGTCGTAGCGGCCCTTGGGCATCACCGGCACGTCCTCGCGGGTCCACAGCGGATCGAAGCCGGCGCCGAGGAAGCCTAGGTTCAGCTGATCGGCGACCTGCTTGACCTCCATCAGGTGCTGGCCGGTCTCCGAGCAGATGTCGTGGATGGTCTCCAGCGGGGCGCCCGACAGTTCGAACTGGCCGCCGGGTTCAAGGCTTATCGAGGCGGCGTACCCGTCGGCGTTCTTCCGCTCCAGGGCGATGACGTGACCGGCCTCCTCGACCGGGGACCAGCCGAAACGCTGAAGTCCGGTCAGCATGGCCAGGATGCCGTTGGGGCCGTCATAGGTCGGACGGCGCAGGGTCGATTTGTCGAAGCCGAATTTCTCGTGCTCGGCGCCGACACGCCATTCCGATTTGGGCTTGGAGCCCTTGGACATGACGCCGACCAGGTCGTCGAAGGTGATCGGATCGGTCATCGGGGCGGCCTTCAACGGTGTCGCGGGTAGATGGGCGGGAATGTGGCGGGACTCAAGAGGGATGAGCCTCCGCGAGCGGCGGTTCGCTGCTCGATGCCGCGTCTTCTATCGTTCCCAATCGCCCACAGACGCCTGCCACAGGGTCATGGCGGCGATGGCGGCGGTGTCGGCACGCAGGATGCGGGGGCCTAGCGACACGGCTGTGGTGAAGGGCAGGGACCGCAGCCGATCGCGCTCCTCGGGCGAGAAGCCGCCCTCGGGGCCGATCAGGATGGCCCATGGACCGGGCGCGGTGATAACGCTGGCGACGGGCGCGCCGCCGGTTTCGTCGCAGAACATCAGGCGGCGGGCCGGGTCCCAGTTGTCCACGATGGCGGCGAGCTTCTGCGGATCGTCGATGGTCGGTACGTCCAGCCGACCGGTCTGTTCGGCGGCCTCGATGGCGATTGCGTCGAGGCGGTCGAGGCGGACGTGCTCGACATTGGTGCGCTGGGTGACCGTCAGGCGAACGCGGGCGGCCCCCAGCTCTGCGGCCTTCTCCACGATGGTCTCGACGCGGGATTTCTTGATGACCGCGACGATCAGCTCAAGGTCGGGGCCGGTGCTCTGGGGACGGACCTGTTCCTCGACGCGGAGGACGACGCCCTTCTTGAGGAATTCAGAGATGACGGCCCGCCACTCCCCATCACGGCCGTTGAAGACCAGCAGCGTGTCGCCAAGCTTCAGCCGCATGACCTGGGTCAGATAGCGGGACTGGTCCAGCGTCGGAGCGACGGCGGCATCGGTGGAGAGGTCGGAGGTGACGTGGAGGCGGATCATCCCGCCCCCTTACCTCACAGAGACCGCGCGATCAGCACCTTCATGATCTCATTGGTGCCGCCGTAGATGCGCTGCACCCGGGCGTCCTTGTACAATTGGGCGATCGGGTACTCATTCATATAGCCGTAGCCGCCGTGCAGCTGGAGCATCTCGTCCAGCACCTCGCCCTGGATGTCGGTGACCCAGTATTTGGCCATGGAGGCGGTGACGGCGTCGAGCTGGCCCTTGAGGTGCAGGCCGATGCAGTGGTCGACGAAGACGCGGGCGACGGTCAGCTTGGTCTTGACCTCGGCCAGCTTGAACTGGGTGTTCTGGAACTCCAGCACCGACTTGCCGAAGGCCTTGCGCTGTTTGACGTAGGCCAGGGTCTCCTGCAGCCCGCGCTCGGCGGCGGCGACGCCCTGGACGGCGATGTTCAGGCGTTCCTGCGGCAGTTGCTGCATCAGCTGGATGAAGCCGCGGCCCTCCTCGCCGCCGATGACGTTGTCGGCCGGCACATGGACGTCGTTGAAGAACAGCTCGGAGGTGTCGTTGCCCTCCATGCCGATCTTGTGGAGGTTGCGGCCGCGCTCGAAGCCTTCGGCCCCGTCGGTCTCGACCACGATCAGCGACGTGCCCTTGGAGCCCTGTGACGGGTCGGTCTTGGCCACGACGATGATGAAGTTCGCCAGCTGGCCGTTGGTGATGAAGGTCTTGGAGCCGTTCACGACATAGCCGTTTCCGGACTTGATGGCGGTAGTCTTGACGCCTTGCAGGTCGGAGCCGGCGCCCGGCTCGGTCATGG
Source organism: Pseudomonadota bacterium (assembly GCA_040385365.1). Lineage (GTDB taxonomy): Bacteria > Pseudomonadota > Alphaproteobacteria > Caulobacterales > Caulobacteraceae > Brevundimonas. The sequence continues at coordinate 180 of JAZKHL010000147.1, read as the reverse complement.
CGATGGCGCCGACCAGTTCGCCGGTCAGCAGGCGCGGCAGCCAGCGCGCCTTCTGTTCCTCGGTGCCGTAGTGCCAGACGTAGGGCATGACGATCGCGTTGTGCAGGCTGATGCCGAAATGGTCGGCGCCCTTCCAGCCCAGCTGACGCATCAGCACGACCTCGTGGCGATAGTCGCCGC
>JAZKHL010000146.1:0-13783 GCA_040385365.1 Pseudomonadota bacterium | reverse complement strand
TGCCGCCGACATAGCGGAACAGCGGCAGACCGACTGAAATGGCGCTGGCCTTGGCGACCGCGAGCGAGACGCCGAGGATGGCGTTGGCCCCCAGGCGACCCTTGTTCTCGGTGCCGTCCAGGGTGATCATCGCCTCGTCGATGCGGCGCTGGTCCTCGGCGTCCATGCCGCTGAGAGCGTCGAAGATCTCGCCGTTGACGGCGTCGATGGCGTTCTGGACACCCTTGCCGCCCCACATGGTCGCGTCGCCGTCGCGTAGCTCGACCGCCTCGTGTGCACCGGTGGAGGCGCCGGACGGGACAGCGGCGCGGCCGAAGCTGCCGTCATCCAGAACCACATCGACTTCGACCGTGGGATTGCCGCGGCTGTCGAGGATCTGGCGGGCGACGATGTCGGCGATGTCGGTCATGGGAGCTTTCGCGGCTGGGAGGAAGATGCAGGCGCCGGGGTTTAGCCCGACGCCCGCAAAAGGCCAACCGTCAGGCTTTATGAACAGCCCTCGACCAGCTGGATCGAGGGATCCCCGGCGTGGATGATGCTGATGACGCCCTCCCCGTTCACTTGATAGCGAATCCCGCGAGCGGTTGGGTCCTGGACATATTGCGTCGATCCGCCGCGAGACCAGGCGAACAGGTCCTCGGCCGGCGCGGGCGCGTATTTGTCCGGCTGGGCGATGATGGCGCCGCCGTAGGCTGCCTTGACCGCCGCGCCCGTGTCGCCGAGGCCGAAGCCCCGGTCCGTCTTGATCGTCGCGTCACGGATCAGGCTGATCCGGGTAAGAGCCCCGTTCTGGATCATCACGTTGACGCCCTGAGGCGCGCGGGCGGGATGATATTCGCTGCAGGTCGCGGGCTCCGGCCCTCCGACCGCGTTGGGCGTCGCTGTCTCGCCCCAGGCGGCGGTGACCTCGGCGGCGGTCATACCGATGCGCACCGCGCCCAGCCCTTCGGACGTCAGGATGTTGTCGGCGGCCGGCGTCACTGGCGTCGCGGGGGTTTCCGGCGCGGGCGCGGGCGCGGTCTCAGGTGCGCTCGACTCAGGCGCGTTGCAGGCCGCGAGCAGGAGCAGCGTGGCTGCGGCGGCGGTCGTCATGCGGATCATACGGGGTCTCCGTGGAAGCAAGACCCCATCAACGCACGAAAACGGCGCGCGGGTGAACCGCGCGCCGTAAACTTCACAGTTCGATGCGAGACCGGAACCCGGCCTCCGTTTCGAAACTAGTCTTCTTTGGGCGTCAGCACCTGGCGGCCGCGATAGGTGCCGGTCTTCAGGTCGATGTGGTGCGAACGGCGCAGCTCGCCCGTGTCCTTGTCCTCGGTGTAGGGGTTCGTGCCGAGGGCGTCGTGGGCGCGGCGCATGTTGCGACGCGAGGGCGATACTTTGCGCTTCGGAACAGCCATGTCCGTCTCAATCTCAATGGGTCGGCGCGACTAGCGCCCGATAAACGAAAGCGGCGGCTCAATCGGGTGAGCCGCCTGCGAGCGCGGGCTTATGCCCGAATCATCTCGACGTTTCAAGTCAGGGCGCGTTCCATCACGATAAAGGCCAGATCACTGCGTCGCGGCACGCCGAAACGCGGGTCCGTGGCCGGAAAAGGGCGCGTTTCGCCGGTCAGCTCATAGCCGCGCCGCTCGTAGAACGCGATCAGTTCGGCCCGTTGACTGATCACCGTCATTTCCATGCGACGTTGCGCCAGTCTACGCGCATGAGCTTCGGCCTCCGCGATCAGGCGTCGGCCCAGGCCGCCGCCTTGGCGGACTGGGTCCACCGCCAACATGCCCAGGCTGCTGAGGCCGTCGCCCAGATCGGTGACGCGAACACAGCCGATCAAGATGCCGCCGCGCTCCGCGATGATAATGGCCTCGGCGGGATCGGCGAGGATCGCATGAAGTGCATCGACGTCCGTCCTCTGCCCATCCAGCAGATCGGCTTCATGCGTCCAGCCCAGCCGCGCGCTGTCGCCGCGATAGGCGGAGTGGATCAGCGGCAGGAGGCGCTCGATGTCCGCGTCGTCGGCGGGCCGGAAGGTGACCTCAGTCATCCAGCATCTCCGCCACCGCCTCGCCGATGGCCAGCGAGGCGGTCAGACCGGGACTTTCGATGCCGAACAGGGCGACCAGACCGTCTATCCCATGATCGTCCGAACCGCGCAGCTGAAAGTCAGGCTGATGCTCGCCAGCGCCGTGCAGTTTCGGCCGAATGCCGGCGTAGTCGGGCGTGAGCGCACCGTCCGGCAGGCCCGGCCAGAAGCGGCGGATGTAGTGGGCGAAGCCGTCGGCCTTCGCAGGATCGACGCTGTAATCCTCGGTCTCGACGTATTCGAGATCCGGCCCGAACACAGCCTGGCCGCCAAGATCTTTGCGGTAATGAGTGCCCAAGGCCCCCGCGATCGGCGGCGGATAGATAAGGCGGTCGAACGGCGCATGGCCCGTCAGGCGGAAATAGACGCCCTTGCCGAAATGGCCCTTGGGGATGTGGTCGGCGGGGAAGCCGTCGATCCGGGCGGCAACGGCCTGGGCCTGCAAGCCCGGCGCGGTGACCAGCAGGCGCGAGGTCAGGGTCGTGCCCCCCTCCCCGCCAGCCGTGAGCGCAAAGCCGCCGCCCGGCAGAGGCGCGGCCCGCTCGAACGGTGTCGAGACCACGACCGATCCGCCCCCGTCCTCGATCTCGCCCTGTAGCGACAGCATGTAGTCATGGCTGGCGAAGATGCCGCTCTCCGGCGAGAGGATGGCGGCGTGCGCGTTCAGCTCCGGTTCCATGGCCCGGGCCTGTTCGCCGCTGAGATGCTCCAACCCCTCGACGCCGTTGGTCACGGCCTGCTGGAAGATTTTCTCGATCAGGCCGACCTCGTCGTCCTGCGTCGCCACGACGAGCTTGCCGCATTTGCGGTATTCGACTTTGTGGCTGTCCAGATAGGCGTAGAGCGCGCGACGCCCTTCGACGCACAGCTTCGCCTTCAGCGAGCCGGTCGGATAGTAGAGCCCGCCGTGGATGACCTCGGAGTTCCGCGAAGAGACGCCCTGACCGATGTGGTCCGCCGCCTCCAGCACCAGCACCGTCAGACCGCGCTTCGACAGCGCTCGCCCGCAGGCCAGCCCTACCGCGCCAGCGCCCACCACCACGGCGTCGAAGTCGAAATCGGTCATTCGCCGTAACGCCGTGCCGCCTCGGTCTCGAAGCTGCCGATCAGCAGGGAGACGGCGCGGTCGAAGTTGGCGCTCAGCATCGCATTCAGGATCGGCGACTTGAAGGCGAAGTCGATCATGAACTCCAGCCGTGTGCCTTCCGGGACCTCATGGAAGGTCCAGCGGTTCTTCAGGTGCTTGAAGGGGCCTCGCAGCAGTCCGACCTCCACCAGCGGCGTATTCTGGTCATGCCGGACCCAGGTCGAGAACCGCTCCTTCAGGAACGAGAAGCCGACCGCCGCTTCGGCATCGAGCACCGTCACGCCGGGGCTCTCCTCGCGCCGGTTCCAGACTCGCATGGTGTTCACCCACTTCACGAAGCGCGGATAGCTCTCGACGTCCGCGACCAGATCGGCGAGCTGGGCGGGGGTGTAGGGCAGGATGCGGGTGACGCGGTGGATGGCCATCTACCCCCCCACCGTCATCCTCGGGCTTGTCCCGAGGATCCATGGTTGGGTCTGGCGCCAGTAAGAAAAATTGCCTCCGCTGGGGGATATGGCCCCAACAATAAGCTCTCGAATCTGCTGACAAATGGATCCTCGGGACGAGCCCGAGGATGACGGAGAGTAGAGATTCAACGCCGGTTCTGCCCCTCGCGCGCGGCCTTCAACCGGGCGAAGTCGTCGCCCGCATGATGCGATGACCGGGTCAGGGGCGAGGCCGACACCATCAGGAAGCCCTTGGCCCGGGCGATGGCCTCATAGGCCTTGAATTCTTCGGGCGTGACGAACCGGTCGATGGCCGCATGTTTGCGGGTCGGCTGGAGGTATTGGCCGATGGTGATGAAGTCGACGCCGGCGGAGCGCATGTCGTCCATCACCTGCATGACCTCCTCCTTGGTCTCGCCCAGACCGACCATGATGCCGGACTTGGTGAACTGGTTGGGGTCGCGCTCCTTGACCATCTGCAGCAGGCGCAGGGAGTGGAAGTAGCGGGCGCCGGGCCGGATCTTCAGATAGAGCCGCGGCACGGTCTCCAAATTATGATTGAAGACGTCGGGGCGGGCATCGATCATCACCTCGGCCGCGCCGTCCTTGCGCAGGAAGTCAGGCGTCAGGATTTCGATCGTGGTGTTCGGGGCCTGGCGGCGGATTTCTCGCACCACCTCGGCGAAGTGGGCCGCGCCGCCGTCCGAGACGTCGTCCCGATCCACCGAGGTGATGACGACGTGGTTCAGGCCCAACTGGGCCACGGCCAGTCCGACCTTGGCGGGCTCTTCCGGGTCCAACGCCTGAGGCAGGCCCGTCTTGACGTTGCAGAAGGCGCAAGCCCGCGTGCAGGTGTCGCCCATGATCATCAGGGTGGCGTGCTTCTGGCTCCAGCACTCGCCGATGTTCGGACAGGCCGCTTCCTCGCAGACGGTGACCAGCCCCTTGGAGCGGACGATCTCCTTGGTGGCGTTATACTGGCCCGATCCCGGAGCCTTGACCCGCAGCCAGTCGGGCTTGCGCAGCACGGCCGTCTCGGGCCGGTTCTGCTTTTCCGGGTGCCGCAACTCGGACGGCTTGCGCGTCAGGGTATCGATCAGGGTGACCATCGCACCGGTATGTCGTCGTTCCCGGCGCGGATGGCAAGATCAGCGGGTCAGCGGCCGCTCCGCGCGTCCGCTCGCATGTGCACCCCAAGCCCGTACAGCGTCTCGGCGGTCGGGTAGAGGACGGTGTTGTCCAGATCCTTCTTGGTCATCTCGGGCACGCGCCGGACCAGAATGTCACTGACGACAGCCAGCTGGTTTCGCTGATCCGACGGCAGGTCACTGGCGCGGCTGAGTTCGCTGACGGCCGCCAGGGTCCAGGGAAACCACAGGAACGTCGAACGCTCCAGGGTGAAGTCAGGCAGGCCGAAGAGGTAGGACTCGCTGTCCTGCAGCTGGCAGTTCATGTCCAGCGGCCGCTTGTCGACCGAGGCGAACTGACCCTCGCCCTCACGAAGCTGTTTCACGTAGCCCGCACGCAGGAGGGCGAAATTATCGTGATAGGGCCGCAAACCCACCGCCCTGTCGGCATGGGCCAGCACATACATGACCTGTGACGTCAGTCCGAGGCAGTCGCCGTCACTTCGCTTCGCGTAAGGATTCGGCCACCAACCCCTGGCGCCCTCCTGGCCCTGGGTCGCGTTTTGCATCAGCCAGCGCGCGCCTCTGCGGATGTCGGCATCGTAGGTCCAGCGATTGTCCGCCCGCACGAAGGCGGCGTCGCGTGCGGCCAGCAACGCCATCAGACTGACGGCCGTTGAATAGGTCCGCTGATGCTCTCGGGCCGACGTGGGATTGAGCGGTCCCCAGCCGCCGTCACCATGTTGGCGGCTGTCCAGCTCGGCCAAATCGCCGAACAGAGCGTCACGCGCCGTCTCGCGGGCCGGTCCGGTCCAGACCGGCTGCGGGTCGTCGTGCAGGGCCAGGGCCTCGGCTGTGACCACCCACCCGGTGATCTCCGTCACCGTCGTCTTCGATCCATCCTGGAAGCCCCAGCCGGTCGGCTGGCGCACCGATCGGAGATAGGCGAGGCTGCGGCGCGCCCGATCGACGGTCTGAGTTCGGTTATCCAGCACGGGGGTGGATTGCAGCACCCCTGACACCACCTGGGCCGTGGTCCATCCCTGTGGCCCCATATTCGAGTTATCGAGCGCGAACCAGTATCCGCCATCACCCGTGCCGGTCTGGATGTAGTTCTGGTCGACCAGAGCGCTCAGCTCGGCCAGCCGGTCGGTCAGCATCGGCTCAAGGTCGGCAGAGGGCCTCAGATTCAAACTGGCGAACAGCACCAGAGGCGCCATCACGGCCGCGCCGATCATGAACGGAAGCTTGAACTTCGGTCGACGGCGGATCCACAACAGATAGACCAGCGCACAGCCACAGACGAACGCCGCCGCGATCCCCACCACGATCAGCACGCCCGCGGCGTCGCTCAGGCTTTCGAAGGCGATCAGACCGAACGTTTCCTGCAGCGACGTACGGATTGACGCGACGTGGGGCAGCAGGCCGGAAATGTTTGCGGTCAGAACGCCGAGCGCCCCGGTCCAGGCGACCGCCTTGATGAACCACGGCGGCAGGGCATGGCTGTGTGGAGCAGGCTTGCCCGGATCCGGCGGTGCAGTGTCGTTCAAGCTAAGCCCCCGAATTCAGTGTTATCCATCTAATCAATCTTGCCCGACTTCCGCTACACCGTTCTGGGTCGAGCGATCGGGACGGCGGACATGCACGTTCCCTTGGGTAACTATCTTTTCTTGATCGCCGGGCGCCGTTAGGGTCTCGCTCTTCTGGCGAGGGCTGAGACGGCCTGCGGGTGGAGTATGCGGGTGTTGAGGTCTGGACTTGATCCATCGGCGGGAGAAGAATCGCTCTTCGACGCCCTGATCGCCGCGCGCGCCCGCTATGGCGACAAGGAGATCGTCGAGGATCAGGACCGAAAGCCCCTGACCTATACCGGCCTGATCAGGGCCGCCTTCGTTCTGGGTAGAAAGATCGCTGCGATCACGCAGCCGGCCGAGCGGGTCGGTATTTTGTTGCCTGCATCCATGGGCGTGGTTGTCACCTTCTTCGGCCTGCATGCCTTCGGACGCGTGCCGACGATGCTGAACTTCACCGCCGGGGAGCGGAACCTGAAGGCGGCGATCCAGGCGGCCGGGGTCAAGAAAATCCTCTGCGCCCGACGGTTCGTCGAACAGGCCAAGATCGAGGACCTGATCGCCGAACTGGCCACCGTCGCCGAGATCGTCTGGCTGGACGACGTGCGCGAGACCATCGGGCTTCAGGACAAGCTGTTCGGCCTGATGGCGGGTCTCATGCCCAAGCGGTTCCGCACCGTGACATCGCCAGACGACCCCGGCGTCGTCCTGTTCACCTCGGGCAGCTTCGGCGCCCCCAAGGGGGTATTGCTGAGCCAGAAGAACCTGGTCGCCAATGCGCGGCAGATATCGACCCACATCGCGCTGAATCCGGACTGGGTGATGTTCAATCCCCTGCCGACCTTCCACTGTTTCGGCCTGACGGGCGGGGTCATCCTGCCGATCCTGAGCGGGCTGAAGACCTTCCAGTACCCCTCCCCGCTTCACGGCAAGCAGATCGTGGCCCTGCTGGCCGAGGTGAAGACCTCGATCCTGTTCGCCACCGACACCTTCCTGAACCAGTGGGCGCGTGTGGCGTCGCCGGACGATTTCCGCACGCTGAAGTTCGTGGTCGCCGGGGCCGAGCGGGTCCGAGACGAGACCCACCACCTGTTCAACACCAAGTTCGGCGGCGTGAAGCTGCTGGAAGGCTATGGCGCGACCGAGGCTGCGCCGGTGGTCGCCGTGAACCATCCCGACCGGAACCGGCCCGGCACCGTCGGTCAGCTGCTGCCCGGCATCGAGGCGCGGCTTGAGGCGGTCGAGGGCATCGCAGAGGGCAAACGCCTTTTCCTGCGCGGACCCAACGTCATGGCCGGCTACATGACGCCTGAGGACCCGACGAAGATCGAGCCACTGGACGGGGGCTGGCACGACACGGGCGACATCGTCGATCTGGACGAGGACGGCTACATCGCCATCCTCGGCCGTGTGAAACGCTTCGCCAAGATCGGCGGCGAGATGGTGTCGCTGAGCGCCGTCGAAGGCCTGGTCCAGTCGGTCTGGCCCGAGGCGCGTCATGCGGTGATCTCGATCGCCGACAGTCGCAAGGGCGAGAAGCTGGTCCTGGTCACCGAACGCGGCGACGCCGATGTCGGTCGGATCGCCGAATGGGCCCGATCGCATGGCGCGCCCGAATTGGCGGTGCCCAAGAAGATCATCAAGGTCCGCGACCTGCCTGTGCTGGGTACGGGCAAGACCGACTATGTCGCGATCCAGTCGCTGGTGGATCTGGCCGAGGCGGCCTAACCGATCCGTACGCCGGTCATCGAGATCGACCCGCCGTCGATCACATCGTTAAAGAAGGCGACAGGGTCGCCCGGCTCGGCCTGCGCGGCGACGTAGAGCAGCGGCAGGTAGTGTTCATCGGTCGGGACGCTCATCTGCGCGTCCTCCGCCAGTCCAACCCAGTCGATCAGGGCGTCATGATCGCCGCGCTGAAGGGCCGACTTGACGGCCTCGTTGAAACTCGACGCCCAGGGATAGGCATCGCCGCCGTCGCGTTTCCAGGCCCGCAGATTGTGGACGAAGTCGCCGCTGCCGGCGATCACGATGCCCTCGTCCCGCAGAGGCTTCAGGCGCCTGGCGAGTTCGTAGTGTCCGCGCGGGTCCAGATCCCGGTTCAGTGAGAGCTGCACGACCGGCACGTCGGCTTCGGGCCAGACGTGTGTGAGCACCGACCATGTTCCATGATCCAGTCCCCACGCCTCGACCGGCTGGGCGCTTGTCAGGGCGGCGACCCGATGCGCCAGGGTCAGCGACCCTGGGGCCGGATACTGCATCGCGTGGAGCTCCGCACCGAAGTTTCCAAAGTCGTGGATGGTTTCGGGCTGCGCCTGGGCCGTCACGCCCAGGCCGCGCGTCTCCCAGTGCGCCGAGACCATGACCACGCCTTTCGGCTTGCCGACGGCCTCACCCAGGGCGCGCCAGGCAGCAGCGTGCGGACCGCCCAGCGCGTTGGTCGGCGCGCCGTGACCAAAGAAGATCGCCGGCTGGCGCATGGTTCAAGCCTTCAGCTTCTTGGCGATGCCCGCGATGTATTCGCCCTGATGTCGCGCGCCCGCCAGTTCGTTGGCGCTGGGTTGGCGGGCGCCGTCGCCGCCGGTGATCGTGGTCGCGCCATAGGGCGAGCCCCCGGTGATCTCCTCCAGCGTCGATTGACCGGCGAAGCTGTAAGGCAGGCCGGCGACGACCATCCCGTGGTGCATCAAGGTCTGGATCAGGCCGATCAGTGTCGTTTCATTGCCGCCGTGCTGGCTGGCGGACGAGGTGAAGGCGCCGCCGACCTTGCCGACCAGCTTGCCCTGGAACCACACGCCGCCCGTCTGGTCCCAAAAGTTGCGCATCTGGCTCGCCGCAGTCCCAAACCTCGTGCCGGCGCCGACGATAATGGCGTCATAGTTCTCGAGATCGGACGGCGTGGCGATCGGGGCCTTCTGATCCAGCTTGTAATGCGACTGGATCGCCAGTTCCTCGGGCACGGTCTCGAGCACGCGTTTGATGTCGACCTCGACGCCGTCGACCGACCGCGCGCCCTCGGCGACGGCTTCGGCCATCTGCTCGATATGGCCGTATGTCGAATGATAGAGAACCAGCACCTTGGTCATCGTCAGCTCCTGTTTCGCGCGCCGCAGTTTGTAACTGCATGAGTTGCGAATGTGGGGCTGGTCGTCATGGGTGCAAGACCCTCAGTCGGAAATCCCGCGCCGGATCGGACAGAGATCTCCGTAATGGCCGGCATCGTCGGGCACCCGAAATCCCCGCGACGCCTTGAAACGATGCTCGACCGCCATGGCCTGCTGCTCGATGTTCAGCTGTTCCCAGCCGCAACGCATCGGCGGATAGCGATAGGCCAGTTGGCCGTCCCCTGCCCTCAGTTTGCCGGTCAGCAGGTTGATCCCGCTCTGGGCCTGCCAGACGTGGACCATCTCGTGGATCAGCACCGACTGGAGCGCCACTGGCGCGACGGCGAAATCCTCGGGCAGCCCCGCCGTCGGCCACAGAACCCAATCGCGACCGAGCCAGCGGCCCGGCACGAAGGCGCGGTCGAAGGGCCACGGCGTGCCCATCAGTCGCACCGCATCCAAAGGAAAGTCGTCGCCAAACTCGCCCCCGATCAGGGCGCGCTCGCCATCCGTCAGCGATCGGATCACGGGGTGCCGTAGCTGGAAGCCGGCCCCACCCATTCCCAGTGCCAAGGCTCGTAGATGTAAGGCACAAAGCCGAAGCGGCCGGCGTTCTTGACCAGCCAACGATAGGTCGCGCCTTGCGTCATGTGCTGGCGGCTGGCTGGATTGGTCGAATCGACGCCCATGCCCAGCAACTGCCCGACGTAGAGATCGACCGCCGCGCCGGTGCGGTGAGGCGAGCAGACCGCCCGTCTCAGGCCGTCGCAGTTCCGCTCCGCGGCGCAGCGCGCGGCGTCGGCCTCTGGATCTCGAAAGCCGGAGAAGATCTGCAGCAACTCGCGGTCGGCATTGACCTCGGGCACCTCATAGCGAGCGGCCGCGACCATGCGGCGATAGGCGTCCAGCACGTCACGACGCAGCAGCCGCGTCAGGCGGTCGGCATGCTCCTCCGGCGCTTCGAGATAGCCGAGCTCTCGAATCGGCGGCGGTTCGGGGCATTCGTCGCGGACGCGGGCCATGACGAAAGGCCGCCGTTCCTGGAGCACGCCCTTCAGCACGTTGAACGTCGCCTGATCGAAGATGCCGGTGGCGATCAGGCCGTAGCGGGTCTGAAACCCCGCCAGCGCCGCTGCGAAGCTCGACGTCGCTGGGCCGCAGTCGGTGCCGAGCTCTTTCTGGATCAGAGGAAGGTAGGTTCCCCAGCCCCATTCGGCAGCGCCGAAGGGGCTCCACTCCAGCGCGTACAGCGAGATCGCATTGGCGTCGGCCTGATCGGCCCATTGGGCGCGTTCGCTCTCGCACCAGCCTTGGGCCGAGGCGACGTTCGGCACGCCCCAGGTCAAGGCAGCTGCCGCGATCAGTCCGGTCATCCCCCAACGCATGATGAGAGGAAGCCTGACGGTTGCGGCGCTAGCAAGGCCCCTCTCCTGACAGGATCAGTTCTGGCATGGTCGGTTCGCGCCGACTCAGCCCTGGCGCGCCAGTGAAAGTCCGCATGACCGACGTATCAAAAGCCGCGCCGCCTGCGACCGCGCGTCGTTCCAACGGGGTGCTGGCCGCCTTTGCGGGGCCGTGCCTGCCTTATGCGGCCATCGGCCTGCCGCTCGCGGTCAGCCTGCCGGCCTTCTACAGCCAGTATGTCGGGCTGGATCTGGCGGCGGTGGGCCTGGCCTTCCTGCTGGTGCGCTGCATCGACATTTTCTTCGATCCCGTCGTCGGCTGGGGCATGGACCGGACGAAGTCGAAGTGGGGGCCGTACCGGACCTGGCTGACGGCCGGGACGCCGATCCTGATGTTGGCGGTGGCCTTCATCTTCTACGTCAAGCCGGGGGCCGGGTTCGGATACCTCTTCTTCTGGCTGCTGATCCTCTATCTGGGCTTCTCGATCACGACCCTGGCGCAGTTGGCCTGGGGGGCGGTGCTGGCGCCCCAGTATGACGAGCGCAGCCGGCTCTATGGCTGGTGGCAGTGCGCCAATATCGTCGGCGTCCTGATCGCCCTGTTCATCCCGACCATCGTGCTCCAAGCCGGATGGGGAACCTATGAGGACGGAGTGCGGGCCATGGGGCTGTTCATCTTGATAAGCCTGCCGGTCACCCTGCTGGCGGCCGTATTGCTGGCGCCGGAGCCGCAGGTGACGCGGGGCGAGACCCATGGGGCGCTGAAGGCGTGGATCGCCCTGATCGTGCGGCCGGTGATCAGGAAGGTGCTGTGGTGCGATTTGTTCCTTGGCATCGCGCCGGGCATCACCGGGGCGCTGCTGTTCTTCTATTTCGAGAGCATCAAGGGCTTCGACAGGGGCCAGAGCCAGATCTTCATGGTGCTGTATTTCGTGGCCGGGCTGATCGCCGCGCCGTTCTGGAGCTGGCTGGCCGTGCGGATGGGCAAGGACCGGGCGTTGCAGGTCGCCTCGGTGGCCTTCGCGGTGCTGTATGGGCTTGTGGGCTTCCTGCCGGCGGGGAACTTTACCGTCACGGCCATCGGCCTGTTCATCGCTGGCCTGCCCTATGCGGCGGGGCTGTTGCTGACCCGGGCGATGATGGCGGACGTGGCCGACGAGGTGCGGCTCGAGACGGGCGAGGACCGGATGGGGCTGCTGTTCTCCTTCCTCAGCCTGACGACCAAGCTGGGCTATGCGATCAGCGTCGGTGTGCTGATCATCCTGGGCTGGGTGGGGTTCGACCAGGCGGTCGGCGCCGTGAACACGCCGACGGCCCTGACGACGCTGACCGTCCTGTTCCTGGCGGTTCCGACCGTGCTGCTGGTCCTGTCGGCGGTGGCGTTGAAGGCCTATCCGCTGGGGGCGGCGCGGCATGCCGAGGTGCGGGCGGCCTTGGCTGAAAGGGACGCCGCATGACCCCGACGGAGCGGCTGCGCGACATCATGGTCCGGCTGCGTGACCCCGACGGCGGCTGTCCGTGGGACGTGGAACAGACCTTCGCGACCATCGCCCCCTATACGATCGAGGAGGCCTATGAGGTCGCCGACGCCATCGAGCGGGGCGACACGGACGAGCTTAAGGCCGAGCTGGGCGACCTGCTGTTTCAGGTCGTCTTCCATGCCCGCATGGCCGAGGAACAGGGGCTGTTCGCCTATGACGACGTGGCCGAGGCCATGTGCGACAAGCTGATCCGGCGCCATCCCCACGTCTTCGGCGACGAGGCGGCGAAGCCTGACGGCGTGGCCCAGAAGCTGCGCTGGGAGGACATCAAGGCCGCCGAACGGGCCGGCAAGGCGCAACATGGCGTGCTGGACGACGTGCCCGTGGGCCTGCCCGCCCTGCACCGGGCGGCGAAGCTGACCAAGCGGGCGGCGCGGGTCGGCTTCGACTGGCCCAGCACCGACGAGGTCTTCGACAAGCTGGACGAGGAGGTCGCCGAGTTGCGGGTCGAGATCGCCGCCGGGGACCTGGACAAGGCCCGCGAGGAGATGGGCGACCTGCTGTTCGTCGTCGCCAACCTGGCCCGGAAGCTGGGGGTCGAGCCGGAGGACGCCCTGCGCGGCGCCAACGCCAAGTTCGTGCGGCGGTTCGGCTTCATCGAGGCGGAACTGGCCAAGGACGGGCGGACGCCGGAGCAGAGCGATCTGGCCGAGATGGACGGGCTGTGGGACGCTGCGAAGGCGGCGGAGCGGAGTTAGCGTATCCTCCCCGTTCGCCGCTTGGCGAATGGGGAGGGGGACCGCGAAGCGGTGGAGGGGAAATGGCCACGCGTCAGATCGTCGAAACAGCCCGCAAGCTTCGCCGCCGCCTGACGCCGCCTGAAGCCCGCCTCTGGCTCGCCCTTCGTCGCGACCGGCTGGGCGTCAAGTTCCGTCGCCAGCATCCGATCGGCCGCTACGTCCTCGACTTCTACTGCGCCGAGCTGAAGCTGGCGGTTGAGGTGGACGGCCGGGGTCACGAGCATCCGGATCAGGGTCGTATCGATCAGGCGCGAACCGCATGGCTGGCCACGCAGGGCATTCGGGTGGTCAGGTTGGCGGCGGAGGACGTCAGGACCGAGCTCGAAGGGGTCATGGGGTTTCTGAAGCGGGTCGTCGAAGAGCGGAGTGTGGATCGGCGCCCCTCCACCACTTCGCGGTCCCCCTCCCCATCGCCAAGCGGCGACGGGGAGGAGACGAGTTAGGCGGCGGTGTTGCACTCCGAGAACACCGAGTCCAACGAGTCCAACATCTGCGCTTCTGAACCAGTAGCTTCCACTACGGCATTGATATTGTTTATCGGGCTAGACTCCGCCGCGACCAGCTTTAGCGGCTCGCGTCTGGACTCCAGCAACGGTGGCTTGATGTCCGGCAGGTCGGCCATGACCTCGGACCGGGCGCGGTCGGCGAGGCTGTCGTAGACGCGCATCCAGGTCGAGGCCTCGG
>JAZKHL010000145.1:0-5137 GCA_040385365.1 Pseudomonadota bacterium | reverse complement strand
TGATCCTGTCCTACGCCGCCAAGTTCGCCTCGGCCTTCTACGGTCCGTACCGCGATGCGGTCGGGTCGGCGAAACAGCTGAGTGGCGACAAGAAGACCTACCAGATGGACTACGCCAACGCAGACGAGGCGTTGAAAGAGGTCGCCATGGACATCGCCGAGGGAGCGGACATGGTCATGGTCAAGCCCGGCATGCCCTATCTCGACATCGTCCGCGCCGTCTCATCGACCTTCAAACTGCCGACCTTCGCCTATCAGGTCAGCGGCGAGTACGCGATGATGCAAGCCTCCATCGCCAACGGCTGGCTGGACCAGGACCGCGCCATCCTGGAGACCCTGCACGGCTTCAAACGCGCGGGCTGCGCGGGCGTGCTTAGCTATTTCGCACCGCAGGCCGCGAGGCTGCTGGGGGCTTAAGGATGCCTACGCTGCTACGGATCGGCCCCTATCGCTTCTACTTCTACAGCCATGAGCCTGACGAACCGCCGCACGTCCACGTCGACCGCGACGACTGCACCGCAAAGTTCTGGCTACAGGACACGGCTTTGGCCCAGAATATCGGCTTTTCCTCCAAGGAACTGCGCGTGATACAAGGTCACGTGGCTGACCACAGCGAAGCGTTCGAAAAGGCCTGGCATGACTTCTTTGGCACATAAGGACATCGCCGACATTCGCGCCAAATCGGTGACGATCGAAGCCGATCGACTCGTGGTCGAACTGATGGACGGTCGAGCCATTGCGGCTCCTCTGGTCTGGTATCCCCGGTTGGCGAATGCGACGGCAGCTCAGTTGAAGCGTTGGCAGTTGTCGAGCGCAGGTCTTGGTATCCACTGGCCAGAAATCGACGAAAATTTGAGCACCGAGGGTCTATTGCGCGGCGCCCCTGCGCCCAACTGGAACGCGGCCTGAAGCCGCGATGTTCAGACTCACATTCCTTGTTGGAATTGGTCTTTTTTGGCCTGTCTTGGCGATGGCCCAGGACCCGGTCCCCGCCCTGCCCCGCGTCCAGATGGAAACCTCCGCCGGCCGGATCGTCATCGAGGTCGAGGTGGTCAAAGCGCCGATCACGGCCGCCAACTTCCTGCGCTATGTCGATGAGCATCGCCTCGACGGGACGACCTTCTACCGCGCGATGAAGTCCAGCCCGACGACGGGTCTGGTCCAGGGCGGCGTCAACAACGACCCGGAACGGATCCTGCCGCCCATCGCACATGAACCGACGACGGTGACCGGCCTCAGCCATGTCGATGGCGCCGTCTCGATGGCCCGCTACGCGCCGGGCACCGCCACCGGCGACTTCTTCGTCTCGGTCGGGCCGACGCCGTCCTACGACGCTGGCCGCCCCTTCTCGGTCGACGCCGACGGGTTCGCGGTCTTCGGCCGCGTGATTCAGGGCATGGAGATCGTCCGCACCATCCTCGCAGCCCCCACCTCCCCGACCGAGGGTGAAGGCTTTATGCGGGGCCAGATGCTCGATCCCAAGATCGTCATCACCCAGGCGTGGCGAGAAACGCCCTAGCGGTCCTGCAGTCGCGCTGCCAGGCTCGAGGTATCCCAGCGGTTCCCGCCCATCGCCTGAACCTCGGCGTAGAACTGATCGACCAGCGCCGTCAGGGCCAGTCGCGCGCCGTTGTCACGCGCCTCGTCCAGCACCAGCCCCAGATCCTTGCGCATCCAGTCGACGGCGAAGCCGAACTCGAACTCGCCACGGGCCGCCGTCTTCCAGCGGTTGTCCATCTGCCACGACTGCGCCGCGCCCTTGGAGATGGCGTCATAGGCGGCGTCCGTGTCGAGCCCGGCGGCCTGGGCGAAATGCACGGCCTCGGCCAGGCCCTGGACAACACCGGCGATGGCGATCTGGTTGACCATCTTGGTCAGCTGGCCCGAGCCCGATGGCCCCATGTGCTGGATCGCCTTGGAGTAGGCCATCACCGCAGGCCGGGCCGTCTCCAGAGCCCCCGCATCGCCGCCCGCCATGACGCTGAGCTGGCCGTTCTCCGCCCCCGCCTGTCCGCCCGATACCGGCGCGTCGATGAAGGCCACACCCGCCGGTTCGCACAGCGCCGACATCTCGCGCGCGACCTTGGCCGAGGTGGTCGTGTGGTCAACGATCACCGCGCCGGATTTCAGATGCGGAAGCGCCTCGGTCACGACCTGGCGCACATCGTCGTCCTTGCCGACGCACAGGATCAGCAAGTCGGCCCCCTCGGCCACTTCGGCCGCGGTCGCAGCGAACCGCCCGCCATTCGCTTCTGCCCAGGCCTTCGCCTTGTCCGGCGAGCGGTTGTAACCCGCGACGTCGTGCCCGGCGGCGATGAGGTGGCGCGCCATCGGCCCGCCCATGACGCCGAGGCCCGCGAAGCCGATCTTCATGCGCCCGCCCCTCCGGCCACGCCGTAGCGCCCTCGGAAATAGGTCAGGGTCGCAGCGTCCGAGGCCTCGAACGCCTCGACCTCGCCGACGATGATCATGTGGTCGCCCATCTGGACGCGGTCATGGGTCTTGCAGTCGAACCGCGCAGCCGCCGAACCCAGTCGGGGCGCTCCGTCGCCGACTCGCTGGAACTCGCCCTCCTCCATCAGGCCGATCCCCTTGGCGAACCGCCGGGCCAGGGCCTCGGACTGGGCATCCAGCACATGGATCGAGAACCGTTCGGCGGCCGAGAAGGCGTGCCAACGCTCCGACCGCTCATCCAGGCACCACAGAACCAGACGCGGCGTCAGCGAGACGGAGGTGAAGGAGTTGATCGTGATCCCGAGCGGCCCCTGGCTGCTGTCGGCGGTGACCACGCAAACGCCGGTCGCGAACGCGCCCAAGGCCTGGCGATAGGCGGCAATGTCGCCGGCGCGGGCGGCTTCGTCGGAAAGGGGTTCAAGGCTCACGATCCCGACCTAGGCGACGTAGCCCTGTGAGGCAACGCCCGTCAAAGCCACAGGCGCATGGCGTCCAGCGAGACGGGCCCATTCTCTTGAGCCGTGTTGGCCGTGTAGCTGAGCCGCGTCTCTCGCGACCCGCAGGTGCAGCGGAACCGCTCCGAACGCCCCGACGCGGGCCAGAACCGCCGCGCTCCGAACAGCGGACGGGGGTCCATCAAGGTCGCTCGGCCGCATCCCGCGACGGTACAGGCGACGACAAGCCTCGGCCCGCGCACCGGCGGCTCGTGCGTTTCGCGGGGGCGGTAATGATCGTCGGAACGGATATCGCGCATGAGAACCTCTGAGCTCATCTAGCCGCGTCACAAAGCCCGCCTCAACCCATTTGTTCTCTTTATGTTCACTCGCTTGTGGATTCATCCAAGACTAGAGTTCACTCAATAAACTAAACCCTCCGTCACCCTCGGGCTTGTCCCGAGGGTCCATGTGTCGGCCGCACGACAGGTGGATGTCTCGCCTGTCCGCGTAAGTGCGTGGCCTTGCCTCGGTCTGTGCAGGAGGAGCGATGGATCCTCGGGACAAGCCCGAGGATGACGAATCCGGGATCAGTATGAAATCAGTGCACTGAGGTACGGACGGCGTTGAGAATTCACTACGGACCCTAGGCCAAGTCCTTCAGAACCGCAGGGATCAGCCCGGGCAGATCCTCCGCTGTCAGGCCCGGCCCGAAGCGTGTGGCGGCATCCGCGTGCATCCACACAGCGGCCGACGCGGCGTCGAAGGCGTCCATCCGCTGCGCGATCAAACTGCCGACCAGTCCAGCCAGGACGTCGCCGCTACCCGCCGTCGCCAGCCAGGGCGACCCATTCCGGTTGATCCGCGACCGTCCGTCTGGCGCCGCGATGATCGTCTCCGGCCCCTTCAGGATAAGGTGCGCCCCTGACCGCTCCGCCGCTTCGATCGCCGCCGACTGACGCCCCTTCGCGAGCAGATCTGGAAACAGCCGCTCGAACTCGCCTTCGTGCGGCGTGATGACGTCTCCGGCGCGCAGGCAGGCGAACAGAGCTTCGGGTCGGCCCTTGAACCACGTCAGGGCGTCAGCATCGACGACCAGTCTGGCGTCGGTGCGGGACAGGGCCTGGAGGTTGCGCTCCGTTGTTTCGTTCAGACCGGCCGCAGGCCCGATGACGACGCATCCCAAGGGTTTGGCCAGGGTCGCCAGTTCCTCAGGCGACGCGAAAGCCTCGACCATGATCGCCTCGACCGCCCCGGCGACGATCGGCGCCGCATCCGGCGGGCACAGCAACTTGACCAGCCCTGCCCCGACCCGCAGGCCCCCTCGCGCGGCCAGCCTCGCGGCGCCTGTTTGCAGCGGCCCGCCCGATACGACGCCCAGCCTGCCGCGCTGGTGCTTGTGCGCATCCGGCCCGGGCCAAGGGATCAGATGCCGCCAAAGGCCGGGGTCGTTGGTTTCCATCATGCTTTCACCAACGCGCGGACATGACGAAAATGCAAATCGGCCCTTGCCTTATGGTGCAATGCGATGTCCCTTTGCTCCCCGAGTGACTGGCCTAGTCGACGCCGCCTCGGGGGCTCCCATGAAGAAGATCGAAGCCGTCATAAAGCCGTTCAAGCTGGATGACGTGAAAGAAGCCCTCCAGGACATCGGCGTCCAGGGCATGACCGTGCTCGAGGCCAAGGGATATGGCCGCCAGAAGGGTCATTCCGAGCTCTATCGCGGCGCCGAATACGTCATCGACTTCCTGCCCAAGATCAAGATCGAGGTGGTGGTCGCTGACGACCTCGCCCCCGCCGTGATCGAGGCCATCCAGACCGCCGCCCGCACCGGCAAGATCGGCGACGGCAAGATCTTCGTCTCAGACGTTCTCGACGTCATCCGCATCCGCACCGGTGAAACCGGAGCCCAGGCCGTCTAACCCACCAGTAAAGCTTCCTCCCCAGAAGAAACGCAGAAGGACTACCCACTCATGACCACGGCCAAGAAAATCCTGCAGGAGATCAAAGACAAGGACGTCAAATACGTCGACGTCCGTTTCACCGACACCAAGGGTCGGCTCCAGCACGTCACCTTCGACATCGACCTGGTCGATGACGAGTTCCTCGAAGAGGGCACCATGTTCGACGGCTCGTCGATCGCCGGCTGGAAGGCGATCAATGAAAGCGACATGCTGCTGAAGCCGGATCTGACCACGGCCTACATCGATCCCTTCTACCAGCAGACCACGATGTTCCTGTTCTGCGACG
>JAZKHL010000144.1:0-4475 GCA_040385365.1 Pseudomonadota bacterium | reverse complement strand
CGGATGCGGTTCTTGCGCATCTTGCCGGCGGTGTGGGCGATGATCTCGTGATCGTTCTCGAGCGTCACCCGGAACGTGGCGTTCGGCAGCAGCTCGCTGACGGTGCCGGGAAACTCGAGCAGTTCTTCCTTAGCCATGCGGCCTCTCGCGTCCGTGGAATACGAATCAAGGCCCGCGCCGGACGAAAGCGCGAGCCGTAAGAAGTCGGCGCTAATGCACCAAAACCCGCAGTTAGTCGAGTTCAGCCGCGGCGATACAACGCGCACACCAGAGTGAACAGCCGGCGCGCCGTTTCGTGATCGATCCCGACCTTGCCCTCGAGCCGCGCCTTCAGCAGTTCGGCGCCTTCGTTGTGCAACCCGCGCCGGCCCATATCGACCGCCTCGATCTGGCTCGCGGAGGATCCGCGCAGCGCCTCGTAATAGCTGTCGCAGATCATGAGGTAGTCTTTGATCACGCTCTTCAGCGGCGTCAGGCTCAAGGCGTAGGTCCGGGTGAACTCCACGCCCGAGATGTCGAACACCAGCCGGTTGTCCTGCAGCGACAGCTTCAGCCCATAGGGGCCACCCTCGGAACCTTCCGGTTCGAAGACGTTCTTCTCGATCAGGTCGAAGATGGCGACACGGCGCTCGTGTTCGATCTCGGCGGTGCCGGACGGCAGGGTCGCCTCGTCCAGGTCGACGGAGGCCAGCCGGTGATCGCTCATGGGGTCTCGTCCAGATGGGTGGGCGCCACGCGCGCAGGCCAGCGTTCCGACAGATCGGTCACCACCGCGTCCAGGCATTCGACATCGACCCTCAGATCGCCGCCGCCCGCAAACATCAACAGCACGCGCCCACCCGGCGCCTCGCCCTCGATGAAATGGAGCGCCAGCAACTCGAGGGCCGTATCGGGCAACCTCGGCAGACCCCGGCTCTTGACCGCCAGCACGTCGCCGAACTGCATCGCCGCCCGCACCCGCGTCCCGCCGCATTCCCAGCAGAACCGGCTCAGCTCGATCGTCAGCCGCCGCGCGCCCTTTTCCCAGACGATGTCGGCCGGCCGCAGGATCGCATCCTGCAAGGCGGCCGAGATGATCGCCAGATCCTCGTCGTCCTCGGCCAGAAGCCGAAGCGGTGCGTTGGATCCGTCGCCTGTCGCGGCGCGGATGGCGTCCTGCTCTTCGGCTTGCAGCGTCTCAGTGGTCATCACCTGGTCCCTCGACAGGCGGGCCTTTGACCCGGCGGATGTCGGCGCCGCAAGCGCCCAGCTTCTCCTCCAAACGCTCGAAACCGCGATCCAGATGATAGACGCGCCCGATCGTCGTCTCGCCTTCGGCCACTAGGCCGGCGATCACCAGGCTGACAGAGGCCCGCAGGTCCGTCGCCATGACCGGCGCGCCGCGAAGTTTCTCGACGCCCGTCACATGCGCCTCGCCCGCGTGGACGGAAATCTCGGCCCCCAACCGCATCAACTCCGGCGCATGCATGAACCGGTTCTCGAAAATGTTCTCGTGGATCACGCTGACGCCGTCCGCCGTCGTCATCAGCGCCATGAACTGGGCCTGCAGGTCGGTCGCGAAGCCCGGATAGACCTCGGTCGCCACATTCACGGCCTTCAGCCGCTGGCCCGGATCGCGCCTGACGATCACGCCGTCCTCGGTCGGCGTGATCTCGACGCCCGCTTCGACCATCTTGTCGGTCAGCGAGGTAATCAGCTCGGCCCGCGCCCGCGTCAGCCGCACCTCGCCCCCCGCCATCGCGGCGGCGCAGGCGTATGAGCCCATTTCGATCCGGTCCGGGATCACCGACCACTCGCCGCCCTTCAGCGACGCCACGCCCTCGATCACCAGGGTGTCGGTGTCGATCCCCTCGATCCTGGCGCCCATCATCACCAGGCACCGCGCCAGATCGCCGATCTCGGGCTCTCGCGCCGCACGCTTCAGCACGGTCGTGCCCTGCGCCAGCGTCGCCGCCATCAAAGTGTGTTCGGTCGCCCCGACGGAAACGAAGGGAAACTCGATTTCCGCCCCACGCAGCCCCTTGGGCGCCATGGCCGAGACGTAGCCTTCCTCCAGCTGGATCGAGGCCCCCAGACGCGTCAGGGCGTCGATATGCAGATCCACCGGCCGCGCGCCGATGGTGCAGCCGCCCGGCAACGAGACCTTGGCATGACCGGTGCGCGCCAACAGCGGCCCCAGCACGTTGAAGCTCGCTCGCATCTGCCGCACCAGATCATAGGGGGCGAAGGTCGAGGTGATCTCGCGAGCGTCGAACAGCGTCTCCTGATCGGGGCCGTCGCCGCTTTCTGTCACAGCAATCCCGAACTGCTGAAGCAGGCGGCCGAGGAATTTCGTGTCCGCCAGACGCGGCATGTTGGTCAGGCGCAGGGGCTGGTCGGTCAAAATCGACGCGGCCATCAGCTTGATGGCCGAGTTCTTGGCCCCGCTGACCGGGATGGACCCGTGAAGCGGACCGTTGCCGTGAACCGTGATGCTGTCCATGTCTTCCCTGAGATCGCGGGAAAGGAGGGCCCGGCGAGCCGGCTATCTAGCGCGGGCGCGGGGGTCTGCGAAAGAGCGGCCGGCTGATCTGGCGATGACTTTGCGTTGCCCGGCCTCAGTTGCCCGGCTTGTCGCGCTTGGGCTGCACGGCCTTCCTGCGCCTCAGATTGTCCCGCAGCGCCTTGGCCAGGCGGTTGGCCCGTTCTGCCTTGGCGATCTGCTCGGGCGTCCGCGGCGCCGCGCTGACGATGGGAACAGCAGGGACGGAGGACTCGGGCGGCTCGGTCATGGCCCCACTCAGCCTTCGGAAATCTTGCGGGGCAAGGGGATAATGGGGCTTCCCCCCCGCGATGTGAGTGGCTATACGGCCGCTTCCTCGGAACAGGCCGCCGTAGCTCAGTGGTAGAGCGCATCCTTGGTAAGGCTGAGGTCGTGGGTTCGATTCCCCCCGGCGGCACCATTCCGAACGATAAAGGCCCGGTCGCGAGACCGGGCCTTTTGCGTTTCAAAGCTGATCAGTCGGCGGCGGTTCGACTCGGCGCACGCAGGGGCCGTCGTGCATCGCGACCGTCGCGCCCGACCTCGTCCTTGTCCTGATCCCAGCTCAGGCCGAGGGCGATGTTTCGACTGGACTCACGGGAGCCATAGACTGGGTCGTAGCGGCCGAAACGTCGGGCGCTTCCGGCGTAGCCGTATCCGTAATCGCCCGGATAGCCCAGGCCGTAGCCAGGGTAGCCATAGCCGTATCCGTAGCCGTTTTTGGTCTGGCTGTAGGCCAGGTCCAGCCGACCGTTCTCGCCGATCGGCAGGGAAACGCCGACCGACACATTGCTATAGTCGTTGGTGCCGATCGAACCGCTGACGAAGCCGTGCATCTGCCGGTCATCGCTTGGTCCGGCAGCGGCCGAATCAGAAAATGGCTCAGTCTCGGGCGTCCGCGCAGAGATCCAGCGATCGATTTGTTCCTGGGTAGTCAGATCCTGGGCCGTGACCCGTCCAGCGAGCGCGGCATCGGGGGTGGCGTCGGTCGTCGGAGCGACCGCGCCCACCAGCACCGCGCCGTCGCCTCGTGGCGCTGTCGTGACCACGCCGTCGGGATCGCTCGGCATGGCGAGGGCGGCGACGGCAAGGGCGATCAGCATGGGCGACACTCCGAACTGGCGGTCATCCTAACCCGGATTGAGGCCGCAGCGTGATGGCCTTGTTTCGCATCGATCATCAAAACCGGTGTCACGCGACCCCGTCGCCGCGTCCCAGTGGGTCTGGCAGAGGTCTTCCCTCCTCCACGAACTGCAACGCCACCGAGTTGATGCAGTAGCGCAGGCCGGTCGGCGGCGGACCGTCAGGGAACACGTGGCCCTGGTGGCTGCCGCAGCGGGCGCAGGTCGTCTCGGTCCGGGTCATGCCGTAGGAGCGATCGACGATGGCCGTCACATGCGCCTCGTCCACGGGCTGGGTGAAGCTGGGCCATCCCGTGCCGCTCTCGAACTTGGTCGTCGCCCTGAACAGCGGCAGACCGCACTCCCGGCAACAGAACACTCCCGCCCGCTTCTCCCCCAGCAGCACGCCGCAGAACGGCGCCTCGGTGCCGTGAGAAAGCAGAACCCGCTTCTCCTCCGCATTCAGGTCGGCCTCGAGCGCCACGCGCTGGCCCTCGGAGGGCGGCGTCAGATCGTAGCCTGAGGCAGATCGGGCTGGGTGAGTCTCTGTCATGTCGGTCATGCTGTTGAAATAGGAAGGGCCGGACGAGGGTTCCACCCCGCCCGGCCCAATCTCGGTTCAGTTTGCGCCCAAGCAGCGAGCGACAGCGTCGAGAACGGCAGCGCCCCTACTGGAACAGCGTCCCGACCCAGGTCCGCACGGCTGTCTCGTCCGCCGGGTTGCCGGCGTAGACCAAGCCTTGAGCCGGGGTGAACGGCGTGTTGTTCGCACGCTCGCGGCTGGTCCAGGCCTTGTGGCCGTAGCTGAGGTCCGAATAGTTCGACGGCAGGCG
>JAZKHL010000143.1:0-3630 GCA_040385365.1 Pseudomonadota bacterium | reverse complement strand
ACGATGCCGATGGTGGTGTACTGGCGCTTCAGATAGGCCGAGGCCCCTTCCTGGATCGCGGCCGCGATCTCTCGCATCTTGTCGTTGCCGGTTTCGGCCTTCATCAGACTGGCGGTCTGGACGAGCCCGTAAAGGACTCCCAGTGCGCCGGCGGCTATCACTAGCCACAGAACATTCGTCATTTTGGCGTTTCCATACCTAAAGCATTAGGCGCTCGGACCCTTGGCGCGGCGGGCGTTATTCGCCTCTTTCCGCCTTCCGGTCCCCCCGTGCGCAGTCTGGACGCCTGAGTGCGTCCCGCGGGAATTGCGGCGGAACCGTGCCAAATGCGCGCAGGCGGCGCAACCGGCCTTTTCAGGACGGACGGGGTTTTTTAGCCCTGCCGGACGCCGGTGCGACGGCGTGGGGTCTGGGTCACGACATCGGCGCGAACGACTGAACCAGCGCCGGATATCGCTGGCGCCGCGCTCATCAGCATGGCCGAGATCGCCGTTTCGTTGACCCGCGTCCAGTCATCGGCGACCACGAAGGGCGTCCGATGGGCGGCCCGGACCAGGGCGTCGCGGAAATAGGGATCCTTGGCGCGCATCGTCTCAGGGGTTTGCCCCCCGCCGAGATAAAGTCTGATGGTCACGAAGACATAGTTGCGGATGCGCCCGCCCGAGATGATCGGCAGACCGACGCCGGCGATGTTCAGCGATGGCGTCCCCTCGGAAGCGGCATCCTCAGACGCCGTCGCGCTGGTGGCGGCGGCTCCGGCCAGAGCCAGGGTTCCAAGGGCGAAGAGGTCTCTGCGGCGCATGGCGTCTTTGTGGACGAGACCGATTAGGATTCCGTTGCAGTTGCCCTTCCCCCGCTTGCGGGGGAAAGCGGTCCGTCTTCGAGCGAAGCTCGAACAGGACCGATGGGGGAATTTTCCCATCGACCATAAGGCGACAAAGCCAAGCAAGACTTCCCCCATCGGCGACGCGTCTCGCTATGCTCGACGACGCGCCGCTTTCCCCCGCCAAGCGCAGGGGAAGGGCTTTAATCGTGCGTCCAGCCAGCTTTTCGCACGGCCACGGGCTGGCCCAGATAACGGACAGACACCCTCGACCCCGCCGTCACCTCTCCGATGCGCGTCAATCGAAGGTGCAGCCGCTCGGCCTCGCGCTTGACCGCCGCCTCGTCCAACGGATGAACCGTGAAGGCGATCTCATAGTCGTCGCCCCCGGACGCCAGATCTTCCAGCGCCGCCTGCGGGTCGATGCGGTTCTCGAACCAGGCGTGCGCCGCCGCCGACAGGGGCGTCAGTTCCAGTTGCAGCGTGATCCCCACCCCGCTCGCCTCCGCCACGTGGCCCAGGTCCGCGATCAGCCCATCGGAGATGTCGATTCCGCCGCCGACCAGACCCTGGATCGCTTGGCCGAACGCGACGCGCGGAGTCGGGCGATGATAGCGTTCGGCCAGAGCCGCCACCCGCTCGGACTCCAGCGACAGCCGTCCCTGCGCCGCCAGCAATCCCAACCGCCCGTCCCCAATCGTGCCCGTGACATAGACGGCGTGCCCGGGCCTGGCGCCCGCGCGCGACGCCGCCTTTCCCTTTGCCGACCAGCCCAGCATCGTCACCGAGAACGACGCCGGCCCCGGGGTCCGCACGGTGTCTCCACCCAGCAGATGGATGCCAAACGTCGTCTGATCGGCCGCTAGCCCCGCCGCGAAGGCCTCGCGCTCCGGCCATCCGCAGCGCGGCGACCAGTGGCAGGCCAGCAGATACCCCAGCGGCTCCGCCCCCTTCGCCGCCAGATCCGACAGGTTCACCCGCAACAGCTTCTGCGCCACAGCATCCAGCGGATCGCTGGCCAGAAAATGGACCCCTTCGACGATGGCGTCCTTGGTCAGGATCAGATCGAAGCCAGGCCGCGACGGCAGCACGGCCACATCATCCATCAGGCCGCGCGCGTATTCGGGGTGCGCCAGCGGGACCAGCAGCTTCCTGATGGTCTCGAACTCGCCGGCGACATCGACGGCCGCCATGGATCAGGCTTTCGGACGCACGTCGCGAGCCACGCCGTCCAGCGCGGCGTTGACGAACTTGGCTTCCGCCTCGTCGAAGAAGGCTTTGGCCAGCTCGACGTATTCGTCGATGACGATTTCCTTTGGCACCTCAAGCTTGTGCGCCAGCTCCCACGCCCCGCAACGCAACAGGGCCCGCAGGGTGGCGTCGAGCCGCTCCAGCCGCCAATTCGACGCCAGCCGCGCCTTCACCGAGGCGTCGATGTCCTTCTGGCTGCCGATCACGCCACGCACGACGTCGGCGAAATAGGCTTCGTCGGCCTCCGCCAGCGGCTCGCCCTCGATGTCGGTGTCGAAGCGGTGGTTCGAGAACTCGGTGATGACGGTCTCCACGCCCTCCCCGGCCAGCTCCATCTGATACAGGGCCTGCACCGCCGCCAGACGGGCGACCGTCCGCGCACGCCGTTGCCGGCTGGTCAGTTGCGGTTCGGCCTGGGCGCGCTCGTTCTCGGCCAGTTGGGCGAGGACGGACTGGATGGAGTTGGGTTCGGTCATTCGCCGAGCCCTAGTCGCAATCGCTTCTTCAATGCAATCAGGTCCATGCAGGCCTTCGCCGCACCGCCGCCCTTGTCGCCCTCGGACAGGCGGGCCCGAGCCCAGGCCTGATGCTCGTCCTCGACTGTCAGGATGCCGTTCCCGATGATCACGCCCTTGACGCCCAGAGCCATGATCCCGGCCGCCGACTGGTCCGACACGATCTCGAAATGATAGGTCTCGCCCCGGATGACGCAGCCCAAGGCGACATAGCCGTCATAGCGCGGCGCGGTCGGGAAGCGGCCGGCATCCTCGGCGATCGAGATGGTCGGTGGGATCTCTAGCGCGCCCGGCACGGTCACGACGTCGAACTGCACGCCCCGAGAGCGCAGCGCGTCCTTGGCGCCTTCCAGAAGCGCGTCGGCCAGATCGTCATAGAAGCGCGCCTCGACGATGAGGACGCGGAGGGGTTCGCTCAGGATTGGTCTTCTCCGTCCATGCCGCGCCAACCGACGATACGCAGGCCGTAACCTTCGAGCGCAGTCGGTTCGGGTCGGGTCGAGCTCATCACGATCATGTCGCGCACGCCCAGATCCAGCAGTATCTGCGCGCCGAGCCCATAGGCCTTGATTGCGCGGTCCGGGACCATCGGCCGGTCCATGCCGCCGAGGCGCTCGGCCAGGCTCTGAAGCGACGGATCGCGCAGGAAAACGACGACGCCCGGCTCGCGCGCATCGCTGATCTGATTGAGCGCCGCAGGAATGTAGCCCTGACGATCCTCGCGGTGGCCCAGAAGATCGGCGGCGAAATCGACCTGGTGCATCCGTACCAGCGTCGGCTTGCCCGCTTCGATCCGGCCGTGGACTAGGGCGATATGCTCGCCGCCCTCGACCGTGTCGCGGAACAGCATCAGGCGGAACGGCCCGCCGTGGACGCTGTCGAACGGCGTATCCATGACCCGCTCGACATAGCGTTCTGTGCGGCGGCGATAGGCGATCAGGTCGGCGATCGTGCCGATCTTGAGCCCATGCAGCTGGGCGAAAGCCACCAGATCCGGCATCCGGGCCATGGTGCCGTCTTCGTTCATGATCTCGCAGATCA
>JAZKHL010000142.1:0-2768 GCA_040385365.1 Pseudomonadota bacterium | reverse complement strand
TGTCGGCCGAGATGATGGCCTCGTCCTCGATGATCAGGACGTCGGTGGCCAGTTCAGCGTCGATCTCCGCCTGGGCGTCGCCGATCAGGCGTTCGACCGAATGGGCGTCGGCCGACAGGATCTGAGCGGCTTCGGAGGGCGTGAAGCCTTCCAGCGCCGTCAGCAGGAAGGCCTGGCGCGAGCGGGGTGCGATACGCATCAGGCGGCGCGACGCATCGTCCTGTCCTTCAAGGCCGCTTTGATCCTCCAGCTGGGCGCCGGTCGACGACCAGATCGCGTGGAACACATGATACAGGGCCACGCGCGGCGTCATGTCTGGGGAAAGCTGGCGTTCGCCGGCGGCGAGGGCCTCCAGCGCCACACGCACATAGTTGTCGCCCGTCGCCTGATCCCCGGTGAGCGCCCGCGCGTAACGGCGGACGTAGGGCAGGTGAGGCGCGAGTCTGGCCAATAGGCTCATGTTTGTAATCCCCGACAAAAACAGCGTGCCGCCCGTTCATCCGGGCGCGCGATAGGCCCCAAACGTATCACAACCGCCACGGTTCCGCGCCTTCGAGCGAGCTTGACCATAAATATGGTTGCGATACGGAACTACGGCCATTCGACGACGTTGACCGGCTGAACAACGAAACCCCGGCGCTCAACCGGGTGCGACCCCTTGAATGAGATCAACGACTGGCGGCTTTGAAATCCATGATTGATTCTTCGGACTCAGCGCGAAAACCGCAGCCCGTTCGCTCGGGCTCCGAACCACCGCTGGAAGAGGCGCGCCTGCGTCAGCAGGCGATCGGCGTGAAGCTTCGCCACATGTTCGATGAAGTGGTCAATGAGCCTGTGCCGGACGAGTTCCTGGACATCCTGCGTCGCGCCGACGAGCGCAAGACCAACGAGGGCAAGGCGTGAGCTCGACCGCTCGCTCGACCGCGCCCAAGCCCCCTTCCGCCGACGACGAAGGGTTCAAGCGCGAACTGGTCCAGCTGATCCCGCATCTGCGCGCCTTCGCTCGCACCCTGACCGGCGACCCAACCGCCGCTGACGATCTGGCGCAGGACGCGATGATGAAGGCCTGGGACGCCCGGGCCAGCTATCAGATGGGCACGAACATGAAGGCCTGGACCTTCATGATCCTGCGCAACCAGTTCTATTCCGAGAAGCGTCGCTCATGGCGTTCGACCCAACTGGATCAGGAAGCCGCCGAGCGGACCCTGGTCGCCGTTGACGATCCCGAAGCGCCCGTCGCTCTGGACGAACTTCGTCAGGCGCTGAACACCCTGCCAGAAGAACAGCGCGAGGCGTTGATCCTGGTCGGCGCCGGCGGCTTTGCCTACGAAGAGGCGGCCGAAATCTGCCAGTGCGCCGTCGGTACGGTCAAAAGCCGGGTGAGCCGCGCTCGCAAGGCGCTGCAGGCCACGCTTGAGCGCGGCGGTTACGGTCGTGACGGTCGCGCCGCCGGCGACGCCATGCGTTCCATTCTCGCCGACGCGGACCGTCTCAGCGGCGCCCGGCAAGGCTGATCGTGCCGACGTCTGGTCGTCCACGCCCCACCGGTCGGGCCGCCTTGTCCGTCCGTCGCATGTGGACCCGACGCGGCGGCCCGGGCAAGGTCCAGGGGATCCGGTTCAGACTTGGCCTGGCCATGGCCCTCGCGCTGTTGCCGATCCTGATGCTGGGCGTCTTCCAGGCTCAGTCCGAGTTCCGGCGTCAGGCAGAGGATCGTCGATCCGACCTTCAATTCGCGGCCGAACGAACTGCGGTCGCCGCGCGGGCGCGGCTCGATTCCGCGACCATTCTTCTGGGGGCTATGGCGCCTGAGGCCACCGGACCATCGTGCGCTCCGCGTCTGGCCGCGCTGGTGGAACAACTCGAGGGCTATGACGCCCTTTACCGCTTCGGCGCCAACGGACAGGCGGTTTGCAGTTCCGAAGTCCTGCCGATCGATGTGTCGATGGCGGCCGAGCCCTGGTTTCAGCGGCTTCGACGCGGCGAGCCCGTCACCCTGGCGCAGGCGACCACCCTGGTCGAGAGCAGCCCGGCTCTGATCGTCGGGGTTCGCTGGGAACGGCCACGAGGCGTGTTCGCCGGCGCCATGGCGGCTGTCTTGCCGCTCGCCGCTCTGCAGCCCGACATCGACGACCCCTCGTTGCCGGAGGGAGCCGAAGCCGCCCTGACGGACGAGCAGGGCCGGGTCCTGGTCGCCACAGACGTTCGAGCCTTCACCTTCGAGAAGGGCCCCGGCCTGTTGGGCTGGGTCGAGCGCGCGCGCGAAGGCCAGTCCTCCGTGTTCGAAGCCGACGATTCCCTCGGCGAGCACCGCGATTACGCTGGGGCCGCACTGGCGGGCCGCGACGTCTATGTGGTGATCTCGGCTCCGTCGCCCGGTCTCCTGTCTTGGGCGCGGATCAACCCGATCGGGGTGCTGCTGCTTCCACTCGCAGCCTGGATCACCGCCTTCGCCGCCGTCATGCTGGTGTCGGAGCGGATCGTGGTCCGGTGGCTGGACTATCTGGAGCGGATCGCCGCTCTCTATGCGCGGGGTCGCTATTCCGTCCGTCCTGTTCAGGCGGCCAATGCACCCGCCGAAATCCGGATGTTGGCCGGCACCCTGGACGAACTGGCCGAGGCGATCGCCGCCCGTGACCGGTCGCTGAACGACAGCCTGTCGGAGAAGGACGCGCTGATGCGCGAAATCCATCACCGGGTGAAGAACAACCTGCAGATCATCTCGTCCCTGCTGTCGATGCAGCAGCGCGCGCTGAAGGACGAGCCGG
>JAZKHL010000141.1:0-8050 GCA_040385365.1 Pseudomonadota bacterium | reverse complement strand
TCACCTGGTCGTCGGTGGCGTCGCGGTGCTCCATGCCCAGGTCGTAGTAGTCCAGATCGACGTCCAGGAACGGGAAGACCAGCTTGTCCTTGATCCACTGCCAGATGATTCGGGTCATCTCGTCGCCGTCGATGTCGACGATGGGATTGGCGACCTTGATCTTGGCCATGGGCGAATGTCCTTGCGTGCGATTTCGGAGAGTGGCCGGGGGTATAGCCACCACAGGCGCGTGAGGCAAAGGGCGAGGGCTCCGGATTAACCGTGCCCGGAAAAAGTCGCGCACGGCCAAGCTGAACCCGGACGGCGCGGGACGGTTCTCATCGGCGGAAGGGCGACGGCCTGTAACGAAGGGGGCGCCGCCGAATGGATACCGAGACCGAAGCGCTGGTGAGGCGATGGATCATCGCTTTCTGCGAAATGCCGATCCTGATCGATGCGGAACTGATGCGGGCCGTGCTCGCTGATGTCGAAGCCAAGCCCAAGGAGCCCGCGAAATGACCGAAAAGACGTTCAAAGCCGGCGACAAGGTCAAATGGGATCACAGCCAGGGCACGACCGAGGGCAAGGTGGTCAAGAAGCTGACCTCGCCCACCAAGATTAAAACGCATGAGGTTGCGGCGTCCAACGATAACCCCGAGTATCTGGTCGAGAGCGGCAAGACCGGCGCCAAGGCCGCGCATAAGCCCAGCGAACTTCGCAAGGCCTGACGTCTTCCCTGTCGCGGTTATCAAGGAGCTGACGGTATGCGCGCCGACGTCGATGTCCTGATCGTCGGAGCCGGGCCGGCGGGCCTGACGGCGGCCACTTATCTGGGACGGTTTCGACGCTCGGTGATCGTCGCCGACGCCGGCGCGCCGCGAGCCTGCTGGATTCCGCTGAGCCACAATATGCCGGGGTTCCCGGCCGGCATCACCGGCGACGCCATCCTCGGCCGGATGCGCGAGCAGGCCGAGGAATACGGCGCGGTGATCGAGGGCGGATCGGTCGAGCGACTGACGCCCTTGGGAGCCGGGTTCGAGGCCGAGTTGAACGGGCGGACAGTCCGGGCGCGGGCGGTCCTGCTGGCGACGGGCGTCACTGACCATCATCCGGATTTGCCCGGGGTCGAGCGCGCGATCGAGCGCTCGCTGGTCCGCATCTGCCCGATCTGCGACGGCTACGAGGCCATCGACAAGGCCGTCGCCATCATCGGCCACAGCGACAAGGGCGTGCGCGAGGCCGCCTTCCTGCGCACTTATTCCGACCGGGTGACCCTGATCCACATCGGTTCACCGGAGCAGTTGACCGAACGCGACGCGCTCGAGCGGCTGGGCGTCGAACTGGTTGAGACCCCGATCGAAACGGTGCGGTTGAAGGGCGACCGGGTCGACGCCCTGTGCTGGAACGGTGAATACCGCTCGTTCGACCTGGTCTATTCGGCCCTGGGCACGACGCCGAATACCGGCCTGGCCGAGACGCTGGGCGCCGTTCGGGCCGACGATGGGCGGCTGGAGGTCGACCTGCACCAGCGGACCAGCGTCCCCGGCCTCTATGCCGCCGGGGACGTGGTGCGGGGTCTCAACCAGATCGCCGTGGCGACGGCCGAAGCCGCGGTCGCCGCCACCGACATGCACAACGTGCTGCGTCAGAGGGACGAAGAGACGGTCTGAGGATCAGGCGGACCAGCCATGCGGCGCGCGCCCACTCCAGGGCGTGACGACACGGCGAGACCCGGTCGGCTCGCGTCGCGAATGGGCGCGGGCGCGAGGAAAGCCGTCGAGCAGCCCGACGAGCACGCCGAACCAACCCCATGGGGCATCCTTATGATTGCGATGATCTTGTTCCATGGCGGCCTCCTGTGCCGATTGCCTGTGACAGGCTTCATATCGGCTTGACAAACCGCGTTCGCAAATGAGTATCGGAGACGGTCAGCCCCAGGTTCCCTTATGTCAGATTCATTGTCCGGCCTGCCTCTGTCGTCGATCCGGGTGTTCGAGGCGGCGGCGCGCCTGAACAGCTTCACCCGCGCGGCCGAGGAGCTGGGCATGACCCAGGCGGCCGTCAGCTGGCAGATCAAGGCGCTGGAGACACGGCTGGGGATCAGCCTGTTCCGCCGTCTGCCGCGCGAGGTACAGCCGACCGAGCCGGGCGAGCGGTTGTCGCGGGCGGCGACCGAGGCGATGACCACCCTGCGCCGCGCCTTCGCCGAGGTGACCGAGGCCGATCAGGGGGTGTTGTCGATCACCACCCTGACAACCCTGGCGACCCAGTGGCTGGCGCCCCGGCTGGGCGCGTTCCAGGTGGCCAATCCAGGGCTGGCGGTGCGGCTGGATACGACGGCGCGCATCATGGACCTGGCGCGCGAGAACATGGACATCGCGCTCCGGGCCGGGGACGGCGACTGGCCCGGGGTCGAATGCGCCCTGCTGATGCCCAGCGTGTTCACCCCTCTGTGCAGCCCCGCGCTGTGCGCCAGGTTGGGGCTGAAGACGCCCGCCGACCTCGTGGCTGCGCCTCGGGTCGGGGACGAGAAGGAATGGGCCGCCTGGTTCGCCAACGCCGGGGTGACGACGTCTGAGACCCCCGCCTCGCGGCTGCGAGCCGACATCCAGGGACTGGAGGTGGCGGCGGCGATGGGCGGTCAGGGCGCGGCCCTTGGCTCGCCGATCCTGTTCGCGCGCGAGATCAAGGCCGGACTGCTGGTGAGGCCGTTCGCGCAGACGGTGAAGCTGTCCGAAGGCTACTGGATCGCCTGGCCGGAAGACCGACGACGTTCGCCCAAGATCGCCCGCTTCCGGGACTGGCTGCTGGCCGAGGCGGCGAGCGATCCGGATATCGCGGCGGCGGCGCAGCCTGCGGAGTAGCTCTTCCCCCATACTTGATGGGGGAAGTGTCCGGCCGTGGAGCGAAGCGACACGCTGGACGATGGGGGAAGTGCTGTGCTTGCTCGTCGGCAGGAAAGTTCCCCCATCGGTCCTGTTCTCGCTTCGCTCGAAGACGGACCGCTTTCCCCCGCAAGCGGGGGAAGGGCTGACGCGGCGAACCTATTCCGTCGCCGAGCCCAACCAAGCCTCGCGGAAGGCCAACTGATCGGGGGTGGCGGAGCCGCCCTCGGCCTCGACACGAACCAGCTTGATAGCCGGGTCGGCGAGGAGGCGGAGCGTCGCCCCGCGTTCGATGCCCCGTTGCAGGAAGCGGATCGGCATCTCGTCTCCGGGTTTCGCCGTGGCCAGGGCGGCCGACCAGTCGGCCTGGCTCGTGATAGCCGCATCGCCAAGCCCGATGATCGTGTCGCCTCGGTCGAGGCCGGCTTCATAGAGCGGCGTCCCCGGCGCCAAGGCCGCGCCGATCACCGCAGCTCCCGTGGGGGCGAGACGCACGCCGCCGGCCCAGGCCTTGTCCGGGTTGGCGGGTCGGACGACGACGCCGGCCTGGGCGAGCAGTGGGGCGAAATCCGGCAGCTCACTGCCCCGGATCATGCGGTCGAACACATCGGCGGCAAAGGCCGGATCGCCGGTGACTTCCGCCAGGCCAGCCTGAAGATCGGCGGGGCTGTAGGGCGTTTCGTTGACCCCGTTCGTGCGCCACATGCGCCGCATCAGGTCGTCCAGCGTCACGCCTGGGAACCGCTGTCGCAGCGTCAGGTCCAGGCCGAAACCGATCACCGCGCCGTAGGGATAGTAGGAGACGAAGATGTTCGGATTGGTCGGGTCGATCGCCGTGGCCGCGTCCACGAAGGGCGCGCGCAGGCTCATCTCCTGCGGCGAGCCGAAGCGACGACCCGAGGCGTTCTGCACGAAGTCGAGCTGACCGCCCATTTCGGCCAGGAAGGCGTCCACGTCGGCGACCCCTGCACGCTTCATCGCCAGCGGGCCGTAGTAGCTGGTGAAGCCTTCTGCGAACCAAAGGGACGGGGTCGGGTTGGCGCGGGTGAAGTCGAACGGCTCCAGCTCGTCGGGGCGGATGCGTTCGACGTTCCAGGAATGGAAGAACTCGTGGCTGAGGGTGCCGAGCTGGTCGTAGTCGGCGTCCTTCAACGAGCGGCTGTCATTGATGATGGTGGAGTTGCGGTGCTCCATCCCGTCGCCGTTCACATAGGGCAGGTAGTCGGCGATGAAGGTGTAGGTCCCGAAATCGTAGTCAGGGACGTCGCCCCAGATGGCGATCTGCTGGGCCACAATCCGCTCGGCGCGCTCGGCGAAGACATCGGCCTCGGCGTCTGTTCCAGCGTGGTGCAGAGCGATGCGGATCGTGCGCGGCGTGCCGGCGTCATCGACCGTCCAGGACCGCACCATCTGGTCCGAAAGCTCGGTCGGGCTGTCCATCAGGTATTGCAGGTTCGGCGCGGTGAAGACGTGAGGATCTGACGTGGGAGCGAGCTGGGTGGCCACGTCCCAGGCGGCGTCGAACGGCTTGAAGGTCACTTGCACGGCGCGGTCATCGAAGCCGGTGGCCCAGGCCAGGGTGGCGGGCATGTTCAGGTGGGCGTGGCTGGGGTCGATCTGGGAATAGGTGCCGTCCGACCGGTCGCCGAACAGGGTGTAGGTCAGACTTACCGTGCCGTCGTGGCCACCGACCGTCCAGCCGTAGGGGTCGGTCCGATCGATGACCAGCGGCTGGCCCGCGCCGTTGGTCGCGGAGACGGAATAGACGTTCTTGGCGAACTCATGGATCGCGTAGCGGCCGGGCGACGAGCGCGACATCTGGAACCGGACGGGAGCCGTGCCGACGTCGGCGTAGGTGACGGTGATCCGGGCCTCGTGGTGGGCGGCGTTGTCGAAGCTGACGTCGTAGCGGACGGGGGGCGCCTGCTGGGCCAACGCCGGGGTGGCGAGGAGGACAGCGACGGCTGACAGGAGGGCGACGCGCATGGGAGCTCCGAAACGGGGACAGACGGGCATAGGGCGGTATGTGGGACAGGGTGGCAAGCGGTGAACCTTCCCTCTCCCGGCGGGAGAGGGTTTGAGGCTCGCAGAGCGAAGCGATGCGTCTTAGCCGAAAGGGTGAGGGCTTGGCTTCGCCGGTGAGGGCACGACCCTCACCCTTTCGCGCAAGAACACTCGCGTTGCTCGTGTGCGCTCAAGCCCTCTCCCACTGGGAGAGGGAAAATCTATGCCGGCCGTAGTTCCTGCTTCACCCGTTCCGCCAGCGTCTTGATATCCAGCGGCTTGGGCAGGAAGGACACGCCGGTCTCGTCGGCGAGAAGGTCGGAGAAGTCGCTCTCGGCATAGCCGGAGATGAACATGACCGGCGCGTCGCCGAGGTATTTGCGGGCCTTCTTCAGAAGCGACGGCCCGTCCAGGCCCGGCATGATGACGTCGGAGATCATCATGTCGATCTGGCCCGCCCATTCCTCGGCGAGGATCAGGGCCTCCTCGCCGTCGGCGGCCTCGATGACCTCATAGCCGCGCTGGCGCAGCAGCTTGGCGGCGATGCCGCGCACGGCGGCCTCGTCCTCGACGAACAGGATGCGGCCGTTGCCGGACAGATCACGCGGCGCGGCTTTGGCCTTGACCTCGACGGGCGCGACCTCGGTCAGCTCCTGTTCCGAGGCGGCGGGCAGGAAGATGCGGAAGGCGGCGCCGGCCCCCTCCAGATTGGTCACGCCGATGTGGCCGCCCGCCTGCTGGACGATGCCGTAGACGGTGGCCAGGCCCATGCCGGTGCCTTCGTTGACCGCCTTGGTGGTGAAGAAGGGCTCGAAGATCTTGTCCAGCAGTTCGGGCGGCACGCCGGGGCCGGTGTCGGACACCTCGATCAGGGCGAGGTCGCCGGCGGGGGCGTCGCGCCAGCCCAGGGTGCGCGCCTCATCCTGCGACAGGCGCCGCGTCAGGATGGTGACGACGCCGGCGCCGGGCTCGACCACGCCGCGCATGGCGTCGCGGGCGTTGACGGCGAGGTTCATCACCGCCGTCTCGAGCTGCGACTTGTCGGCCAGAACGATCGGCAGGTCGCGGCCGTAGTCGGTCTCCAGCCGCACGTCCTCGCGCAGCAGGCGGCGCAGCAGCACCGCGAACTCTCCGACCAGTTCGCCCAGATCCAACCGCTCGCGCCGCACGGTCGACTTGCGCGAAAAGGCCAGCAGCTTCCTCACCAGATCGGCGGCCCGGATGCCGGTCTGGCGGATCTGGTTCAGGCCGTCATAGGACGGGTCGCCGACCGGATGGCGCTCCAGCAGCTCCGAGAGCTGCATCTGGATGGCGGTCAGCAGGTTGTTGAAGTCGTGGGCGACACCGCCGGCCAGCTGGCCCACCGCCTGCATCTTCTGGGCCTGCGACAGCTGCAGCTCCATCGACTTCTGGGCCGAGACGTCGAACAGCCAGACGCGGCGCTTGTCGCCTTCGGGCGCGACGTACAGGTGCAGCATCCGGTCGGGATGGGCGCGGGCGACCAGCTCGATCGGGCCGGTCGATCCGGCGGTCATACGGGCGCGGGCCTCGGTCACGCCGGCCGGGTCGAACAGATGGCCGAACGCGGCGTCGCGGGCGGAGGCGGGACCGGTCAGGGTGGCGAGCGCGGGGTTCGCCTCCTCCGCCCGACCGGCGAAGATGTCGTCGCCGGCGATGACCGCCGAGCCGAACGGCGCGCCGGCGGCCATGGCCCGGCCATCACCGGTCGCGGCGGCGGGCGCTGCGGATGCGATCGGGGGCGCGGCGCTGGACAGGGTCGCTTCCGGCGCCTCGCGGACCAGGAAGCGCCCCTCCCCGGCCTGACCGATCAGCACCTCGATCTCGCGGGAGCCGATCATGACGATGGCGCGGGCCTGTTCGCCTTTCCGCGCCTGGGCGAAGGCCATGTAGAGGGCCTGGGCGGACTTGCCCTTGGGCAGGGTCACGGTGGCGCCGTTCTGGGATGCCCAGGCCCCGTTGAAGGCCAGCACCTGACCCGAGGGCCATACCAGCACGGCGGGCTCGGCCATGGCGTCCAGCATCTCGACCGCCACATCGCCGGCGGGGCGGTCCGAGCTTTTCACGTCGATGCGGTTGAAGGCGAACAGACCCATCAGTGCGACGGCCGCGACCGTGATCAGCAGGATCATGTGCGGCGTGGTGACAGGGCCGGTCTGGAAGGCGGGCCACGCCAGCGCGGCGATGGCGATGGCGAAGCCCACGGCCATCGCGATGACGGTCCAGTCGAGGCGGGGCGATGGGGTCGGCGGACTGGACAGGGTCATGGGGCGGGGCTCCCGCGCGAATCGGTTGGGGAAGTATAGGGCAGATTTATCTTAGCCCTTCCCCCGCCCTTCGCGGGGGAACGCGGTCCGTCGATCGCGAAGCGATCCAGGACCGATGGGGGTGGTCTTGCTGACTTCCTTGTTTTCACCGGGCCGGAAAGTACCCCCATCGGTCCTGTTCTCGCTTCGCTCGAAGACGGACCGCCTTCCCCCATGAAGCATGGGGGAAGGGCTCGAGCCACTCACCCCTTCCTCTTCTTCATCACGAACCCGATCACCTTCGCCGCCGCTTCGAAATGCTCGCGCGGGATGGTCTCGTCGATGTCCACGGCGGCGTAGAGGGCCCGCGCCAGCGGGACGTTCTCGACGATCGGCACGTCGTGCTCCTTCGCCACCTCGCGGATGCGCAGCGCGATGGCGTCGACGCCCTTGGCGACGCAGACCGGGGCGGCGTCGCCGGCCTCGTAGCGCAGGGCGACGGAATAGTGGGTCGGGTTGGTGACGATGACGGTGGCTTTCGGGACGTTGGCCATCATCCGCTGGCGGCTCTTCTGCATGCGGATCTGCTTCAGCTTGGCCTTGATATGCGGGTCGCCCTCGGACTGTTTGTACTCTTCCTTGACCTCTTCCTTGGACATCCGCTGGCGCTTGGCGAAGCGCATCCTCTGCCAGATGAAGTCGCCGCCGGCGGTCAGACCCAGAAAGACGATCGTCGAGGACATCAGGGCGATCATCAGGTCGCGGCTCAGCGGCAGGATGGTGGCCGGCGACATGGCGGCCATATTCTCGAACTCGCGCATGTGCGGCTTCAGAACCATCCAGCAGATCGCCGACACGGCCAGCAGCTTGGCGAAGGTCTGGGCGAACTGCATCAGGCCGTCGGGGCCGAAGATGCGC
>JAZKHL010000140.1:0-3315 GCA_040385365.1 Pseudomonadota bacterium | reverse complement strand
GCTTGATCATCTGCTCCAGCGCCGGGACCATGGCCTCGCCGCCGTCCAGGCCGAAGCGCTTGGTGCCGGGGAAGCGTTTGTGCAGGAACCGTTCGAAGCCTTCGGCCTCGATCAGCTTGTTCAGGATGGCGATCTTGCCTTCCTTGGTGAAGCCGTTCTTCTCGAAAGCGTCGGGGCCCTCGAACCGCTGCTGGATCCAGGACTTCTCTTCCGGTTCCGCGATATGCATGAACTGGATGCCGATATTGCCGCAGTAGGTCCGCTTCAGGATCGCCATGACCTCGCGGATCGTGCCGGTCTGGAGACCCAGCACGCCGTCCAGATAGATCGGCCGGTCCATGTCGGCTTCGTTGAAGCCGTAGAACTCCGGCGTCAGCTCGGGATTGTTGGTCGCCGCCTCGATGCCCAGCGGGTCCAGCGTCGCCTGCAGATTGCCGCGCACGCGATAGCTGCGGATCAGCATGAGAACGCGGATGGAATCGTGGGCGGCGGCGCGAATCTCCTCGCTCCCCGCAGCGGCGGGGGCGCTCTGACCGGAGGTCGCCACGGGCGCCTTCGCCTTGGGGTCCGGCTTCGGCGCGGGCCAGCGGCCGTCGAACACAGCGGAATCTTCGGTCGGCTCGGCGGCCTGCGAGCGGCCCCAGCCGCCCGCGGCGGAGGCGGCCTGAACGGTGGCGGCCGAGTCCCTCAGCTGATCGAAGAAGCCACGCCATTCAACGGACACGCTGGACGGATCGGCCGCCCATTTGTCGTGCAGCTCTTCGATGAAGGCGGCGTTCGAGCCGTAAAGGAAGCTGGTCTCGGCAAAGACCTGATTCAGCCGACCGGCATCGTCCGCCATTGTATTCGTCGTCCCGACTTGGGCCCCCGGTCACATCCGCGTGAGGCCAGCGCTGCTCATATAGGCGCTGTTTCCTTATGGGTCATGACCGAATGGGGGCATTCGCAGCAGAAAATCGCGCGTCACGCCTCGATTCTCGCCCCTCCGCCCCGGTAGAGCGCTCCAGGCCGACGTCAATCGATGGCGCGGAGCAGGTAGTCGTGAAAGGTCAGCTTGGTCTCAAGCCGGTAGTGGGCGCTCAGAACGGCCAGGACGGCGTTGATGTCCGCCGTCTCCACCAGCATGCAGCCGGGCCGATGGCGCGTCAGGTCCAGCCCCCGCAGCACCTCGACCTCAAGCCCCTCGACGTCCAGCGAGAAGAAGTCGATGTGCGACAGGCCGTGCTCGTCCAGCAGCGAGGACAGGGCCCGGATCGGCACCGACATGAGCACCGCATCGGCGCCGATCCTGCCCGTGTCCGCCGTGGTCGTAAGGTCAGAGACCGACAGCTCCAGCCGGCCGCCGTCCGCAGCGCCCAGAGCGACGTTGGCGACCGGCGCGCGCCGAAACCGCGACGCCATGGCCGCGAGGGCCGGCACCGGCTCGATCAACAGCCCGGTCCAACCCTTGTAGCGTTCGAAGAACCAGGTGTTCGACTGGCTGACGCCGTCATTGGCCCCGACCTCGACGAAGACGCCAAATCCCGCCGGAAGATAAGGCTCCGCCTTCCGGTCCAGGCTGAACAGCGCCGGCGACTGAACGAGGCCGATCCTGGCCATCAGGTCGAAATAGAAGAACTTCAGCCGCTTCCTGAAGGACGGGCTGCCGGGAAGATGCGCGAAAACCTGTGCGGCGAAACCCACGGCGTCCCCTAAAGCCACGTTCGCACGTGCGAGATGACGCTAACCAGAGTACTCGCCGATCACAAGTATCGGCGTTCCGTGATTCGAAATCAGCCCTTCAGAACCTCGACCAGCGTCTTGCCGAGACGCGCGGGCGACGGCGAGACGGTGATGCCGGCCCGTTCCATGGCTTCGATCTTGGATTCCGCGTCGCCCTTGCCGCCCGAGACGACCGCGCCGGCGTGGCCCATGGTGCGGCCCTTGGGGGCCGTGCGACCGGCGATGAAGCCGGCCATCGGCTTCTTGCGGCCCTTCTTGGCCTCGTCGATCAGGAACTGGGCGGCGTCTTCCTCGGCGCCGCCGCCGATCTCGCCGATCATGATGATCGAGGTCGTTTCAGGGTCGGCCAGGAACATCTCCAGCACGTCGATGAACTCGGTGCCCTTGACCGGGTCGCCGCCGATGCCGACCGCCGTGGTCTGGCCCAGGCCCTCGTTCGTCGTCTGGAACACCGCCTCATAGGTCAGTGTGCCCGAACGCGACAGGATGCCGACCGAGCCCTTCTGGAAGATGGAGCCCGGCATGATGCCGATCTTGCACTCGTTCGGGGTCAGGATACCGGGGCAGTTGGGGCCCAGAAGGCGCGACTTCGACCCTTCCAGGTGACGCTTGACCTTAACCATGTCGAGCACCGGGATGCCTTCGGTGATGCAGGTGATGAAGGGGATCTCCGCGTCGATCGCCTCGATGATCGCGGCCGCCGCGCCCGCGGGCGGGACGTAGATCACCGTGGCGTCGGCCTTGGTCGCGTCACGCGCTTCGGCGACCGTGGCATAGATCGGCAGGCTCTCGCCGTTCGACCCGGTCCAGTTCGTGCCGCCCTTGGTCGGGTGCACGCCGGCCACCATCTGGGTGCCGTGATAGGCCAGCGCCTGTTCGGTGTGGAACCCGCCCGTCTTGCCGGTCAGGCCCTGGACGATGATCTTGGTGTTCTTGTCGACGAGGATGGACATGGGTCTGCTCTAGCTATTCGGTCAGCGGGACGGTCGGTGGGTGAGCGAGAGGCTCAGCCGACCGCCGCGACGATCTTCTGGGCGGCGTCGTCGAGGTCGTCGGCGGCCTGGATGGTCAGGCCGGATTCGTTCAGAATCTTCTTGCCCAGTTCGGCGTTGGTGCCTTCCAGACGCACGACCAGCGGCACCTTCAGGCCTACTTCCTTCACGGCCGCGACCACGCCCTCGGCGATGACGTCGCACTTCATGATGCCGCCGAAGATGTTGACCAGGATGCCCTGGACGGCCGGGTCGGCGGTGATGATCTTGAAGGCCGCCGCGACCTTCTCCTTGCCGGCGCCGCCGCCGACGTCGCAGAAGTTGGCCGGCTCCTTGCCGTACAGCTTGATGATGTCCATCGTCGCCATGGCCAGGCCCGCGCCGTTGACCATGCAGCCGATGTTGCCGTCCAGGGCGACATAGGCGAGGTCCCACTCGGAGGCCTCGATCTCCTTGGCGTCTTCCTCGGTCTCGTCGCGCAGCAGCTTGATGTCGTCGTGGCGGAACAGGGCGTTGCCGTCGAAGCTGACCTTGGCGTCCAGCACGCGCAGATGGCCGTCGGTCATGACGATCAGGGGGTTCACCTCCAGCATCGACATGT
>JAZKHL010000139.1:0-4650 GCA_040385365.1 Pseudomonadota bacterium | reverse complement strand
TCAAGAAGGAACAGGGCGTCGACCTGCGCCAGGACAAGCTGGCCCTGCAGCGCCTGCGTGAAGAGGCGGAAAAGGCCAAGAAGGAGCTGTCCTCGACGGCCCAGTACGAGGTCAACCTGCCGTTCATCACCATGAACGCCTCTGGCCCGCTGCACCTGAACATCAAGCTGTCGCGCGCCAAGCTGGAGGCCCTGGTCGACGACCTGATCCAGCGCACGATCGAGCCCTGCGCCAAGGCGCTGAAGGACGCGGGCCTGAAGGCCTCGGACATCGACGAAGTGGTGCTGGTCGGCGGCATGACCCGCATGCCCAAGGTGCAGGAGGCCGTGAAGGCCTTCTTCGGCAAGGAGCCGCACAAGGGCGTGAACCCTGACGAAGTCGTGGCCCTGGGCGCCGCCGTTCAGGCCGGCGTGCTGCAAGGCGACGTCAAGGACGTGCTGCTGCTGGACGTCACGCCTCTGACCCTGGGCATCGAGACCCTGGGCGGCGTGTTCACGCCGCTGATCGAACGCAACACCACCATCCCGACCAAGAAGAGCCAGGTGTTCTCGACCGCCGACGACAACCAGTCGGCCGTGACCATCCGGGTGTTCCAGGGCGAGCGTCCGATGGCGTCGGACAACAAGATGCTGGGTCAGTTCGACCTGATGGGCATTCCGCCCTCGCCGCGCGGCATGCCGCAGATCGAGGTGGCCTTCGACATCGACGCCAACGGCATCGTCAACGTCTCGGCCAAGGACAAGGCGACCAACAAGGAACAGTCGATCCGCATCCAGGCCAACGGCGGCCTGTCGGACGCCGACATCGACAAGATGGTCAAGGAAGCCGAGGCCAACGCCACCGCCGACAAGGCGCGCAAGGAACTGGTCGAGGCCCAGAACGCCGCAGACAGCCTGCTCCACTCGACCGAGAAGGCTCTGGCCGAACACGGCGACAAGGTCGGCGCCGACGAGAAGGCCGCGATCGAAACGGGTCTGGCCGAGCTGAAGACTGCTCGCGAGGGCACCGATCCGGAAGAGATCCGGACCAAGACCAACACCCTCGTCCAGGCTTCGATGAAGCTGGGCGAGGCGATGTATGCCCAGAACGCCGCCGGTGGCGGTGACGAAGCGCCCGCCGACGACGGCGTGGTCGATGCCGAGTTCGAGGAAGTTTCCTCGGATGACGACGACCAGAAGAAGAGCGCCTAAGCGCCGTGGTCCTCCCCCTGATCCGGGGGAGGACCGTGGCTTTCATGAAACTTGCATCGTGCCGCCCGGCGCCCATGTGACCCATGGGACGCCATTCCGCTTGCATGCTCGCCAAAGAGCAGTGAACGGAAGGTTCGGGGCCGGCTTAGGGACATCTGCGCATGGCGCGTGATTATTACGAAGTGCTGGGGGTCGATCGGGGGATCGATGCTGCCGGCCTGAAGTCGGCCTATCGCAAGCTGGCGATGGAGCACCATCCCGACCGCAACGGCGGCTCGGAAGCCTCTATGGCGAAGTTCAAGGAGCTGTCGGAGGCCTATACGGTCCTGTCCGACGACCAGAAGCGGGCCGCCTACGATCGCTACGGCCACGCTGGCGTCAACGGCGGCGGCGGCGGGGGCCAGCAGGGCTTCCACGACGTCAACGACATCTTCTCCCAGGTCTTCGGCGACGCGTTCGGCGACGTCTTCGGCGGCGGCGGGCGACGCCAGTCGAACGGTCCGCGTCGCGGCTCGGACCTGCGCTACGATCTCGAGATCACCCTGGAACAGGCCTATCAGGGCGCGGACGTCGAGATCGCGGTGCCGACGACGGCGAGCTGCGAGACCTGTGATGGCACGGGGGCCAAGAGCGGCGCCAAGCCGACGACCTGTTCCACCTGCGGTGGAGCCGGGCGTGTGCGTCAGGCCAACGGCTTCTTCCAGGTCGAGCGGACCTGCCCCGGCTGCGGCGGTCAGGGTCAGCGCCTTTCGGCCGCCGACACCTGCCAGACCTGCCACGGCCACGGTCAAGTGCGCAAGAACCGCAAACTCAGCCTCAAGGTGCCGGCAGGCGTCGATGACGGCTCGCGCATCCGCCTGTCGGGCGAAGGCGATGCCGGGACGCGCGGGGGTCCACGCGGGGATCTGTATGTCTTCCTGTCGGTGACGCCCCACGACCTGTTCGAGCGGGACAATCTGGACCTTCTGTGCACCGTGCCTGTGCCGATGACGGTCGCGGCGCTGGGCGGCGACATCGAAGCCCCCTGTCTGACCTCCACCGCCTGCGACGGCGAGTGCAAGGCGCCGGTCCAGGTTCCGGCGGGGGCCCAGACCGGCAAGACCGTCCGCATCAAGGGCAAGGGCATGCCCCACCTGAACGGTCGCCAGCGCGGCGATCTGGTGGTCGAACTGTTCGTCGAGACCCCCACCGACCTGACCGCGCGTCAGAAGGAGCTGATGCAGGAACTGGCGGCCTCGTTCGGCGAAAGCCAGAACCCGAAGAACGCCTCCTTCGCCGGCAAGGCCAAGCGGTTCTGGGCCGACATCCTCGGCGCTGAGGATGACGCGAAGGCGTCGCGTGAGAACGCCCAGTGATCGCCTCGCACGGGGACTTCGATTGAGCGCCCTGTTCCACGTCGGCATATCGGGCGCGCGCGGCCGTATGGGTCGTGCGGTGTCCAACGCGCTCGACGCGCGCGAGGATGTCATGGTCTCGGTCCGGTTCGACTGGGGCGATACGCCCGACCTCAGCCTGTGCGATGTGGTCATCGACTTCTCCTCGGCAGAGGCTTCGGCCGCGCTCGCGGCGACCTGCGCCGAGCGGGGCGGCCCGGCCCTGGTCATCGGCTCGACCGGCTTCACGCCGGATCAGGAGGCGGCCTTGACGGCCGCGTCCGAGAAGATCGCCATTGTCCGCAGCGGCAATTTCTCGCTCGGCGTCAACATCCTGATCGGTCTGG
This sequence comes from Pseudomonadota bacterium, assembly GCA_040385365.1. Lineage (GTDB taxonomy): Bacteria > Pseudomonadota > Alphaproteobacteria > Caulobacterales > Caulobacteraceae > Brevundimonas. Next base: position 1,740 of record JAZKHL010000139.1, on the reverse strand, counting down.
TTGAACAGGCGGCGCATCGGCTGGACGCCGGCGACTGGGACATCGAGATTACCGAGGCGCATCACAAGAAGAAGGTCGACGCCCCGTCCGGCACCGCCCTGATGCTGGGCGAGGCTGCCGCCAACGGTCGCGGGCACGATCTGTCGGAGCTGCGCAGCCCGCCCTACGACGGTATTTCCGGAGAAAGGAAAGCCGGCTCGATCGGCTTTTCCTCGATCCGCGCGGGCGGGATCGTGGGCGAGCACACGGTGCTGTTCGCCTCCGACGACGAGACCCTGACTCTCAGCCATTCAGCCATCGACCGCTCCCTGTTCGCCAAGGGGGCCATCGCCGCCGCCGCCTGGGCCCGAGCGCGTCGGCCGGGGCTGTACGACATGCAGGACGTGCTGGGATTCCGGCAGGCGTAAGGCGGGGTCTGGACGGGCGGGCCGCAGGCCTCGAAGAGTGGCATGGCCGAGAAAGAGTTCATCACAGCGAACACAACGAAAGGCACGACGAACACAGCGTTGCCTGCCTCTGAGACATCCACCGTCTCGTCGTGATCGCTGTGGCCTCGTTGTGTTCGCTGTGATGAACCCAGGGCCCCGCACGCTGTCGGCTTGTTAGGGGCCTACGGCCGAGCAGATCATGTCTTCTCGAACTCCAGAAACAGCGGGTCCGTGTCGCCCAGGCGCTTCTCCTCGTAGCGCGTCACGACGTGATCGGCCGGCGCGACCTTCCAGTCCGACGCCTCGTCCGCCAGCCAGATCAACCCCGGCGTCGCCAGGAATCGCTCCAGCGCCCAGCCGGCGTAATCCTTCCAGTCCGTGACGAACCGTAAGCGCCCGCCGGGCTTCAGCTTGCGGCTCAGCTCGGCGGCGAACTCCGGCTGGATCAGGCGGCGCTTGTTGTGCCGCACCTTGTGCCAAGGGTCGGGGAACAGGATCATGATCCGGTCCAGCGAGGCGTCCGGCAGGGCCGAGACCACGACCCGCGCATCGTCGGCATGCAGCCGCACATTCGTCAGCCCGCCTTCGTCGATATGCCGCAAAGCCGAGGCGACGCCGTTGATGAAGGGCTCGCAGCCGATCATCAGCGCCTGAGGATTCCGCGCCGCCTGGGCCGCCAGATGCTCGCCGCCGCCGAAGCCGATCTCCAGCCAGACCTCGGTCGCCTCGGGCATCAGCGCGACCGGATCGATCGGTCCCGCCGCCGGGTCCGGCAGCTGGATCCGAGGCATCAGGGTGTCGAACAGCGCGGCCTGCAGCGGCTTGATCGTGCGGGACTTGATCCGGCCGAACGAGCGCAACGGACCCGTGGCGCGCGGGTGCAGCGGGTCGCCGGGCTTCTTTGGAGGGGTGGCGGGCATGGACAGGCCTATAACGCGGAAACGCCGGCCGCGCCCTTCGGCGACGACCGGCGATCCGAAGCCCCGATCCGAAGATCAGGCGGGATGGATCAGGCGAGGGCCTTCAACTGGTCGACCAGATCGGTCTTTTCCCAGCTGAACCCGCCGTCCTCGTCCGGCGTCCGGCCGAAATGGCCATAGGCGGAGGTGCGGGCATAGATCGGCTTGTTCAGGCCCAGGTGCTCGCGGATCGCCCGGGGCGTGGCGCCGCCGATCAGGCCCAGGATCTTGTCTTCCAGAACGGCCTCGGTGACCGAACCCTTACCGGTGCCATGCAGATCGACGTGGATCGACTGGGGCTTGGCCACGCCGATGGCGTAGGAAATCTGGATGGTGCAGCGGTCGGCCAGACC
>JAZKHL010000138.1:0-2746 GCA_040385365.1 Pseudomonadota bacterium | reverse complement strand
CACGCCTTCGCCTCGAAATGGTGGTCGATCGATCCGGGGGTGACCCAGAGGCGGGTCATCGCCATGGCCATCTCATCCGCCTTCGCCATTTATCTGGGAGCGGTCTTCACCGGCCGTCACCTGCCGCGGATGTTGATGCTGTCGTGCCTGATGATGGGGGTCGGCAGCCTGATCATGGTGTTTGCCAATCCGACGATCGGCGTGCACCAGGCCGACAACGCGGGCCTGTGGCGCGGGCTGTGGTACGAGAAGAACCAGATGGGGCTGGTGATGTCGGCCGGCGCCGTCGCCGCCGCCGCCTGTCTGGCGTCCGGCGACACCCGACGTCTGTTGCCCGCGATCACTCTGGCGATCACGACCGTTCTGGTGCTGGCGACCCAGTCCAAGACCTCGCTGCTGTGCCTCATCCTCGGCGTCGGCGCGATCGGGGCGCTGTGGGCCATGCGGCGGGGCGGGTCGGCCTTCGCCATCGTCGCCATCTGGTTCGGCGTCGTCCTGACGGCGGCGGGGGGCTATATTTTCATCACAGAGCCGGCCGTGGTGCTGAAGGCGCTGGGCAAGGATCCGTCCCTGACCGGGCGGACCGACATCTGGGTCGCCCTTATGCGCGAGGTCGCGGAGCGCCCGATGACCGGCTTCGGCTACAGCGCCTTCTGGGGGAAGGATTCCGTCCCCGCCGCCTTCATCCGCGCCGAGACCCAGTGGCCGGTGCCTTCGGCGCACAATGGATGGATCGACCTGTTGATCCAGCTGGGCTGGCCAGGCCTGATCCTGACGGGGGCCACCGTCGCGCTTGCGACCGTGGTGACGATTTTCCGTATCCCCAGCGCAGGGGCCCGCGAGGGCTATTTCGGCATTGGATACCTGGGGGTGTTCCTGCTGTTGAGCCTGTCCGAGAGCGTGTTGCTCAGCTACGCGAACCTGCCCTGGGTGCTGCTGCTGGCCATCCTGACGCGCGCTCTGGCCGGGGCGCCCGAGACCGCCCGCGTTCCGCTTGCGACAGGGCGTCGACGGGCCTACCAGACGGCTCCCCGAATCGCCGCACACTCCGCCCATGCCCGCGTCCACCGCCCCGTCCCTGTTCGATGACATGCCCGAGGCTCCCAAGCCGACGGCCCGCACGACCGCATCCGAACCGGCCCTGAAATCCCAGGCGACCGTCTCGGTCTCCCGCCCCGCCGAGCCGGCACAGCCGCCCGTGCCCGGCAGCTATTCGGCCTCGTCGATCGAGGTGCTGGAAGGCCTGGAGCCCGTCCGCAAACGGCCCGGGATGTATATCGGCGGCACCGACGAACGCGCGCTGCACCACCTGTTTGCCGAGGTTCTCGACAACGCGATGGACGAGGCCGTGGCCCGCCACGCCAAGCTGATCACCGTCGACTTGGACGCTGACGGCGTGCTGTCGGTTCGCGACGACGGACGCGGCATCCCGGTCGATCCGCACCCCAAACACCCCGGCAAGTCGGCGCTGGAGGTGGTGATGACTGTCCTCCACTCCGGTGGAAAATTTTCGGGCAAAGCCTATGAAACCTCAGGCGGTTTGCACGGCGTAGGCGTCTCGGTCGTCAATGCGCTGAGCGACCGGCTGGACGTCACCGTCTGGCGCGACGGCTTCGAGTGGAAACAGTCGTTCAGCCGGGGATTGCCGCAAGGATCGATCGTCCAGGTCCAGCCGTCCAAGAAGCGCGGCACCCTGATCCGCTTCCATCCGGACGAGGAAATCTTCGGCGTGGGCGCGGCGTTCAAGCCCGCCCGACTGTTCCGCATGGCCCGGTCCAAGGCCTATCTGTTCCGCGGCGTCGAGATCAAATGGACCTGCGCGCCCGAACGGATCACCGACACGACGCCGGAGGCCGCGACTTTCCACTTCCCCAACGGCCTCGCCGACGCGCTAGCCGAACGGATTGGCGAGCTGGAGACGGTCACGCCGACGTTTTCGGGGCGGGTCGAGAGGAAAGGCGAGGCCGGCGCGGTCGAATGGGCGGTCACCTGGTCGCCGATCGGGTTCGGAGAGGCCGACGGCTTCGTCCAGTCCTACTGCAACACGGTCTCGACCCCCGACGGCGGCACCCACGAGGCGGGCTTTCGCGCGGCATTGGTGCGCGGCCTTAAATCCTATGGCGAACTGACCAACGAGAAGCGCGCCGTCCAGATCACGGCCGAGGACGTCATCGCCAATGCCGGCGCCCTGATCAGCGTCTTCGTGCGCAATCCGGAGTTCCAGGGCCAGACCAAGGACCGGCTGTCCTCGCCGGACGCCCAGCGGCTGGTCGAGGCCCTGCTGCGCGACCCGCTGGATCACTGGCTGACCGAGAACCCGAAACAGGCCAATGTCCTGCTGGGCTTCATCATCGAGCGCGCCGAGGACCGGCTGCGGCGGCGCAAGGATAAGGAGGTCCAGCGCGCCCAGGCGACGCGGAAGCTGCGCCTGCCCGGCAAGCTCAGCGACTGTTCGCGCCAGTCCGCCAACGGCACCGAACTGTTCATCGTCGAGGGCGATTCGGCCGGCGGCTCGGCCAAACAGGCGCGCGACCGGACGACCCAGGCCATCCTGCCCCTGCGCGGCAAGATCCTCAATGTCGCCAATGCTACGGCCGACAAATTGCGAGCGAATATAGAGCTCTCTGACCTGACGCTCGCCCTAGGCGTCACGCCGGGACCGCGCTTCGACATCGACGCTCTGCGTTATGAGCGGGTCGTGATCATGACCGACGCCGACGTCGACGGCGCCCATATCGCGGCCCTG
>JAZKHL010000137.1:0-2664 GCA_040385365.1 Pseudomonadota bacterium | reverse complement strand
AGGCTGGCGGCGCGGGCGTTGAGCTGGCTCAACGGGGTCAGGACGGCGGTCAGGCCGCCGCCGCTTTCGCCGTTCAGATAGACATCGAAGGCGGCGGGGTCGGAGACGTCGATGGTCGCGGCGACGCCGGCCGGCGCGCGCCAGGCCTCTCCGGCGGCCAGTTGCCTGGCGAACAGCACGCGGCCGTCGGCCAGCCGCACGACCAAAGCCCCGGCCTTCCTGGCCTGAAGCACGACCTGGGAGGCGGTGGCGGCGGCGCCGTAGATGGCGCCGCGCGGGTTGAAGGCGGCCTGCACGGGGCCGGCGTTCGCGGCCGCAGCGGCCGCGACGGCGGCCGTATCGGCGGGGTTGATGCCGGTTAGCTGGGCTTCGAGACCCGGCGTGATATAGAGGGCCGGCGTGGTCTGGTCCGGCGGAGCGGGCTCTGACGCGCCGACGCGCAACAGGGACTGGCCCGGCACGTCGCCCAGGCTCCAGCTCTCGGGCACTTCAGCGATGTCGGACGGCTGTGGCGCGCGGATCAGGCTGACGCGCTGGAACACGTTCCAGCCGATCACGGCCAGAGCCAGGATCAGGACGGCGCCGACGATGCGGGGCGAATACCGTCGGACTTCCTCGAACGCCACGCCGGTCGGCGCCTGCAACGGCACCGAACCGTCCGGCGTCTCGCGCTTGTAGCGTTCGACCGCCAGTTGTTCGTCGAGGCCCAGGGCGCCCGCGTAGGCGCGCACATAGCCGATGGCGAACACCCGCGACGGCAGGCCCGAGATATTGTTTTCCTCGAGCGCGCGCAGATAGCGTTCGTGCACCCGGGTGTCGGCGGACAGTTCGGCCATGGATTTGCCCGACAGTTCGCGGGCCTTCCTCAGCCCGTCGCCCAGAGTCGCCGCATCTGTGATGGAGGGCACAGGGTCCTTCCAGTCCGGGTGAGCCCGAAACTCGTCGGGGACGTTCCCCGTATCCAGCGCCATGACGCTATGCCCCACCCTACTCGAAACGGGCGTGACAGCCCCCCGCTCCGTACTCGACCAAGGGCCATCTACCACGTTGGGATGACGGTCCTCGCCTCCCCCCGGAGGCCTATGCATATCGTCCTGTGGATAACCCATTTCGGCCGCCAGATCAACGTCATGTTAACGATGAATCGATCCCGAAGCGGGACCGTTCAAAGAGCGACGTTCAACTTCCGCGCCAGACTTTCGATCTCGTTCCGAATCGACCCGGCCGAGGAGCCGAGCAGATTGGCCATGCCGCGCCGCGCCGCCGTCAGGTCGGCCGACAGGATCATCCTCTTCACCGGGCCCACCCCGCCGGCCGGGGCCGACAGGCGGGTGTAGCCCAGGGTGAGCAGGGCGAAGGCCTCCAGCGGCTTGCCAGCCAGTTCGCCGCACACCGAAACCGGCGTTCCCGTCTCGGCGCAGGCTTTCTGGATCGCCTGTAGCGCCCGCAGCGCCGGCGGCGACAGGGGGTCATAGCGATCCGAGACCAGCGGATTGGTCCGGTCGGCGGCGTACATATACTGGAACAGGTCGTTGGTCCCGATCGAGACGAAGTCGGTCAGCGGCAGCAGGGCGTCGAGGTGCCACAGCAGGCTGGGGCATTCGATCATGGCCCCGACGCGCAGCCGGGCCGGAAGCGGGCGACCCCGACGCCTCGCCCATTCGCACTCGACGTCCATCAGTTCACGGGCGGCGCGGAACTCGTCGACCGTGGCGATCATCGGGAACATGACGCGCAGCTCGCGCCCGGCCCCCGCAGCCAGCAGCGCCCGCAGCTGGAGCCGCAGCAGGGACGGCCGATCGAGCCCCAGCCGAATGGCGCGACGGCCCAGCGCCGGATTCTCCTCCCGCTCGGTCGTCTCCATATAGGGCAGGACCTTGTCGCCGCCGATGTCGAGGGTCCGGAAGGTCACCGGCCGGTCGCCCGCGGCGTCCAGGACCAGCTTGTACAGCGCGGTCTGGGAGTTCAGCCGGGGCAGTTCCTCGGACACCATGAACTGGAACTCGGTGCGGAACAGGCCGATGCCCTCGGCCCCCGTCGCATCCAGGTTCTCCAGATCGACTGCGAGGCCGGCATTGGTCAGCAGGGTGATGCGCGCGCCGTCGGCGGTGACGGCGGGCACGTCGCGCAGCTTGGCGAACTCGGCCTGTCGCTGGCTGCGCAGGGCCATGCGCGACTGGACCGATTCCAGCATGTCGGGCCGAGGGCGCAGATGGGCCTCGCCCGTCTCGCCATCGACGATGACGAGATCGCCCTCGCTCAGCCGGTCGCGCACGCCCTGCAACCGGCCAACGCAGGGGATCTGCAGCGCCCGCGCCACGATGGCGGCGTGGCTGGCGGCCGAGCCTTCTTCCAGCAACAGGCCCTTCAGCTTGTGGCGCGGATATTCCAGCAGGTCGGCGGGACCCAGGTTTCGGGCCACAAGGATGGCGTCGTCCGGCAGTTCGCGCTGTCCCGGCGTCTCGCCGCCCAGCACCCGCAGGAGCCGATTGGCCAGGTCCTCGAAGTCGTGCAGCCGTTCCTTGATGTAGGGATCGCGGGCTTGGGCGAAGCGGGCGCGGTGTTCGTTGCGCACCCGATCGACGGCGGCCTCGGCGGTCAGGCCGCCCCGCACCGCCTCCTCCAGCGACCGGTTCCAGCCCCGGTCGTCGGCGAACATCCGAT
>JAZKHL010000136.1:0-9943 GCA_040385365.1 Pseudomonadota bacterium | reverse complement strand
TCGTCCACCTGACCCTGCTGCCCTTCATCAAGACCGCCGGCGAGATGAAGACCAAACCGACGCAGCACTCGGTCAAGGAGCTGCGCTCCATCGGCATTCAGCCCGACATCCTGCTGTGCCGCTGCGAGTTTCCGATCCCCGAGGACGAGAAGCGCAAGATCGGCCTGTTCTGTAATGTCCGCTCCTCCGGCGTGATCCAGGCCATGGATTCCGAGGACATCTATGCGGTGCCGCTCGACTATCACCGAGAAGGGCTGGACGCCGAGGTCCTGGCCCATTTCGGCATTACCGATGCGCCCGCGCCTGACATGAACGGCTGGAACGAGATCGTGCGTCGCAGGCTGCAGCCCGACGGCGAGGTCACGGTCGCCGTCGTCGGAAAATACACGGTCCTGAAGGACGCCTACAAATCCCTGATCGAGGCCCTGCATCACGGCGGCGTCGCCAATCAGGTCAAGGTCAACATCGACTGGGTCGAGGCCGATACCTTCGAGGGCGACCGTCAGGCCTGCGAGGATCGCCTGCAGGGCGCTCACGCGGTGCTGGTCCCCGGCGGCTTCGGCGAACGGGGAGCCGAGGGCAAGATCGAAGCGGCCCGTTTCGCCCGCGAGCGCAACATCCCCTATTTCGGCATCTGTTTCGGCATGCAGATGGCGGTGATCGAGGCGGCGCGGAACCAGGCCGGCTATCCCAAGGCCTCATCCACCGAGTTCGGCCCGACGGACGAGCCTGTCGTCGGCCTGATGACCGAATGGACGCAGGGCAACCAGCGGGTGCTGCGCCAGCAGGGCGGCGACCTCGGGGGCACCATGCGTCTGGGAGCCTACGATTCGACGCTGGCGCCCGGTTCCAGGATTGCGGAGATCTACGGCACGACGGCGATCAGCGAACGCCACCGTCACCGCTACGAGGTCAACATCAACTATCGCGAGGCGATCGAGGACAAGGGTCTGGTCTTCGCCGGTTTGTCGCCCGATGGCGTGCTGCCCGAGACGGTCGAGCGCAACGACCATCCGTGGTTCATCGGCGTTCAATATCACCCGGAACTGAAGAGCCGGCCGTTCAAGCCCCACCCTCTGTTCGCCAGCTTCATCGAAGCGGCGCTGGTGCAGAGCCGGCTGGTTTAGGCGTCCGGCGTCGAGGGCGTCTCGCGGGGCAGGGGCGCGTCTTTGTTGGTCCCATCCGGATTGGCGCTGTCGTTGCTTTGCTCCGATGATCCGGGGACGCCGCCGCCCGCGTCAGGCGGAGAGCCGATGCTGGGTTCGGCGGGGGTTGCACCAGCGGGCGCGGTTGCTGCGGTGTCCGGCGTGCCGGTGGGCTCCTTGGGCTCCTTGGGCTGCGAACAGGCGGCGAGACCGACGACGGCGGTCAGGGCGAGGGTGGTCACGACGATACGCATGGCTGGGCTCCCTATCTCTGTTTCCAGCCGAACAGCGTTCGAGCCGAACGGGTTCCATGATCGCCCGGCTGTGTCATGGTGGACCCCACGCATAGACGGAACTCGCCCATGGCCTCGGCCGACACGATCACCCTGCCTTGCCGCCCCGAGCCGCTGGAAATTTCACCCGCCAACACGGCGGTGATCGTCATCGACATGCAGAACGCCTACGCCTCGCCGGGCGGCTATCTGGATCTGGCGGGCTTCGACATCTCTGGCGCGCGCCGGGTCATCGACAACACTCGGGGCGTACTGGACGTCGCGCGGCGGGCGGGTATGCCGGTCATCTATTTCCAGAATGGCTGGGATCCCGACTATGTCGAGGCGGGCGGACCGGGCAGCCCGAACTTTCACAAGTCCAACGCGCTGAAGACCATGCGGGCCCGGCCGGAGCTGTCGGGGACCCTGCTGGCGCGCGGGACCTGGGATTATGAGCTCGTCGACGAGCTGAAGCCCCAGCCGGGCGACATCTGCCTGCACAAGTCACGCTATTCGGCTTTCTTCAACTCCCAACTGGACAGCGTGCTGCGCTCGCGCGGCATCAGAAACCTGGTGTTCGTCGGCATCGCGACCAATGTCTGCGTCGAATCAACGCTGAGGGACGGCTTCTTCCTCGAATACTTCGGTATCGTGCTGGAGGACGCCACGCATCAGGCGGGCCCTGAGTTCGTTCAGAAAGCCGCCATCTACAACATCGAGACATTCTTCGGCTGGGTCTCCAGCGTCGCCGACTTCAAGGGCGTCGTCGGTCAGATCGCGCCGAATACACAGGAGGCCTGAATGCCCAAGACCGTCATCACCCCGCCCGGCACCCAGACGCCGATCGCCCCCTTCTCGCCGGGCACCCTGGCTGACGGGGTCGTCTATGTTTCGGGTACCCTGGCCTTCGACAAGGACAACAATGTCGCCTGCGTCGGCGACGCCCAGGGCCAGACGCGCATCGTTCTGGAGACCATCAAGTCGGTGATCGAGACCGCCGGCGGGACCATGGAGGACGTGACCATGAACCACATCTTCCTGTCCGACTGGTCTCATTATGCCGCGTTGAACAAGGTCTATGCGGAGTTCTTCCCGGGCGACAAGCCGGCCCGGTTCTGCATCCAGTGCGGCCTCGTCCGTCCCGACTTCCTCGTCGAGATCGCCACCATCGCCCATATCGGCAAGAAAGCCTGAGCCCGCTCGCGACCCTGCTGATCAAGGCCGTCGTCTCCGCGATCCTGATCGTGGCGGCGTCAGAGGTCGCGCGCCGCCAGCCCGGCATCGGCGCCCTGATTGCCTCCCTGCCGCTGGTCTCGGTGCTGGGCATGATCTGGCTGTGGTCTGCGCGGCCGGACACGGAGAACATGGCGCGGCACGCGGAGGCGACCTTTTGGTACGTCCTGCCGTCGCTGCCGACGTTTCTGGTCATCCCGATCCTGCTGAGGCGCGGCGTGGCCTTCTGGCCCGCCCTGGGCCTCGGCTGCGCCCTGACCATCGGCCTTTATCTTTCGATGACGGCCGTCGGTCCGCGTTTCGGATTGAGACTGTGAACAGCGGAACCGCAAACGGCCTGTACTGGGAGGTCCACGACAGCCCGGCGGGCGCTCCGTCGGTGCTATTGTCCGCCGGCCTCGGAGGCTCCGCCGCCTTCTGGTCGCCGCAGATGGAGGCCCTGACCGAGCGTTTCCGCGTGATCCTCTACGACCATTGGGGCACGGGCCGTAGCGACCGCAGTCTAAAACCGGACCACTCCGTCGCCTCGATGGCCGACGACATGATCGCCGTCCTCGACGCCACCGGCACGGCCAGGGCCCACATCGTCGGTCATGCGGCCGGGGGCAACGCCGGCCTCCAACTGGCGCTCGACCACCCCGACAGGCTGGACAAGCTGGTCGTCGTCAACGGCTGGTCCCGACCGGACCCGCACGTCGCCCGCTGCTTCTCGGCCCGCACCCGCCTGCTCGAAGCCTTCGGTCCCACCGCCTATGTCGAGGCCCAGGCCCTGTTCCTCTATCCGCCCGACTGGATCAGCGAAAACGACGCCCTGCTGAAGACGCAGGAGGCTCACCATATCGCGAGCTTCCCGCGCATCGATGTCATGCTGTCCCGGATCGGCGCGCTTCTGGCCTTCAACATCGACGACCGGCTGGACGCCATTCCGCACCCCGTCCTGGTCGCCGCCTCGGCAGACGACGTGCTGGTTCCGCCGCGATTGTCACGGCGCCTGGCCGAGGGGCTGCCGGACGCCACCCTCGATGTCGTCCCTTGGGGCGGTCATGCCTTTACGGCGACGGCGTCCGGTGCGTTCAATGCGCGACTGGTCGCCTTTCTGAACGGCGACGACTGAGGGGCGATCATCATGGAAGTCGGCGTCTTCGTACCGATCAACAACAACGGCTGGCTGATCAGCGAGACCGCGCCGCAATACATGCCGTCGTTCGACCTGAACAAGCGCATCGCCCAGCGCGCCGAGCACTACGGCCTGGATTTCCTGCTCTCGATGATCAAGCTGCGCGGGTTCGGCGGCAAAACCGAGTTTTGGGAATACGGGCTGGAGAGTTTCACGCTGATGGCCGGGCTCGCGGCGGTGACCGAGAAGATCAAGATCTATGCGACCTGCCCGACCTTGATCATCCCGCCCGCCTTCGCGGCGCGCATGTGCAACACGATCGATTCGATCAGCCATGGCCGCTTCGGCCTGAACCTGATCACCGGCTGGCAGAAGCCGGAATACTCCCAGATGGGCCTGTGGCCGGGCGAGGAGCATTTCCACAACCGCTATCAGATGCTCGACGAATACGCCCGTATCCTGCGCGAGACCTGGGAGACCGGAAAGTCGGACTTCAAGGGCGACTACTATCAGATGGACGACTGCCGCGTCCGGCCCCAGCCGACCGGGGACATGAAGATCATCTGCGCCGGATCGTCGGACGAGGGCCTGGCATTCTCGGCCCAGTGGGCGGACTATGCCTTCTGTCTCGGCAAGGGGGTGAACACGCCGAAAGCGTTCGCCTTCAACAACGAGCGGCTGGCGGTCGCGACCGAGAAGACCGGCCGTGATGTCAGCATGTTCGTCCTCGTGATGGTCATCGCCGCCGACACCGACGAAGAGGCGATGGCCCGCTGGCAACTTTATAACGAGGGCATCGATATCGACGCGATCAGCTGGCTGAAGGACCAGGGCGCCGCTGACAAAGTCAACGCCACGACCAACGTCCGCCAGCTCGCCGCGCCCGAGGGGGCAGTGAACATCAACATGGGCACGCTGGTGGGGTCATATGCCAGCGTCGCGCGGATGCTGGACGAGATGGCCGAGGTGCCCGGCACTGGCGGCGTGCTGCTGACCTTCGACGACTTCGAACAGGGCATTGAGGACTTCGGAACGAAGATCCAGCCGCTGATGACCTGTCGCGCCGGAACGCCAGCCGCCGTAGCGACCTAGAAGCCCGCGATCACGGTCTCGACGTGCTCGACGCGCGGCGGCGAGGCGAAATGGGGGCCGACCAGCGCGCGCCAGCCCTGGAACGCCTCGCTCTCGCGGAAATGGACCATGTGGTCCTCGACCGTTTCCCAGCCGACCGTCAGGCGGTAACGCTGCGGATGTTCGATCGAACGCGTCAGGGCGAAGCTGCGGCAGCCTCGAGCGTTCTGGAAAAGAGGCGCAGCCTCGGACACCGCGGCCTCGAACTCAGCCGCGTGGCCGTCGATGACTTCGATTTCGGCGATCTCGTGAATCATGCTGGTTGTCCTTCCACGCATCGGGCGAGGCTCGGCGCTGGCGGAAGCGGTGGGATTCGAACCCACGGACGGCTTTCACCGTCGCTGGTTTTCAAGACCAGTGCCTTAAACCACTCGGCCACACTTCCTTGCGGGGGCAGGGGATAGCAGCGACCCGCACGTTAACCAAAACGGAAATCTGCGGCGCGATGATCGCCGCATGCGGAATCCTGCTTTTTTCCTCGTCCGGACCCTGCGGATTCTCGGCATTGCCGGCCTTCTGTCGCTCGTCGCGGCCTGCGCCAGCGTCGGGCGGCCGATGGATTCGGGACGGTCGCCCGTCGTCGCTGCGACGCGAATCGCGCCTGTGACCGACCCGGCCCCCATCGTTTCGGGCACGATGCGGCCCTACCAAATCCGGGGGCGGACTTACCGGCCCGAGGAGCAGCCGACCTATGACGTCGTCGGGATGGCGTCATGGTATGGTGATCAGTTCAATGGCCGGCCGACCGCGACCGGCGAGCGGTTCGACATGCACGCGCTGACGGCGGCCCACAAGACTCTGCCGCTGCCCGGTCTGATCGAGGTCACCAATCTGGCCAACGGCCGCGTCGTCGTCCTGCGGGTCAATGACAGAGGACCGTTCGTCGATGACCGCATTCTGGACCTGTCGCGAGGCGCTGCCGAGGCGCTGGACATGCTCAACCGGGGTGTCGGCGAGGTGAGGGTGAGATATCTGGGCCGGGCACCGCGTCTGGGCGGCGGTCAGGTGATACAGATGGCCGAAGCGCCGCCTCCGCCTCCGTCGCCAGCGCCCCCACCACCCGCTGTGGCGCAGCCCGTCGTCGCGCGGACCCTGTGGCTACAGGTCGCCGCCTATCCTGATCCTGCCTCCGCCAGAGCCGTAGCCGGTCGTGTCGGCTCCACCGCACAGGTTCAGGCCGCCACCAACCAGCAGAGCTTCCGCGTGATCCAGGGGCCCTGGACAGACGCCAATGCGGCCGAGTCCGCCCGGCAGGGCGCTCTCGCACAGGGCTATGCCGATGCCCGGTTGATTCCCGGGGGATAGGCCGCTTCCGCCCTTCCACCGACGGCTCCGTATCGCCATTGTGCCCGCGTGACACGCGGACGATTCATCACATTCGAGGGCGGGGAGGGGACCGGGAAATCCACCCAGGTCGGCCGGCTGGTCGAACGGCTTGCCGCAGGGGGGCTGGACGTCGTTCGCACGCGCGAACCGGGCGGGTCTCCGGGCGCTGAAACCATCCGCGAACTGGTCGTTTCGGGCCTGGCGGATCGCTGGTCGGCGCGTACCGAACTGCTCCTGATGTACGCCGCGCGCTCAGAGCACCTGGAACACACCATCCTACCGGCGTTGGAAGCTGGGCGCTGGGTGGTGTGCGACCGGTTCGCCGACTCCAGCCGGGCCTACCAGGGCGCGGGCGGCGGGGCGGCGGAAGCCTTGATCGAGACCCTCGATCGCTGCGTTGTCGGCGAGCACCAGCCCGACCTGACGCTGATCTTCGATCTGCCCGTCGAAGTCGGCCTCGAGCGCGCTCTCAGCAGGGGCGTCGCCGAGACGCGATTCGAATCCAAGGGATTGGCCTTTCATCAGCGTTTGCGCGACGGATTCTCGCGCATCGTGCAAACCTACCCGGAGCGGTGTCGTCTGATCGACGCCACCGGGACGCCGGACGCCGTCGCTGAGCGTGTCTGGACGGCCGTGGCGCCGAGCCTGCCATGACCCATCCCCGCGACCGGTTCGATCTGGCGCCGTCCCCCGAGGCCGAATCGGCTTTCGTGGAGGCGCAGTCGAGGGGGCGGCTGCACCACGCCTGGCTGCTGTGCGGCCCCGAAGGGCTGGGCAAGGCGACTTTCGCCTATCGTGCCGCGCGCCGGCTGCTGGGCGCCGCGCCCGATCCCTCGCGAGGACCGCTGGGCGCCCGACCGGACGACCCCGTCAGCCAGCTGGTCAGCGCCCAGTCCCATCCCGACCTGCTGGTGCTGGAACGGCTGGTCGAGGGCGGCAAGACCAAGAAGTCGATCTCCGTCGATCAGGCGCGGGACCTGCCCGAGTTTTTTTCCAAGAGCCCGTCACAGGCTGCCCACCGGGTCGCGATCATCGACGCCGCCGACGACCTGAACATGAATGCCGCCAATGCCTTGCTGAAGGTTCTTGAGGAACCGCCGGAGCGGGGCATCCTTTTTTTGGTGACCCATGCGCCGGGCCGGCTTCTGGCGACGATCCGCTCGCGCTGCCGTCGGCTGACATTTTCGCCCTGGGCCGACGCGGCGGTGGCTGAACTGGTGGAGCGCCAGACGAACCTGCCCCGCGACGAGGCTTATCGGATCGCCGAGATGGCGCGGGGCTCGCCAGGTTCGGCGCTGGATCTTGCGACCGCGGCCAATCTGGAGATCGACCGGCTGGCGCAGGCCTGGGTGTCCTCGCCCGCAATCGACCGGGCCGAACAGATGTCGATCGCAGATGGGTTTCGCGGCGCCGAGGGACAGGCGCGGTTCGAGGCTCTGATCGACCGGCTGGCCGCGGCGGTGAAGGCGCGTTCGTTGAGCGGCGGGGCCGACGGGGCGGCCTGGTCCGACCTGTGGTCGCGGCTGACCGACTTGCCGGAGCGGGTCGCTGGCATCAATCTGGATCGGGCGGATGTCCTGTCCGGGGCGCTCGCCGATCTGGCGCGGGTCAAGGCCCAGACGGGGCTAGGGCGCTGATGCTGATCGACAGCCACGTCAATCTGCATGCCCCGCAGTTCGACGAAGATCGCGACGCGGTGATCCAGCGCGCCCGCGACGCCGGCGTCGGCCTGATGGTCGAGATCTCCGACAAGCTGTCGACCTTCGAGGCCACGCACGGCCTGGCCATGGCGCACCCGGACATCTGGTGCACGGTCGGGGCCCATCCGCACGAGGCCAAGGACCACGCGTCGATGACGGCCGACGATCTGTTGATGCTGGCCCAGCGGCCGCGCGTGGTCGGTATTGGCGAGTGCGGCCTGGATTTCCACTACGACCTCAGCCCGCGCGACGTGCAGGCTGAGGTGTTCCGCGTCCACATCGATGCGGCGCGGCGGAGCGGCCTGCCGCTCGTCGTGCACACGCGTGAGGCCGACGACATGATGGGCGATATCCTGGCCGACGAGCAGGCGAGGGGGCCTTTCCGGTTCCTGATGCACTGCTACACCAGCGGCGCGGAACTGGCTGAACGGGCAGCGGAAATGGGAGCCTGGTTCTCGGTTTCCGGCATCGCCACCTTCAAGGCGGCCGAAGATGTGCGCCAGGTGATCCGCGCCATGCCGGCCGACCGTATCATCGTTGAGACCGACTGCCCGTACCTGGCGCCCGTACCGCATCGCGGTCGCCGAAATGAACCCGCTTACGTCAGCCATGTGCTCCAGACACTGGCCGACATCCGCGGATGGTCGATGGAGGAAGCTGACACTCGCACCACAGACGCCTTCTTCACCCTGTTCGACCGCATTCCACGCCCGGTGACGCCATGAGCGGGGCCGAACTAGAGGTCACCATTCTGGGCTGCGGCTCGTCCGGCGGCGTGCCGCGCGGCGATGGCGACTGGGGCGTTTGCGATCCTTCAGAACCGAAGAACCAGCGCAGCCGCTGCTCCATGCTGGCGCGGCGACGCGGGCCAGACGGCGAGACCAGCGTCCTGATCGATACGTCGCCCGACCTGCGCGAACAGATGCTCAGCGCCGGCGCGACGCGGGTGGACGCCGTTCTTATCACCCACGACCACGCCGACCAGACCCACGGCATCGACGATCTACGGGTCTTCGCCCTGCGCCGTCGCCAGCGGATTCCGGCCTGGATGGACGTAGCGACCCACGACGTCCTGACCCGCCGGTTCGACTACATTTTCGAGTCCAAACAGGGCTATCCGGCCATTCTCGAGGCTGGCGTTATCCCGCAGCACGGCATTGAATGGGAGATCGAAGGTCCGGGCGGTCCAGTTCCGGTCGTGACTTTCGACCAGGGCCACGGACCGATCCGCTCGGTCGGCTACCGTCTGGGATCCATGGTCTATTCCAGCGACGTGTCGGACCTGGACGATGCAGGGTTGGACGCCATTCGCGGCTGCGACCTCTGGGCCGTCGATGCGCTGCGCTGGACGACGCATCCGACGCACAGCCATGTGGACCGGACCCTGGAATGGATTTCCCGCGTGGCGCCGAAGCGAACCGTGCTCACGA
The DNA here is from genome assembly GCA_040385365.1 of Pseudomonadota bacterium. Taxonomy (GTDB): domain Bacteria; phylum Pseudomonadota; class Alphaproteobacteria; order Caulobacterales; family Caulobacteraceae; genus Brevundimonas. The sequence goes on along the minus strand of JAZKHL010000136.1, from coordinate 589 downwards.
ACCTGCATCTCGACTTGGATTACAACGCGTTGGCCACTCTTTTGCCGGATGGCGTTGAAGTGGCTTACGACGGTTGGACGGCGACTGTTCCGCTCTGACTCAAACTACGATTTCGCATAATATATCTTAGGCGCAAACAGGAAACGCCCCTCATGGCCGGTCTCAAGGACAAGCGCGGCTTCATCGACAAGGACCGTCTCGACCTCTCCGAGCGTCAGGCCGTCGAATACTGGATGAAACGCTGGGGCGTCACGCGCGACCAGATCACCGCCGCCCACCGCAAGGCCGGCCGCATGGTCAAGGACATCGCAGCCGAGTTGGGCAAGAAGCGCTGAGGCTTGGATCGCGGACCTCCAGGTCCGCTCTCTTCGGGACAGGAGCGGACCTGGAGGTCCGCGATCCTATGGTCAGATGTGGATCACCCGCCCATAGGCGTCCAGCGCCGCTTCGTGCATGGCCTCCGACATCGTCGGGTGCGGATAGACGATGCCGTGGATGTCTTCCTCGGTGGCTTCCATGGTGATGGCGGTGACATAGCCCTGGATCATCTCGGTGACCTCGTGGCCGATCATGTGGGCGCCGATCAGGG
>JAZKHL010000135.1:0-12141 GCA_040385365.1 Pseudomonadota bacterium | reverse complement strand
TGAAGCCGTATTTCGACGCGATCATGTCGGCCGAGACGCCCTGGGGCACGAAATAAGTCGGGAAGGCCGAGGACGGGTCAACCGGCCAAGCCCCGCCGTCCGAACCCATGGCCACGCGGCTCATCGCCTCGACCCCGCCGCCGACCGCGAAATCGGCCTCGCCGGACTTCACCTTGGCGGCCGCCATGTTCACCGCTTCGAGGCCGGAGGCGCAGAATCGGTTGATCTGCACGCCGGCCACGCTCTGGGCCCAGCCCGCCGACAGCACGGCGGTGCGGGCGATGTCCGCGCCCTGTTCGCCCACCGGCGACACGCAGCCCAGGATCACGTCGTCGACCTTGGACGTATCCAGGTCATTGCGGTCCCGCAGGGCTTCCAGCACCTGGGTCGCCAGGCTTAGACCGGTGATCTCGTGCAGAGAGCCGTCCTTCTTGCCCTTGCCGCGCGGCGTGCGCACGGCGTCGTAGATATAGGCCTCAGTCATGCTGTCAGTCTCCAAACAGGACGGATTCGAGCGTTCGCGCCACAAACCCTACGTTTACGTCAACGTCAAGATAAGAGTTGGCAAGGCCTCCGGGAACAGCCGAGCTTCGCAGGGGTTTGCCAAGGCCATGAAGACACCCATTCTCATCGCCGTCGCCGCCTTGCTCGTCCCGGCCGTGAGCGCCTGCGCCCAGTCGGGCCTTGAGTCCGGTCCGCTGTGGGTCGAGCCCGCATCCGAACAGGCGCGTACCCTGACCCCTACGCGACCGGCGGACGATGCGCGGCCGTCGGATGCGATCGAAGCCCGGCTTTTGGCCGCCCACAATGCCGAACGCGCGAGGGTCGGCGCGCCTGCGCTGATCTGGAGCGACAGCCTGGAGGCGGAGGCCCGCGACTGGGCCCGCACATTGATCGAAACAGGTCGGTTCGCGCACGACCCGCGTCCCCATGGTCATGGCGAGAACCTCTGGACCGGGTGGGGCGGACGATCGTTCACGCCGGAGGATATGGTCGGCGACTGGATCGAGGAGCGGTCCAGCTATCGCCCCGGCGTCTTTCCGAACGTCAGCCGGACAGGCGACTGGGTCGCCGTCGGCCATTACACTCAGTTGATCTGGGCGGACACGACCCATGTCGGATGCGCGGTCGAGACGCGCGGCGATCAGGCCATGCTGGCGTGTCGCTACAGCCCGCCGGGAAACATCGACGGGCGCAGGCCCTGATCACGGAGGGCATTCCTCACGCTGGCGCGTGGCACACCGCCTCGATGTTGAACCCGTCAGGATCGAGCACGAACGCCGCGTAATAGTTCGGGCCGTAGTTTGGTCTTGGACCCGGCGCCCCGTTGTCGCGCCCACCGGCTTTCAGGGCCTCCATGTGGAAGGCATCGACGGCCGCGCGGGTATCGGCGCGAAAGGCGAAATGATTGCCTGGCCCCGGCGCCTTGTCGTCAGCGATCACGAACTCCGGGGCATCGACGCCGAACATGACGATCGTGTCTCGACCGGTGCGTCCCGGATCAAGGCTCTGGAGCACACGATAGTCGAGAGGCCTCAGAGCCGCTTCGTAAAAGGCACGCGATCGGTCGATGTCACTGACGTCCACGCCGATATGATCGAGCATTCCGGATCTCCCTGCGGTCGATCCAGAAACGCGAAAGCCGGCGGGATCGCTCCCGTCGGCTTCCTCGATGGTCTTCGGGCAATGAAGACGTTCAGGCGGCCTTGGCTTTCATAGCCTCCGCGTTGACGGCGGCGTCGGCGATCGCGGTCAGATCCTCATCCGTCTGCGACTCTTCCTGAAGCGTCTCGTCCAGCAGGGCTGCGGCGTCATCCAGGCCGAGCACGAGCGCCCAGCGCTTCAGCGTGCCGTAGCGGGTGATCTCATAGTGTTCGACCGCCTGGGCTGCGGCCAGCAGACCGGCGTCAAGCGCAGCCGTGTCCTTGTACTCCTCGGCGATCTCGTCGCCCTCGGCCAGAATGCCTTCGATGGCGTCGCAGGTCTTGCCGCGCGCCGGTTTGCCGATGATCTCGAACACCTGTTGCAGGCGTTCGATCTGGCCTTCGGTCTGGCCGATGTGCTTCTCGAAGGCCGCTTTGAGGTCGGGCGATTGCGCTGCGCGAACCATCTTCGGCAGCGACTTCAGGATCTTCCGCTCGGCGTAATAGATGTCCTTGAGCGTGTCGTGAAACAGGGTGTCGAGTGTCTTCTCGGCCATGGTGCAGATCCTTTGATGGTGCGCCCAGCGCGCGCTGCATCAAAGAAGACTGGCCCGGATGGTTCCTGTGTCGCCGAGACGACTCAGGTCGCCGTCGCGGGGCGCAGATCGGGCGGTGTCGCCTCCTCGGTCAGGATGCGGATGGCCTCGTCGATCGACACCACCGTCTGCGCTTGCGACCCCAGACGGCGGATGGCGACCTCGCCCTTTTCGGCCTCGTTGCGACCGACGACGGCGATGACCGGCACCTTGCCGACCGAGTGCTCCCGCACCTTGTAGCCGACCTTCTCGTTGCGCAGGTCGGTCTCGACGCGAAGGCCAGCCGCCTTGAACTTCGCCGCCACCTCTTCGGCATAGCCATCGGCGTCCGAGGTGATCGTGGCCACCACCGCCTGAACGGGGGCCAGCCACAGCGGAAAGGCCCCGGCGTAGTTCTCGATCATGATGCCGATGAACCGCTCGAACGATCCCAGGATGGCCCGGTGCAGCATCACCGGCCGGTGCTTCTGGCCGTCCTCGCCCGTGTATTCGGCGCCCAGCCGTTCGGGCAGCACATAGTCCAGCTGGATCGTGCCGCAGGTCCATTCGCGGCCGATGGCGTCCTTGACGATGAAGTCGAGCTTGGGCGCATAGAAGGCGCCGTCGCCTTCGGTGACAACGGGTTCGGTCCCGGCTGCACGGGCCGCCTCGGCCATCAGGGCCTCGGCCTTGTCCCAGAACTCGTCGGAACCGGCGCGGTTCTCGGGCCGGGTGCCCAGGCTGATGTAGGCCGTCTCCATCCCCAGGTCGGCGTGGACGCTGCGGGCCAGTTTGATGAACTCGGACGTCTCCTCGACGATCTGATCTTCGCGGCAGAAGATATGCGCGTCGTCCTGGGTGAAGCCGCGCACCCGCATCAGGCCGTGCAGCGACCCGGACGGTTCATAGCGGTGACAGGCCCCAAACTCGGCCATCCGCAGCGGCAGTTCGCGATACGACCGTTGGCCCTGGTCGAAGATCTGCACGTGGCCCGGGCAGTTCATCGGCTTCAGGCTCAGTTCCTCGCCCTCGACCGTCTCGCAGACGAACATGTTGGGCCGGTATTTCTCCCAGTGGCCCGAGGCCTCCCAGAACTTGCGGTCCAGCACCTGGGGCGTCTTGACCTCGACGTAGCCGGCGGCGTCCAGGCGGCGGCGCATATAGGCCTCCAGCACGCGCCACAGCACCCAGCCCTTGGGGTGCCAGAACACCATGCCCCGGCCCTCTTCCTGCATGTGGAAGAGCTCCATGGCCTTACCGACCTTGCGGTGGTCGCGCTTTTCGGCCTCTTCCAGACGCAGCAGATAGGCGTCCAGATCGTCTTTCGTCGCCCAGGCGGTGCCGTAGATGCGCTGCAACTGCTCGCGATTGCTGTCGCCGCGCCAGTAAGCCCCGGCCAGCTTGGTCAGCTTGAAGGCCTTGCCCACCGATTTTGTCGAGGGGAAGTGCGGGCCCCGGCACAGGTCGATCCAGTCGCCCTGTTTATACAGGGTGATGGTCTGGTCGCCCGGCAGGTCGCGGATCAGCTCGGCTTTGAACTTTTCGCCCCGCGCTTCGAAAAAGGTGATCGCCTCGTCGCGGTCCCAGACCTCGCGCTCGAACCTGGCGTCGCGATCGACGATCTTCGACATCTCCTTTTCGATGGCGGCGAAGTCGTCGGTCGAGAAGGGCGTCTCGCGATAGAAGTCGTAATAGAAGCCGTCCTCGATGGCCGGGCCGATCGTGACCTGGGTCCCGGGGAACAGCTTCTGCACCGCCTCGGCCAGCACGTGGGCGGTGTCGTGGCGGATGGTGTACAGCGCCTCGGGATCGTCGCGCATGATCAGGCGGAACGATCCGCCCGTCTCCAACACCCGGTTCAGGTCTCGCTGTTCGCCGTTCAGCTCGGCCAGCACGGCCTTCTTGGCCAGCGAGGGCGAGATGGCGTGGGCCACGTCGCGCGCGGTCGATCCGGCCGGATACTCACGCGTCGCGCCGTCGGGGAAGGTCAGCTGGATCATGTCGTCTTCTTGGATTCAACGGGCGGCACCGGGTCATATCCCGAACCGCCGAAGGGGTGGCATTTACAGACCCGTCGCAGGGTCAGCCACCCTCCTTTTCGCAGGCCATGCTGGATCAGGGCGTCGCGGCCATAGTCCGAACAGGTCGGCAGGAAGCGGCACGACTGGCCGAATAAGGGGCTGAGGGTGATCTTGTAGCCTCGATGGGCCGCCCGGACGCCGCGTTCGTACAGACTCATGCGGCTCCCGCGAGGGTCGTCCGTTTCGCCAGCGCCTGACCCACGGCCTCCAGCGTCGCCTCGAGGGCCACCATGGTGGAGGCATGCCGCGCGGGATAGTCCGCCACCTGCTTCAAGGCCCGCAATCCCTCGAAACGGCCGCTCGGACCTTCGCCACCCGATTTGAGCATCGCGAGCATCGCGTCCCGCGTGCTTCGCAGCTCCTCGGCCGACGCGCCGATAACGGTTTCGCCGACCACCCCGGCCGCTGCCTGGCCTAACGCACAGGCTTTCACGTCCTGGGCGAAGGTGGCGACCCGGTCCTCGGCATCCAGAACGACGTCCACAATCGCTCGCGACCCACACAGCTTGGCCACCCGGTCGCCGGTCCCTTCGGGCGTCTCCAGCCGCCCGGAATGGGGCAGGTTGGCCGCCAGCGTCAGGATGCGGGCGCTGTAGAGGTCGTCGATCATGAGGCGAAGATAGGCATTTGCCGCTCTCGCGAGAAGCCCGCCGCGAGACACGCCCGGCTTTCGTTGAGGAACCCGACCTAGACCGCAGAGTTCATATGGCTGGATGTCCGCGACTTCGTGACGTCCGTTCCTCCCGAACAACCAAAGGATTTCCCATGCGCTCGACGCTGATCGCCGCCGTTTCCGCCCTGGCCCTGGGCGGCATCGCCTCCACGGCCTTCGCCGCGCCTGTGGTGATTTCCCAGGAAGTTACCTATTCCGACACCCAGCTTCAGGCCTTCGCCTCGGCCATGACCGCCGTACGCGCCGCTGCTCCGGCCGAAGGCGCCACGGCGACCCCCGAGCAGCAGAGCGCGATGGCCTCCGCCGTCGCCTCCTCAGGAATGGAAGTCGAGGCCTTCAACGCGCTGGCCACCGCCGTCTCGACCGATGAGGTGCTTCAGGCCCGCCTCGCCGTCCTGGCCGCCCCGGAATCGCCGGCAGGCTCCGTCGCCGCCTCGGTGACCGCTGAAGAAGTTTCTCAATTTGGCGCCGCCATGGTTTTCGTCCGCGCCGCCGGCCCGACCGACGGAACGCCGCCGACGGCAGAGCAACAGACAGCAATGGCCGCCGCCGTTGCGGCCTCGAGTCTGTCGCTCGAGCGGTTCAACGAGATCGCGACGGCCGTCTCGACCGACGAGCGCCTGCGCGCCCGTCTGGAACTGTCGGACGCGGTGGCTGAGTAGGCCCTACTGACCCTGTAGCGAGGACCAGGTTCGGGCCGAGGCCATCGCGGCCGTCTCGGCAGACGCAGGTTGTGCCCGAGCCTGGTTCCTCAACCACTCCAGATTTCGGTCTGCCAGCTCCGGCGGCAGGTCGCGCCGGATGATCTGTTCCGCCTCGCCAGTCTTGCCCTGCAGGCCCAGCACCATGGCCAGGTTCAGCCGCATCTGAAGCGTCGCCGTCGGTTGCGCCACCGCGCGACGCAGCAACACCTCGGCCCCTGGCGCGTCGCCGTTGGTGGCCTGGGCCATCGCCGCATTCGTCAGGATTTCGGGGTTCTCGGGCGATAGAGCGAGCGCCCGGTTCCAGGTCGCACGCGCGTCGTCTGGGCGGCGCACTTGCTGATAGGCCACACCCAGAAGCGACAGCGGCCGCCAGTCGTTCGGCGCCAGGCTCGTCGCCTGTTCCAGAGCCGCGATGCCGTAGAAGGCCTGGCCCCGTGCTATATTGGCGCGGCCGATCTCCAGCATGGCGTCTACGTTCGCAGGCTGGGTCAACAGCACCTGCTGCGCGGCTTGTACGGCCTGTTCGTGCTGACCCAACTGGCGCAGGGCTTCAGCCAGCTTGACGCCGGCGATCGGGTCTGCCGGAGCGATCTGCGCTTCACGCGCCCAGAAGACCGAGCGCGCCAACGGATCGAGCCGCTGATAGGCTGCGCGTTCTTCCGCGGAAGCGGGCACGCGAACTTCGGTCGCGGGCGCGGTTTGCGCTGCGACCGGGGAAGCGGCGACCACGAGCGGGCCGCAGACCAGCGTCAGGGCCATCAGGGCGATTGAGCTTGAGGCCCGGGTGCGCGACATGGAACGATCCGATCGGGATTTCTGCCCCCTCAGAATCCGCCCTTCGCCTCAAGCATTGGTTAACATCCGCCCATGTCCGTGATTTCGCCCCACCCGATCGTCGCCGCCGATGCGCCGGAGGCCGCGACCGCCACGCCGGTCCGCTTCGTCGGTCCCGAGGGACGCCTCAGCCCGGCCGCCCGAAGCTGGGCCGAACGTCTGGAGTTCGCGGGGAAACCGGGTCAGGTGCTCTGCGTGCCGGACGGCGCCGGGGTCGTCGATCATGTGCTGATCGGCGCTGGCAAGACCTTTGATCCCATGAGCGCCCGCGCGCTGTCGGCCAGGTTACCCGCCGGCGTCTACCGACTGGAGGCGGAACCCGATCACGCCCGCACCGCCGCCCTGGCCTTCCTGCTCGGTCGCTATCTGTTCGATCGCTACAAGTCGCGGGAGCGATCGGACGTGCGGCTGGTCGCGCCGGACGGATTCGACGTCGCCGAGGCGACCCGCATCGCCGACGCCTGCGCCTTGGCCCGCGAGATGGTGGACACGCCCTCCGCCGACATGGGGCCGCTCCAGATGGAGACCATCGCCCGCGAAATCGCGGAAGCGAGCGGCGCCGCGATCTCGGTCGTCGTCGGCGACGATCTACTGGAGGAGAACTACCCCGCCATTCACGCCGTAGGCCGGGCGGCCGCGCCGCATCGCGCGCCCCGGATCATCGAGATCGGCTGGAATCTGGATCGCACCGACCGGCCACTGATCGCTCTGGTCGGCAAGGGGGTGGCCTTCGATACCGGCGGGCTCGACATCAAATCGGCGGCCGGAATGCGCAATATGAAGAAGGACATGGGCGGCGCGGCCCACGCCCTGGCGCTCGGCCGTCTGGTCATGCAGGCGGGGCTCGATGTGCGGCTGGTCGTGCTGGTGGCCGCGGTCGAGAACGCCATTTCCGCCGATGCCTTCAGACCGGGCGACGTGCTGTCGAGCCGCAAGGGCCTGACCATCGAGATCGGCAACACCGACGCCGAGGGACGCCTGATCCTGGCCGACGCCCTGACGCGGGCGGGTGAGCTGTCACCGGACCTGACGCTGGACTTCGCCACCCTGACCGGTGCGGCTCGGATCGCCCTGGGGCCTGAACTGCCGCCCCTCTACACCGACGACGAGGCGCTGGCCGCCGACCTGCTGGCGGCGGCGAATGCGGTGCGCGATCCGTTGTGGCGGATGCCGCTGTGGCCAGGCTACCGCGCCGCCATCGACAGCGACATCGCTGATGTCCGAAACGATTCCGCCGCCTGGGCTCAGGGCGGGTCGATCACCGCCGCCCTGTTCCTGCAGACGTTCGCGCCCACCACCGGCGCCTGGGCTCATCTGGACGTCTTCGCCTGGAACAGCCGGGGCCGCCACGGCCATCCCGAAGGCGGCGAGGCGCAGGGGCTCCGCGCCGCCTACGCCATGCTGAAGTCACGATACGCCGGCTGACCCCAACTTGGTCCGTCCTCGTCGGCGGCGGAGTTGTCGGCGGGACCGGGCCGGGTCCGCCTCGGCTGTCGAACCCGAGCGGACAGGAGCACGATCACGGCCCCCGTCACACGGGGCAGGGCGGATGCCTGCGCCCGCGCCGCCTTCAGGCCATTCGACGCCAGGATCGCGCTTGTGATCAACAGGGCGTCGATGAAGACGCCGACGTCGAACATGGCGAACCACACCAGCGTGTCCGGCAGCATGAAGCCGAACAGCCGCATCCCCTCAGCCTCGAACAGTCCCACCAGAATGAACCCGATGACCGCCAGCAGGGCGTAGAAGGCCGCCTTGCCGCGCTGAATGCGGTTCAGCCGCCGCGCTGGCGCCTCGACCAGCCAGCCCTTCAGCCCTCGTCCTATATCGGTATCCGGGAACGCCAGCATCACGGCGATCACCGCCGACAGCAAACCCAGCCCCAGCACCATCGGCCCCTCCATGATCGTGGATCTCAACTGGCGTTTTACGGGCATCGTTCAAGAGGGCTGCCCATCGCGCTCAAGCAGCGAGCCGCCGCGCGGCGAGCGCTAGCGCACCAGAACACGCGCTCAAGCAGCGAGCCGCCGCGCGGCGAGCGCTAGCGCACATTCTTCCCGCCATTAACGGGACTTTCGCCTTCGTCTGTCACAACGTCTGGCCAACTGTCAGGGCCCTCGCTTGACCGATCCGTCCGCCGCCTTCGATCCCCGCACCACGCTTGCCCGGCCCGATCTGGCCGCGCTGGCGCTGGAGGGGCTCGTGCGCGCGCAGGCCTATCGCGCGACCCGGCCCATGCATTGCCGCATCGCCGTCGCCGACCTTCATGCGGACACCTCGCCCGACGCCGAGCGGATCGACCAGCTGCTGACCGGCGAGGTTTTCGACGTCCTGGAAACTCGCGGCGACTGGTCCTGGGGCCAGGCACGTCGCGACGGGACGGTCGGCTGGATCAGGGCGTCAGCCCTCGCCGGAGGCGCGCCTCTGGCGACACATCGGGTCGCCGCCACCGATGCGGTCCTTCCGTTGAATGCACTGGTCCACCACGGCTATTCGGGCGTCGCGCCCGGGGATCTGAGCCCGGTCGGAGATTTCGAGACGGACCCGGTCGCGGTAGCCGAAAGACTGCTCGGTACGCCCCATGCCTTGGGCGCCCGGTCGTCACGTCGCACGGATTGTTCCGGCATGGTCCAGCAGGCGCTGTACGCCTGCGGCCTGGCCTGCCCGCGTCATTCCGCCGACCAGGCGGAATTGGGCCGCGCCGTCGATCGCGCCGAGGCCCAGCGGGGCGACATCGTCGTCTGGGTCAATCTCGCGCAGGACCGCAGCTGGACCGGCCATTCCGCCATGATGCTGGATGAAAACCACGTGACCCACGCCACCGGTTTCCACGGCGCGGTGGTCGTCGAGGCCTTCGATGAGGCCGACGCTCGCTATTTGGCGGACGGCTTCGAGCCAGCGGTGTTCAGGCGACTGGCCTGAAACGAAACAGGCAGCCCGAAGACCGCCTGTTCGACATTATGAAATCCGCGAGGATCAGTCGTTCGACGGCGCGCTCGTCGCCGCCGGCGGGGCGACGTCGCCGGTCTGGGTCGCGGCCGCGCCGGTAGCCGCATCGGCTGGCGCCGCACCGGCGGGGCCGCCGGATTCTGCGTTGGCGGTCTCTGCGCCCGTAGCGACAGCCGCACCATCGGCTGGGGCGGCTGCGCCAGGCTGGCGGGTGGGATCGGGCGCGGGGATGGCGAACCCGGTCGAACCCTGGCTGCGCAGATAGGCAATCAGGTTGATGCGGGTGGGCGTGTCGCGCAGGCCCGCGAACGACATCTTGGTGCCGTTCACATAGCGGCCGGGCGCGGTGATGAACTGATCCAGCTGGTCATAGCCCCAGGTCGGGAACTCGGCCTTGTGGGCGGCCATGGCTTCGGAATAGGCGAAGCCCGCGCGGTGCATCACGGGTCCGCCGACCACGCCATACAGGTTCGGTCCAATGCCGTCGGCACCGCCCTGTGCGTTGTTGTGGCAGGCCGTGCAGCGCGCGAAGGCCGCTTCACCGGCGGCCAGATCGGCGACCGGCAGGACCGTACCCCAATCCGGCGGCAGGACGGCCTCGGCTGCACCGCCCGCAACCTCTTCGGGCGCGTTGACGAAATAGCCGGCCTTTTCAGGCGCCTCGGTCGTATAGACCGCCTGCGACACCTGCTGGACCATGATGATGGCGAACGCCGTCGCCAGGCCAGCACCGAAAATCTTGTTCCACTTCAGATCGCCGCTCATCGCGTCGTCGCATCCCGTCTCTAAAGGCCCGGTGCAATGCAGCAATCGGGCGAATTTCTTGCGTGGCGGTCTCTGACACGCTAGCGCCGCCTTCGCAACCGGCCCCGCCGCGTCACATCGCGTCGGGGCGTCGCAGGATAGGAACGCAATCATGACGCCCTTGATCCTGATCCCCACACGGATGGCCGCGACCCGCCTGCCGGGCAAGCCTCTGGCCGACATCGGCGGCAAGCCGATGATTGTGCGCGCGTGGGAACAGGCCGTGAAATCGGGCCTGCCCGTCGCCGTCGCCGCCGGCGATCAGGCGATCGCCGATGTGATCGAGGCCGTCGGCGGCCGCGCCGTCCTGACCGACCCGGCCCTGCCCAGCGGGTCCGACCGCGCCCTCGCCGCGCTTCATGCCTTGGACCCGCACGGCGAGTACGATTCGGTGATCAACCTCCAGGGCGACATGCCGCTCGCGGACCCCGGCATCGCCACCGCCTGCGCCGCGCTTCTGCACGGCGAGCCGACCTGCGACATCGCCACCCTCGTCGCGCCAGAGCTGGACGCCTCGGACCGTTCGAACGTCGATGTGGTCAAGGCGGTGCTGGCGATCGCTGAGGGCGAACGCCACGGCAAGGCGCTGTATTTCACGCGCTCGACCCTCTACGGCGACGCGCCCGTCTGGCGTCACATCGGCGTCTATGGCTACCGCCGCGAGGCCTTGGAGCAGTTTTGCGCCGCCCCCCCGTCCCCACTGGAAAAGCGCGAGAAACTTGAGCAACTGCGGGCGCTGGAACTCGGCCTGTCGATCTGGGCGTCGGTGATCGGCGAGGCGCCCATCTCTGTCGACAACCCTGCGGACCTGGAAGCGGCGCGGGCGCTGGCCTAGACCCCGAAGCCTTCCACCCACGCCTCCAGCAGCGTCCGCGCGATGGCGAATTTCGGCGGCGGCTTGATCTCGTGGGTTCCCGCCAGCACCGCCCGCGCCTCGTCCTTGGTCAGCCAGGCCACCGCTTCCAGTTCCGTCTGATCCGGCGTCGCGTCGTCGTCCGACACCTCGGCGATCAGCCCGATCATCAGCTGCGAAGGGAACGGCCACGGCTGGCTGGAGTGATAGCGCACCGACGTCACCGTCAGCCCCGCTTCTTCTTTGATCTCACGCGCGCAGGCCTCCTCGATCGTCTCGCCTGGCTCCAGGAACCCCGCCAGAGCCGACATCCGCCCCGCCGGCCACGCCGCCTGACGTCCCAGCAGGCAGCGTCCCTCGAACACCGGCAGCATGATCGTCACCGGATCGACGCGCGGGAAATGCTCGGCCGTGCAACTCGGACAGATACGCTTCCACCCGCCGCACGCGGTCTGCGTCTCATGTCCGCAGTTGGCGCAGAACCCGTGCCGCCGGCGCCAGTCGAACAGCGACTTGGCCCCGCCCGCCATGGCCGCGTCGGTCGCCGACAGCATCGCCGCCGCCTCGCGCATCTTGGCGAAGGCGCCCAGACCCTGCACCGGCCCTGTCGCCGGATCGGCCGCCCCTTCGAACTCCACCGCGAAACAGGGCGACCCCTTCCACAGTCCCAGGAAAAGCTCGCGATCCTTCACCAGATCGCGCGCATGGGTCAGCGCCATCCAGGCCAGACGCGGCCCGTCGGCATGGTCTTCCAGCAACGGTCGCCCGTCCCAGAACACCAGCGCCAGCGCGTTCGGGTTCGCCGCCTGTTCGGCCAGCCAGTCGGGACTGTTCCTCTGGTCGCCGGCGCGGTCCAGCGGATTACCGGCGAAGGTGTTCAGGGCGGGGAGGGCCATGGCGATCTCCTAGCGCCGTTCGACGCGGCCGGGGAGGGGCGCCTTGATCTCGCCGGCCTCATGGGCGATATCGGCCTCGGAGATCGCGGGCGAAGGCTTCGCCAACCTGGTCAGGGCCGGAAGGCAGCA
>JAZKHL010000134.1:0-5599 GCA_040385365.1 Pseudomonadota bacterium | reverse complement strand
CGCTGGCCACCACCAGATCGATCACAAGAAACGGAACGAAAAGGAGAAATCCGATTTCAAAGGCCTTCTTCAGCTCCGAGATCATGAAGCTTGGCACGATGACGCGCAGGGGCAGTTCGGCGGCGCTCGGGGGGGCTTCGATCCGGCTCAGGCGGGTGAACAACGCCAGGTCGCCCTGGTCCACCTGGGCCAGCATGAAGGTCTTCACGGGTTCGGACGCCAGATCGAACGCCTGGGGCAGTTCCATCTGCTGATCCATCAGCGGACGGATGCCCGAATCATAGGCGTCCTGCCACGTAGGAGCCATGACGATGGCGCTCAGGAACAGGGCCAGCGACACCAGAACCGCGTTCGGCGGCGACTGCTGCATGCCCAGGGCGGTGCGCAGCAGGCTCAGCACCACGATGATCCGCACGAAGCTCGTGGTCATGATGACGATCGACGGCGCCAGCGACAGGACGGTCATCAGCCCGACCAGCTGCACGACCCGCTCGGTCAGACCGGCGCCTGTGCCCAGGTCCAAGTTGATCGCCGCGCCCGCGCCGCCGGCCGCCGCCGCATCCTGCGCGAAGGCGGCGAGGGGCCAGGCCAGGCAGAGCAGGGTGGTGATGGCCGACAGCTTCAGCGCGTGCAGGAACTCGGCGCGGGTCGGGAGATGAAAGACTTTCTCCCTCCCCTTCATGGGGAGGGACGGTCGCGCAGCGACCCGGGTGGGGCTGTGTGAAGAGTGGGCACTCACGAGACTGCCCCATCCGCGCTCGCTGACGCTCGCGGTCCCTCCCTATGAAGGGGAGGGAGAAGTCCCTGCGAACTCACTTGCCCACGCCCCGCGGCTCGATCAGCTCGCGGCCTTCGCCGAGCAGGATCAATCGTTCCTCGTCGTCGATCTGAACCAGCACAAGCCGCCGCGCGGGGTCCAGGACCAGCGTCTCGACCACTTTTAGCCGCCGCTCGCCGCGTTCGGCGTTGAGCTTCGCCATCAACTGCGGCGCATAGCGACGCGCGGCCCAGGCGGCGACGCCGATCAGTCCAAGCGTGAAGGCAAGACCGAAGATCGCACGCGCGAGATCGAGGAAGTTCATTCTGAAGGGCCCCGGAGAACCCCGCGAACTTTAACCAACGTGGTTAACGCCGCGTTTAGATAAGCCCTCGTTAACCATGCGGGCGGCATTTTATGCCGATCACACACCGGGACGATCGCCATGGGCATCGCCGACCTGCCGCTTCTCAGCCAGATCAAAGGCCGCCTGACCTGGCTGGACGAGCGCCAGCGGCTGGTCGCGCAGAACGTCGCCAACTCCGATACGCCCGGCTATGTCGCTCGCGACCTGAAGGCTCCGACCGATTTCGCGGCCGCCATGCGCGAGGGCGGGGGGCTGCAGATGCGCCAGACCTCGGCCGGGCATATGCCGGTCGGCGGACCCAATGGCGCGCCGGTCGCACGCTTCACGTCTCAGGCCTCTCCGGATTCAGAAACCACGCTCGACGGCAACGCGGTCGTGGTCGAGGAGCAGATGCTGAAGATGGCCGAGAGCCGCATGGCCTACGACGCCGCCATCGGTCTGTACCAGAAGTCGATGTCGATGCTGCGCATGGCCGCCAAGGCCCCAGGCCGATGAGGACGCGCTAGATGCCCCAGTCCGTCACCCCGCGTAACGAGGCCATGGCCGTCGCCGCCTCGGCCCTGCGCGCCCAGCAGTCGCGCATGCGCATCATCGCCGAGAACATCGCCAACGCGGAATCGACCGCGCCGACGGCCGGCGGCGCCCCCTATCGCCGCCAGATCCCGGTGTTCGAGGCGCGCGGCGTGGACGGCGCGACGGGCGTATCCCTCGCCGAGGTCCGTCCCGACCAGAGCGACTTCCGCCGCGAATACGACCCGACCCATCCGGCCGCCGACGCCGAGGGCTATGTGCTGCGGCCCAACGTGGACACCCTGATCGAGGCGATGGACATGCGCGAGGCGCAGCGGGCCTACGAAGCCAACCTGAACGTCATCGAGACGGCGCGGTCGATGGAAAGCCGCACCCTCGATATCCTCAAGCGATAGGACGCTAGGCGATGAATCCGTTGATGGCGGCCCGGGCCTATGCCCAGACGCAAGGAACAGGCGGCGCGACGGCCGGCGCTGCGGCCGCCGGCGGGCCGGAGTTCTCGCAGCTTCTGTCCACCGTCATGGGCGATATGACGACCCAGACCAAGGCGGCGGAGACCCAGATGACGCAAGCCGTCCAGGGCCAGGGCTCGATGATCGACGTGGTCACCGCCGTCTCGAGCGCGGAGGCGTCGCTGGAGACCGTCATCGCCGTGCGCGATCAGGTCATCTCGGCCTATCAGGAAATCATGCGAATGCCGATCTGACGGCTGAGCGCACGCTCTGACCGGAACCCCGTCGCGCCGCCGGACGCTCTGTCGAGAAGAACGACAGGAGCCGATCATGCTGAAAGCCAGGAACTCTTCCGCCATAGTCGCCGTCAGCGACCTGGCCCGCGCCCGCGCATTCTACGGCGAGACCCTGGGCCTGAACCTGTCGCCGGACAGCGAAGGCGACGTCGCGGTGTTCAACACCGGCGACACCCATCTGGTCGTCTACGTCTCGGAGTTCGCCGGGACCAACAAGGCCA
This sequence comes from Pseudomonadota bacterium, assembly GCA_040385365.1. GTDB lineage: Bacteria > Pseudomonadota > Alphaproteobacteria > Caulobacterales > Caulobacteraceae > Brevundimonas. The sequence goes on along the minus strand of JAZKHL010000134.1, from coordinate 2,975 downwards.
ATGCGGTGGTCTGGGGCGTCGGGGAAGACATCGAAAGCATCGCCGCCGATCTGGCCGCCAAGGGCGTGGTGTTCGAACACTATCCGATGGACGGCGCGACCTTCGAGGACGGCGTGCATCGGATGGGCGATTTCCGCATGGTCTGGTTCAAGGACCCCGACGGAAACCTGCTGCACCTGAACAGCGCGACCTAGCCTTCCAGCGAGACCACCGCGCCCTGTTCGACAGGGCGACCGGCGGGGCGGCGACGCTTCAGCCAGGCCTTGATCCGCGTCTGCATCGGATCGTCGATCACCGCGTGGAAGGCGAAGGCGAAGGCGACCGCCGCCAGCACGCCCAGGCCCCAGATCGTCCACTGGATTTCGGTCGACAGGGCGAACCTGGCGATCAGCACATTGGCCACGCCGAACCAGGCGATACGCACGACCTCGTTGGTGATGAACATCGAGAAGGAGACGATGCTGGCCCGCTCGATCAGTTTCGATGGCTTGAGCACCGGGATCGCCCCCGCCGCCAGGATGATCAGGGAGATGAAGCTGAGGCTGATCAGGGCGTTCTTGTCGAAGGCCTGAACCACCGCCAGACCCACCGCCGCAGAGATTCCGACGATGCGGGCCAGACGCGGGGCCACGAACACCCGCTCGGAGAAAACGGCCAGTCCCATGCCCAGGACGAACAGGGGCAGGGCGCGGAAGAAGCCGAACTGCAGCGGCATCTGATAGACTGGATAGCCCAGGAAGGCGTGCGTCGCTGCATTGGCCAGCAGATACAGGCCGATCACCGCCGCCAGGGCGCTCCACGGCCCGAACCGCACCAGCGCCTTGAGGATATAAGGAAACAGGACATAGCAACCGACCAGAGCCGAGATCGACCACGTCGGCGCGTTCCAGCCCAGCCCGCCATGAATGCCGAACGCCTGTGTCAGCGTCAGCTGGGCCGGCAGTTGGTCCCAGGCGAACCATTCTGGATTGCGTGGCGCGACGCCCGCCGCCGTGCTGATGACCACCAGCGCCACCAGCGCCAAACCCATCACCAGATGCGCTGGATAGACCCGCAGGAACCGCTTGATGAAGAAGTCGCCCGGCGACATCGCGCCGCGCCCCACGGCTCCGCCATAGACCCGCATCAGCACATAGCCGCTGTCGATCAGGAAGAAGTTGGTCAGCAGGAACCCGCCGCGCTCGAACACCGGATGCAGCGCCTCCGCCAGCGGCACGGGGCCCGCCGCCTGGAAGTGATGCAGGATGATCAGGGAGGCCACAATGAAACGCAGGGCGTCCAGCCACCCACCGCGCGCGATGGGCGGTGTCTCGTTTCGGGTCGAAATCGCGGTCCAGGCCATGGGAAACCTCTCTTCTGAGGGGAAATCCGCAAGGTCCGGGCCGCTTCCGGCGCGTATCGCTAACGCGGCATTAACCACGCTCCCGGCATTTTCTGCCCAGTATCGAAAGGTGTCTGGCGATGAACGGCGCGGAAGTTCTGGATGTGGGCCGCGACGCCCTGTGGCTGACGATCCAGCTGTGCGCGCCCGTGCTCATCGTCGGCCTGGTCGTCGGCGTCGGCATCGGCCTGTTTCAGGCCCTGACCCAGATCCAGGAGCAGAGCCTGGTCTACGCCCCCAAGATCATCGCCATCTTCATCTCGCTGCTATTGTTCCTGCCGCTGATGGGCGGTCTGCTGGGCGCCTTCATGCGCCAGATCGCCGCCCGCATCTCGGGCATGTGACGGCGACACAGTGGAGCCGTACGCCACCGCCGAACAGGTCTGGACCGGCGGGCTGATCTTCGCCCGTATCGGCGCGATCCTGCTCAGCCTGCCCGGCATCGGCGAAAGCTATGTGCCGCCGCGCATCCGTCTGTCGCTGGCGCTGGTCGTGTCGTTGGCGCTGTGGCCGATCGTCGGCCCCTCGCTGCCGGCCCTGCCCGACAGCCTGGGCGGCGCGGTCGGCTGGGTGCTGCGCGAGGTCATCACCGGCCTGATGATCGGCGTCATCCTGCGCGCCTTCACCAGCGCCCTGTCCACGGCCGGCGAGATCGTCTCGCTGCAGACCACCCTCAGCTTCGCCCAGACCGCCAATCCGCTGGGGGGCGGTCAGAACACCACCATCGCGTCCTTCCTGATGCTGTTCGGGACGGTCCTGGTCTTCGCCACCAACACCCATCACCTGTTCATCGCCGGCCTGGTGGGCTCCTACGAACTGATCGCCCCGGCCCGGCCGTTGATCGCCGCCGACTTCGCCGAGCTGGCGGTCCGCACGATCGGCGACAGCTTCATGCTGGGGGTCCAGCTGGCGGCGCCCGTCATCGTCTTCGCCCTGATCTTCAACCTGGCGTCGGGGCTGGTCGGCCGCGTCATGCCGGCGTTCCAGATCTTCTTCGCCGCGGCGCCGCTCAGCGTGATCCTGGGCCTGTCGATCTTCGCCCTGTCGCTGGGAGTCTTGGGGACGGTCTTCATCGACCGCTACCGCGACCTGGCCAACCTGTTCGTCTCGGGTGGGGGAGGCGTCAGTGGCTGAAGACGCCGATCCCGAGTCCAAGACAGAAGAGGCGTCACCTCACAAACTCGAGGAAGCGCGAAAAAAGGGCGACGTCGCGAAATCCGCCGACGTCGCCCCGGCGCTCAGCCTGATGGGCGCCACCGCCGTCATCATCATGGGCGGCGGCTATTTCGCCACCTCGATGGGCGAGGCCTTCATGCCCTTCATCGCTTCGCCGCATCTGCTGATCGGCGGGCTGGAGGCGGGGGCGGGCGTCGAGATCGGGGCGAATGCCCTGTGGGCCGCCGCGCCGTTCCTGGGGGCCGTCATGCTGGCCACCATCATCGGCGGGGTCGGGGGCAATGTCTTCCAATCCGGCCTGATCTTCTCGGCCGAGAAGATGAAGCCCAAATGGGACAAGGTCAGCCCGATGGCCGGCTTCAAGCGCATCTTCGGCCCCGACGGCCTGATGCAGTTCGCCCAGACCTTCGCCAAGCTG
>JAZKHL010000133.1:0-4312 GCA_040385365.1 Pseudomonadota bacterium | reverse complement strand
ACGTCTTCGTCTTCCCCAGCTGGACCGACACCTTCGGCCTGGTGATCCTGGAGGCGATGGCCACGGGCACGCCGGTCGCCGCCTATCCCGCCCACGGCCCCATCGACATCGTGCCGGGCTCGAACGCCGGGGCCATCGACGCCGACCTGAGGGTCGCCTGTATGGAGGCGTTGAAGTGCGACCGCGCCGCGACCCGCGCCTATGCCGAGAAATTCAGCTGGCGCGCCTCGGCCGAGCAATTCGTCGAGAACCTGCAGCCCTATCCCGAGCCTGAACGCGGCCGCTTCTGGCGGCGTCTGCGCCGCATCGCGCGCGTCCGTCGGCGCGCGGCGGCCTGATCTTATAGTCCTTCCCCCGCGCTTGCGGGGGAAAGCGGTCCGTCTTCGAGCGAAGCGAGAACAGGACCGATGGGGGAACTTTCCTGCCGACGATGAGGCGGCCAAGCCAAGCAAGACAGGACTTCCCCCATCGGTCCTGGCCTCGCTTCGCTCGCCGCCGGACCGCTTTCCCCCATGAAGAATGGGGGAAGGGCTGATCAGCCTACTCCGGCCGCGCCATTGGCGTCAGGGCCGTGGCGACAGCGCGCTGGGCGACCAGTTCCGCCTCCGGCAGCGGCACCAGGCCTCGATCCTGCAGATAGCCGCCCTGTCCCACGGCCGCCTCGGACGTGAACTCGATCAGGAATTCCTGCAGTCCCGGCGTCACCCCGATGTGGGCCTTCTTCACATAGATGTAGAGGCTGCGCGCCAGCGGGTATGAGCCGTCCGAAATGGTCGCCGGTGTCGGAGCGACCCCGTCGATGGTCTCGGCCTTCACCGTGTCCATGTTCTGCTCGAGGAAGGAATAGCCGAACACGCCCAGCGACCCCGGCGTGCGCGTCAGGGTCTGCAGGATGGCGTTGTCGTTCTCGCCAGAATCGACCCAGGCGCCGTCCTCGCGCACCGTGTGGGCCAGACCTTCGAACCGGTCCTTGTCCTGATCCTCGACCGCCGCCGTCGCAGGCACCGACTTGGCCCCCGGCGTCATGCCCAGTTCGAGAAAAGCGTCGCGCGTACCGGAGGTCGGCGGCGGGCCATAGACCTGTATGCGCTGGTTCGGCAGGCCCGGATTGACCTGGTTCCAGGTTCGCGCCGGATTGAGGACGAAGGTCCCGTTCGGGCCGGGAACTTCTTTGGCCAGCCCCTCGTACAGGTCGGAAAGTTCGAAGTTGAAGCCGTTCCCGTTGCGCGCGGTAGCGACGACGATGCCGTCATAGCCGATCTTCAGCTCGATGATGTCGGTGACGCCGTTTTCCGCGCACAGGTCGTATTCGGATTTTTTCATCGGCCGCGAGGCGTTGGCGATGTCGGGCGTGGAGGGGCCCAAACCCTGACAGAAGGCCTGGATGCCGCCGCCGGTGCCGAGTGACTCGACCCGAGGCGGTGCGCCGTCAGGGTTATTGCGGCCGAAATTCTCCGCCACCCGGGTCGCGAAGGGAAAGACCGTCGAGGAGCCGGCCGCCCATATGCCGTTTCGCTGCTGCCCGCCGTCGCCACAGGCAGCGACCAGAAGCATCAGCACGGCCGAACCGAGCGAAAGCGACCGGCGGGACAAGGTGGACGGCATGAAGGAGTCTCTCAGGCGGCGCGAACTTGCGACGCTTAAAGCAGACGTTTGCGCATCGCCTGTGACAGCATGTCGATCAGGGTCACCGCGATGACGACAACGACGACGATCGCCGAGACCGAGCGGAAGTCGAAGGCGTTCATGCTGTCGAACAGAACCTGGCCGATACCGCCCGCCCCGATCAGACCCAGGACCGTGGCGGAACGGCTGTTGGATTCGAATCGGTACAGGGCGAACGAGGTCCACAACGGGGCCACCTGCGGCACGACGCCCCAGGCGATCTCGTGGATCGGGGTCGCGCCCGTGGCGCGGACGCCCTCGACGGGCCCCTTGTCGATCGACTCGACGGCCTCGGAAAACAGCTTGGCCAAGACGCCGGCGGTATTCAGCGCAATGGCCAGGACGCCGGGGAGCGGCCCCAGACCTACCGCGACGACGAAAAGCAGACCAATGACCAGGTCGGGGATGGAACGCAGCAGGTTCATCACCAGACGCACCGGCGTCACGACCCAGGCGGGCGCGACGTTGCGAGCGGCGGCCAGACCCATGGGCACAGCCGCGAAGATGGCGATGAACGTGCCCCACAGGGCGATCTGCACCGTTTCCCACATCTTCTCGACGAACAGCCGCCAGTTCGTGAAATCGGGCTTCATCAGCTCGCCGACGAACCGCTGAGTGTTTTCCGAGTTGGAAAACAGTCGTCCCAGATTGCCGAGCTGCACGTCGCCGAAACTGTAGATCAGCAACGCCAGAACGCCGCCCCAGATCAGGATATCGAGCGCCCAGGCGCCCATCGATTTCGAGGGGGGTTTGGGAATGGTTCCGGCGGGAGGCGCGGCGTGGGTCAAGGCTGGACCTCTCGCAGCGCACGCAGGCGCTGCAGTTCTGCTTCGGCGGCGGCCACGCCGGCCGCGTCGCCCTTCTCGCGGGCCTCGCTGCGCTGCTGGTCGGCGATCAGTTCGCGGATCGGGTTCAGATAAGAGTCATCGGCGGCGCGGAACTGGGAATACTCCAATCCGGCCAGAACCTGGCGCTGACGTTGGGCCTCGACGCTGTCTCCCTGGCCATAGGTCAGAAAGAAGGTGCGAATCTTTTCCTTGGTCGCGGGATCCAGGTCTGAACGCACCAGGATGCCGGATTCCGGGATCGGCGGGGACTGCCAAATCTCGGTGATCTGGGCGGCCACGGTCGGGTTCTGGCGCGTCATGAAGACGGTGTTGACGGTGTTGGACGTGGCCACATCGACCACGCCCGTCGCGACGGCGAAGGCGTTGGCCTGGTGATTGGCAGAGCGCACGGTCTTGAAGCATTGCGCCGGGACGATCGGCGGCACATGCGCGTTGAACAGGAAGGCCATCGGGGCCAGCGTGCCGGAGGTCGATTGGGCGTCGCCGATGCCGAAGTCGAACCGCTTTCCGCAGGCCATGACCTGGTCCAGCGTGATGCCCGAGCCGGTCTTCACGATCAGGGTCGAGCGGTAGCTGTCCAGCCCTTCCTTGTTCACCGTGCGGGCGATGACCTCAGCGTCGGCGCGGTCGATGGCTTCCACCGCCGGCTTGGCCGAGAACCACGCGACCTGGGTCTGGTTGCCGCGCATGGCCTCGACCAGCACGGTGTAGTTCGACCCGAAAAAGGGCTCGACCTCGACGCCGATCGACTTGGACATGTCCTCCAGCAGCGGCGCCCAGAGCGGACCGGCTGACGCCTGCCCCTCGGCGGACAGAATCGAGAAGACGATCTTTGACGGCGCGCCGCCGGCCTTGGTGTCGTCCCCGCCGCCGCAAGCCGACAGGGCCAGCAAGGATGCGGCGGCCGCGACAAGTCCGGCACGACGAGTGAAGGAGGCGAAGCTCATGTCTTGGTTTCCCAGAACGCGTCCTCGAACTCGGGACCGTAGATGTCGATGAGGATCTTGGTGTCGAGGCCCGTGGCTGGACCGTCGTAGACGACCTTGCCGGCCTTCAGGGCGATGACCCGATCGCAATAGCGGATGGCGTAATCGACCTGGTGCAGGGTGACGATCACGCCCAGGCCGTCGCGCTGGTTCAGCTCGACCAGAAGCTCCATCACCTTGCGGGCGGAGACCGGGTCCAGCGAGGCGACGGGCTCGTCGGCCAGGATGCCCTTGGCGCCCTGGACCAGGGCGCGAGCGATCGCGCCGCGCTGCTGCTGGCCGCCGGACAGGGTGTTGGCGCGCTGGGCGGCGTAGTCGGCCACGCCGACGCGGTGTAGCGCCGCCATCGCGCGGGTCTTGTCGGCGGCGGGCCAGGCGCCGAACAGCCCCTGCCAGCCGGGCAGGCGGCCTAGGGCGCCGAGCATGACATTGGAGAACAGGCTGAGCCGGCCCACCAGATTGAACTGCTGGAAAATCATGCCCAGCTTCTGACGCGCGTCGCGCACCGCGCCGGTGACCCGGCCGTTCTTCTGCACCGTCTCGCCGAAGACGCTGATCGTGCCGGGACCGCTGTCGATGGTCTGCAGACCGGTGATGGAGCGCAGCAGGGTGGACTTGCCCGATCCGGACGGACCGATCAGGGCGACCATCTCCCCGGCCGCGACGGACACGGACACGCCGTCCAGCGCCTTTCGGGCGCCGAAGGTCTTGGAGACGTCGCGGGCCAGGACAAAACCCGTCATGGGGCCGGGCGCAGAGCTGGCGGCGGATGAACTCATGAACTCGCTGACGGCGGCTGTGAAACAGGCGCCG
>JAZKHL010000132.1:0-6291 GCA_040385365.1 Pseudomonadota bacterium | reverse complement strand
AGATCGCCGAACGGCTGGGCTTCGAACTGATCGGCCACAAGCTGGAGCTCTACGGTAAGGCCATCGAGGGCGCCGAACCGTCCAAGCGCGAGGGTCTGATCTACACGCGCAACGCCGCGCGGGTCGATCCCGAGAGCCTGTCCTGAAGCCTCGCCTTGCGGTCGCCGGGATCGGCGATCATAAGCCCGCCATGACCGAGACCCTCGTTGCGCCAGAGGTCGGCCCGGACACGCCGGCTCCGTCCAAGCGGTTGTTCATCAAGACCTACGGCTGCCAGATGAATGTCTACGATAGCGAGCGCATGGCCGATGTGCTGCGTCCGCTGGGCTATGCCGCGACCGACACGGCCGAGGGCGCCGACTTCGTCATTCTGAACACCTGCCACATCCGCGAGAAGGCGGCCGAGAAGGTCTATTCCGAGCTCGGCAAGCTGCGCCAGATGAAGGAGGGCCGGGCCGCCGAGGGTCGCGGCGCCATGACCATCGTCGTCGCCGGTTGCGTCGCCCAGGCCGAGGGCGAAGAGATCATGCGCCGTCAGCCGGCGGTGGACATCGTCGTCGGACCCCAGGCCTATCACCAGCTACCCGAACTGCTGACCCGGACGGCACGGGCGCGGGGCGAGCGGATCGGCGCCGATTTCGCGCCGAACGAAAAATTCGATGCCCTGAACGCCGGGGGGCCCGCCGTGCGTGGCGTGGACGGCCCGACAGCCTTCCTGACGGTGCAGGAAGGCTGCGACAAGTTCTGCAGCTTCTGCGTGGTGCCCTATACCCGCGGCGCGGAATGGTCGCGGCCGGTCGCCGATGTGCTGGCCGAGGCGCGGGGGCTGGCGAAGCAGGGCGTGCGCGAACTGACGCTGCTGGGTCAGAACGTAAATGCCTATGACGGAGCCGGTGAGGATGGGGTCTGGACGCTGGCGAAGCTGGCGCGAGCCTTGGCCGAGGTCCCCGGCATCGACCGCATCCGCTATACCACCAGCCACCCCAACGACATGTCCGACGACCTCATCGCGGCTCATGGCGAGGTGGAGGCGCTGATGCCCTATCTGCACCTGCCGGTGCAGTCGGGGTCGGACCGGATCCTGCGGATGATGAACCGCAAGCACGGTCGGCAAAAGTATATCGACCTGATCGGACGAATCCGGGACGCCCGGCCAGATATGGCGATCTCGGGCGATTTCATCGTGGGATTTCCGGGAGAGACCGACAGGGATTTCGAGGACACGATGGGGCTGGTGCGAGACATCGGCTACGCCTCCGCCTTCTCCTTCATGTATTCGCCCCGGCCCGGCACGCCCGCCGCCGGGATGGGGACCCAGGTGCCGGCCGATGTGGCCCTGGCCCGACTGCACGCGCTGCAGGCCCTGCTGGTCGAGCAGCAGATGGCGTTCAACGTCGCACAGGCCGGCAAGACGCTGGATGTCCTTTTCGAGAAGAAGGGCCGCAACGGTCGCCAGGCCATCGGCCGATCCCCCTATCTGCAATCGGTCCATGTCGAGGACGCGGATCATCTGATCGGCCAGATCGTTCCGGTGACGATCGAACATGGTCAGCAGAACAGTTTGAAGGGCAGACTTATTGCCTCGTGAAAGTGAATTCCTGGCCCTCGACGACCGGTCGCTTCGCGCCGTCATCGGGCCGAACAGCCGCCACGTCGCCCTGATCGAGGACGCTTTCAAGGTCCTGATCGAGGCGCCCGGCGGAGGGGTGTCGATCAACGGCGGCGCGCGCGACCGGGCCAACGCCAAACAGGTCATCGAGAGCCTGATCACCCGGGCCGAGAAGGGCGCCGAGGTGAACGAGGCCGACGTGCGCGCCGGCATCGGCCAGGCGCGCGGCGTCGGAGGCAAAGGATCCTTGAACGATCCGATGGCCCTGCCGGTCGGCAAGCGTGGGGCCATCGTGCCCAAGACCAACGCCCAGGCGCGGTATCTGGAGACCCTGGCCAACTGCGAACTGTCGTTCGGGGTCGGGCCGGCGGGGACGGGCAAGACATTCCTGGCGGCGGCCTACGGGGCTTCCCTGTTGCGGCGGGGCCAGGTGGACCGGCTGGTCATCACCCGGCCGGCGGTGGAGGCGGGCGAGAAGCTGGGTTTCCTGCCCGGCGACCTGAACGAGAAGGTCGATCCCTATCTGGCCCCGATCTGGGAAGCGCTGAACGACATCCTCGGCCCCGAGGACGTCCAGCGTAGGCGCGATAAGGGAGAGATCGAGGCCGCCCCCATCGCCTTCATGCGTGGCCGCACCCTGAGCCACGCCTTCGTCATCGTCGACGAGGCGCAGAACACCAGTCGGCTGCAGATGAAGATGGTCCTGACCCGGCTTGGCGAGGGCGCACGGATGGTCGTCACCGGCGATCCGTCGCAGATCGACCTGCTGAACCCGCGCGATTCCGGCCTGGCCCACGCGCTGCGTATCCTGCGGGGCGTGAAGGGCGTGGGCGTGCTGGAATTCGAGGCGCAGGACGTCGTGCGCCACGCCATGGTCGAACGGATCGTGCGGGCCTATGACGCCGACGCGGCCGGTCAGCGCCCCAAGGCCGACCTCGAGGACCCCGCCGCCGCATGATCGAAGTCGAGGTCGAGGCCGAGGACTGGACCGACGCTATCGACAACGTCGAGGCGGTGGTCGAACGGGCGGCGGTCGCCGCTCTGGCCAATCAGGCGGGCGGAGTGGTGGTCCTGCTGACCGACGACGCCACGGTGCGCGATCTGAACGCCCGGTTCCGCGACAAGGACCGGCCGACCAATGTGCTGTCCTTTCCGGCCGCCGGGATGCCGGACACAGGCGGACCAGCGCCATTGGGCGATATCGTATTGGCTTACGGCGTCTGCGCGGCCGAGGCGCAGGCGCAAGGCAAGAGCCTGACCAATCATCTGACCCATCTGGTCGTGCACGGCGTGCTGCACCTGCTCGGTCAGGACCACGAAGACGATGCCGAGGCCGAGGCGATGGAGGCCGAGGAGCGGGCGGTTCTTGCCAGGCTGGGGGTCGCGGACCCATACACGCTCCCGCATGAATGACCTGCAACGCTTCCTGACCTCGCTGCTCGACGGGCGTCTGTCCCGCATCGCCCTGGCGTTACTCGCCGGGATCGCGGCCGCGCTGGCGCATCCGCCCTTCGGCATCCTGCCCGGACTGTTAGGCTATCCGTTGCTGATGCTGCTGGCGGAGCGCGCGACGACGACGCGCGGCGCCTTCTGGATGGGGTGGCTGGCGGGCTTCGGCTATTTCGGCGTCGGCTGCTGGTGGGTGGCGGAGGCCTTTCTGGTCGATCCGGCTCAGGCCTGGATGGCGCCCTTCGCGGCCAGCCTGCTTCCCGCCGGGATCGGACTGTTCTGGGGCGGTGCGACCGCGCTCTACCGCCGGTTCGCGCCCCAAAACGTGTCGCGAGTCCTGGTCTTCGCCGGGCTGTTCTCCCTGTTCGAATGGTTGAGGGGCCATGTCCTGACCGGCTTTCCCTGGAATCCGGCCGGAGCGAGCTGGGGCGCCGGATCGGCGGGGTCGCAGTTCGCGGCGATCGCCGGTGTCTATGGCCTGGGGTTCGTCACGGTCGCTGCCGTTTCGGCATTTGCGGTGCTGGCGGGCGACGGGCCTCGCAAAAACCGGATCGGCGTCGCCTCGGCAGGCGGGATCGTGCTGCTGGCCCTGGTGATTGGCGGAACCGTGCGGCTGGCGGGTGCGCAGGTGCGCGAGACCGACACCCTGATCCGCATCGTCCAGGCGGACGTGCAGCAGGAGTCGAAATGGACGCCCGAGGCCTATCGCTCGATCGTCGATCGCTACGTCAATCTGACCGCCCGTGCGGGGGCCCGGACGCCGGACGTGGTGGTCTGGCCCGAGGGGGCGCTGCCGGCCAGTTTCAACGACGTCTTCGCGCCCGCCTCCCCGGACGGCGCAGCGATCGCGAGGGCGGTTCAGCCCGGTCAGACGCTGCTGGCGGGACTGGCGCGGGGCGAGGCGGGGCCGGACGGGGTCTCGCGCTATTACAACAGCCTCTTCGCACTTGAAGATCAGGGGGCCTTGGGCCTTCGCGTCGCGGCGGTCTACGACAAATACCGGCTGGTTCCGTTCGGCGAGTTCCTGCCGCTGGGAGGGCTGATGGGGGCCATCGGCGTTCGCAGCCTGGTCCATATGCCGTCCGATTTCAGCGCCGGGCCGCGCCCCTCGCCGATCGACCTGCCCAACGCGCCCCGCGTGCAACCCCTGATCTGTTACGAGAGCCTGTATCCAGGCTTCACACCCGGTGCGGACGGCCGGCCGGAGTGGATCGTCAATGTCTCGAACGACGCGTGGTTCGGAGCGACATCCGGGCCGATCCAGCACCTGAACCTGGCCAGCTACCGCGCCATCGAGACCGGATTGCCAGTGGTTCGAGCCACGCCGACGGGGGTCTCAGCAATGATTGATCCCTGGGGCCGGGTTATCGGAGGTCAGAGGCTGGATCCCGGCGAGAGCGGAGTGATTGACGCGATGCTTCCCCAGCCGGTGGGCGTCACCCCTTACGGCCGGTTTGGTGACCTGCTGTTCTGGTTGATGATTCTGGTCGGATTGGCGCCCTTGCTCCGAGACCAGATGCGCCGGAGACGGCTCACATGAGCGATAAGCCAGATGAGGATGGCGACAAGACGAAGACGAGCCATATCGACAGGCCCTTGGGCGAGCGACTGCGTCTTGAGCGCGACGCGCGGAATCTAAGCCGCGCCAAGCTGGCCGATCAGCTCAATATCTCGGAATCCACGCTTCAACAGTGGGAGGAGGGCCGCACCCGCGTCCCGGCGGCAGGGCTTTGGCAGCTCTGCAAGCTTCTGCATATCGAGGCGTCAGACATTTTCGACGGCCTGCCTTATCAAGTGGAACGGTTGACTGAAGGCGAAGTTCGCATGCAGGGCGCGGCCTTCATCCGGGACGACGGCCGCGGCAAACGGGTGATTGCCTTAACCAGGGCGGCCGCGAACCTTCCGAGCGACCGGTTCGAGATCGCTGTTGATCTGATCAAGGCGCTGAAGCCAAAATACTGACACACCGGCGGTGTCAGTCCGCATCCATGCGTTTCGCCGTCGCGTAATGAGCGTTTCCCAGATTTCTGGTGACAGCTTGACGGGAGGGGCGCATGAAATCGCGAAATTCAACGGCGGCGACGACGAGACATGGCTAGAGGCGTTGGTGAAGACGGTCCCCACCCGGTAGACCGTCATGTGGGCAGGCGTGTCTGCGAAAAGCGGATCAGCCTGGGATACAATCAGAGCGACCTGGGCCGTGCGCTCGGCCTGACATTCCAGCAGATCCAGAAATACGAGAAGGGCGCGAACCGCATCTCGGCGTCCAAGCTCTGGGACATCGCCCGGTTCTTCAAGGTCGATATCGCCTACTTCTTCCAGGGTCTGGGCGTCGCCCAGCCGGGCATGGCCGAAGGCGCTTCATCGACCTTCGACCACGACTTCCCCTCGACGCGCTACACGATCGAGATTTCCCGCCTAGCCCCTCAGCTGTCGAGCCGACAGCAGAAGCTGGCGCTGGAAGTCGTGCGTGAGATGGCCGGAAAGCCCGAAACCGAAGCCTGATCGGTTGCGGGCCTGCGGGTCCAGCCATCAGTTCTGCGACCGTCGCTGGCCAAAGGTCGGCGCAGCGGCCTTTTGCTCGGCCCAGTAGGTCGGGCCGTCATCGGGCTTGAACATGGTGCGCGCCGTGCCGTCGCGGGCGACCACGGCGAAGGTGTTCGTCGAGGATTGATACAGCAGAGTGTCCCCGTTCGGACGGGTCGCGGTCTCCGTGCCCGCCGGCGGACGCGCCGTGAAGGCGGTGACTTTTTCTAGGAAGTCCTCGGCCGAGCGCGCCCCGAAGGCTGCGCCGTTGCGTTCATAGAGGCGTTGAACCTTTTCATCGACGGTCTCGCGCCGGTTGGCGGTGACGACAGTTCGCGCGGTCGGGGCGCCCGCTGTCGATGCGTCGTCCCCCACTGAGGCAGACGTCGCCGTAAGGGCGACGTCTGCGCCCGCGCGATCTCGCGTCTCGACGGCGGAATCGCCGTTGCCGCAGCCCGTCAATCCCAGCAGCATGGCGCAGGCCGCGCCGATGATAACTCCAACCCTCATCACACCCTCCGTTTGAAACCCGCACGGCCAACCTAGCCACAGGTTGTTCGTTCCGGCAATGTTCTTTTTGCATCGCTCGACGGCGCGCGGTGGGGCGGTTAGAGCGGAAGCATGTCCAGCACGGCCCTGACGAACCGGAAAATCCTGCTGATCGTCGGCGGCGGCATCGCGGCCTACAAGGCGCTGGAACTGGTGCG
>JAZKHL010000131.1:0-27191 GCA_040385365.1 Pseudomonadota bacterium | reverse complement strand
CGGAACAGGGCAAGCCGCTGGCTGAATCCAGCGCCGAGGCGTTCGCCTGCGCCGATATTTTTGACTGGTTCGCCGAAGAAGCGCGCCGCGCCTACGGCCGGATCATCCCGTCCAAGAACCCCGGCGTGCGTCACATGGTGCTGAAGGAGCCGATCGGCCCTGTTGCGGCCTTCGCGCCGTGGAACTTCCCCACCACCATCCCCTCGCGAAAGATGGCGGCCGCGTTGGCTTCAGGCTGCTCGGTCATCATCAAGCCTGCCGAGGAAGCGCCGGGCAGCTGTCTGGAACTGGCGCGATGCCTTGACGACGCCGGCCTGCCCAAGGGGGTGCTGAACGTCGTGTTCGGTGTCCCGGCCGACATCTCGACCTATCTGATCGCCTCGCCCGTGATCCGGAAGATCTCGTTCACCGGATCGACCGCCGTGGGCAAGCATCTGGCGAAGCTTGCCGCCGACGGCATGAAGCCGACGACGATGGAGCTGGGCGGCCACTCGCCCGTCATCCTGTTCGAGGACGCCGACCTGGATGCGGCGGTCAACATGCTGGTGATGGGCAAATACCGGAATGCCGGTCAAATCTGCATCGCCCCGACCCGCTTCTATGTTCACGACTCGATCCACGACGCCTTCGTCGAAAAGTTCTCCGCCCGTGCTTCGGCCTTGAAGATCGGCTCGGGCCTCGATCCCGCCAATCAGATGGGACCGATGGCGAACGCGCGGCGCGTCACAGCGATGGAAGAGTTCATCGGCGATGCGATCGCGCAGGGCGCTCGCGCCGCGTGCGGCGGCAACGGACCGGGCGGACCGGGCAATTTCTGGCATCCGACGGTTCTGGCCGACGTGCCCAACGCCGCACGGATCATGAACGAGGAGCCGTTCGGCCCGGTCGCGGTGACCCAGCGGTTTTCGACCTTCGATCAGGTGGTCGAACAGGCCAACCGGCTGCCCTACGGCCTGGCGGGCTATGCCTTCACCCGTTCCGCTGGGACGTCGGCCGATATCGCCGATGCGCTGGAGGTCGGCATGCTGGGCATCAACTTCACGCAGCTGACTGGGCCGGAAACGCCCTTCGGCGGCGTCAAGGAAAGCGGCCACGGCTCCGAGGGCGGGTACGAGGGGCTGGAGGCCTATCTCCTCACCAAATACGTCGCCCAGGGCTGAGCGATGTCGCTGCAGGGCAAGGTCGCGATCGTCACGGGCGGCGCGTCGGGCATCGGGCTGGAGATCGCCAGCGATCTGGGCCGGCAGGGGGCACACGTCGTCGTCTGCGACGTGGCTGATACCGCCTCCGCCGTGACGCGGTTGATGGGGGAGAGCGCCGTCGCGACCGGCGTCCGCGCCGACATCTCCGATCCGGCGTCGGTCGAAAGCGCCGTAGCCGAGGTGCTGAAGATCGCCGGACGCATCGATATCCTGGTCAACAACGCCGGCCTGTTCACCGGCATCACCCGGGCGCAGTTCGATCAGCTGGACGTCGCGGAGTGGAAGCGGGTGCTCGACGTCAATGTGACCGGCCCCTTCCTGTTCAGCCGCGCGGTCTGGCCGGCGATGCGCCAGGCCGGCGGCGGGCGGATCGTCAACATCACCTCGGCCAGCATTTTCACCGCGCCGCCGCTGATGCTGCACTATGTGGCGTCGAAGGGCGCGCTGACCGCCATGACACGGTCGATGGCGCGCGAGATGGGACCGGATCAAATCACGGTCAACGCGGTCGCGCCGGGCTTCACCCTGAGCTCCGGCGTTCTCGAACATCGCCAGGACATGCTGGAAACCGCCGCAGACCGCGCTCGCAACGCTCGGGCGTTGAAGCGCGATCAGCAGCCCGAGGACATCGTCGGGACGGTGACCTTCCTGTGCGGACCCGGCGCGGCCTTCATCACCGGACAGACCCTGGTGGTGGATGGGGGCGCGGCGATGCCCTAACGGGCGTCAGTCTTCCGGCGCGATGGTCACGCTGAGGCCATCCAGCGCCTCGGACATCTTGATCTGGCACGACAGGCGGGACCGCTCGGTCGGGTGTTCGCTGAACTCGAGCAGTTCGGCCTCTTCCGAGCTCGGCGGCGACAGTCGGCCCCAATCCTCGTCGGCGACATAGACGTGGCAGGTGGCGCAGCTGGAGCAGCCGCCGCAGATGGCCATGATCTCGTCGATGCCGCCGTCCCGGATCGTCTCCATCACGGAGATCCCCGGCTTGGCCTGAAGTTCTCGGGTCTCGCCGGTGCGCAGCGTGACGTTCAGCGTAGTCAAATCCTAGTCTCCGGCGAGGGGGGCCACGACCGGCTCGCGCCCGCTCAGGGGCCGCCAGAAGGTCGGCTTCAAAAACCATGTCATGGCCGCCGCCGCCAGCGGCAGGACGCAGAACAGGGCGAACACGGCGTGATAGTTGCCGTTCATGTCGTAGAGCCGCCCCATCAGCCAGGGTCCGACCGCGAAACCGACGCTGGTGATGGCGGTGAAGACCCCGACCATGGTGCCGAAATTCTTCAGCCCGAAGACATGCTTGTTCATGACCGTGGTGTCGATGAGCACCGTCGCGTGCCCCGCCGCGCGAACCACCACGAAGGCCATCAGGATCATCGGATTGACCAGATAGAAGGCGGTCAGGGCCGTCAGGGTCAGGGTGCCGTAGAGGAACGACAGACCTTTGTTGGACGTGCTGTCCAGGATGTTGCCGACCAGGATCCGGCAGACGATGCCCACCATGCCGATGGCGCTGACCGCCCACGCCGCGGATTCGCGTGACAGGTTGGCATCCTGAAGGATCAGGACCTGGTGCTGGATGAAACCCTGGTCGATCAGCGACGTCAGGAAGGTCGCACCGGCCAGCAGCGCGAACTGGGTGGTCTTCATCACCTTCCAGGCGTCGAGAAGGCTGGCGGAGCCGACATGCGTCGCGCGTTCGATCGCCGCCGGCGATGTCGGTGCGCGCTCCTTCGGCATGAAGAAGAGCAGCATCGGCATGATCACCAGCCAGACGCCTAGAGAGAGGGCGGGAAAGGCGATGCGCCACCCCAGCGCGCTGATCAGAGCGGCGATCACTAGAGGAACGACGATCGACCCGATGCTGGTGCCCATCAGGGCCGCGCCGATCGCCGTGCCCTGAGACGCGTGGAAGGTGCGCGAGACCAGGATCTGGACCGCGACCATGGTGCCCGGCCCGGCCAGGCCCATCAGGACGCCGGCGAGATAATAGGTTGTCAGATCGTGGACGAAGAACAGGCTGACCAGCGCCGCTCCGCCTATGCCGATTGTGGCGATCAGCGCCGCGCGAACACCCACGACATCCAGACAGCGCCCGGCCGCCAGCGCGGCGACCGCACCGACCAGGAACTTGGCGGATGCCAGCAGCGTGGCCTGTTCGCGGGTCCAGCCGAACTCGCTGATCACCTCCGAGAACAGGAAGGGCAGGGCGAAGGTCGGCGCGCTGAAACCGAACAGCAGACAGCAGACGGCCAGCAGCAGCACCGGCCAGTCGGCCTTCAGTTCCTCGCGGAATGCGGCGTCGAATCTGAACAGCGACATCGTTCCTCCTGGGTCACGCCCGTACACCGCTTTCGGCCCGTCAGGGCGCTACGGTCTTGTCCAAACGAATATGCAGACGTCTGTGTAATCAGGCAAGAGACTGATATTTCCTGTAACCAGGAATATATCGTCCGATTTGGACGAGGCTTGAGTTTGAGTTGGAGAGCGTGCGGTTCCCGGGTCGCTATCCCAGTCGGGGCGGGCCTGCTTCGATGGAAGGTCCCGGCCTGCATGTCGGTGACGATGCGCCAGTAACGTCAAAACCGCAGACGTCTGATTGATATTGACAGGTTGCCTGATTGGAGAGAGGTTTCTGGCCGAGACGCCCGAGAACGTGGCGCCACTGGAAACAATGGGGAGACAAGGCCGATGCTCACGCGTAATCGCTTTCTCTGCACGGCCGCGCTGTCGGCGCTGATGTGCATCACCGCGGGCGCTGCGACGGCCCAGACGGCCGCGCCGCCGGTTCAGGCCGATGATCAGGTCGACGACATCGTCGTCACAGGAAGCCGTGTCGTCCGCAACGGCTTCGACGCCCCGACGCCGACGACCGTCCTTTCGTCAGAGGAACTGGAGCAGCGCGGGTCCGCGCAAATCGGCGAGTTTCTGGCCGAGGCGCCCGCCTTCCGCTCGACCCAGACCCCGCAGTCCAACCCGCAGAGTTCACGTGGCGCCGGTCAGTATTTCGCCGACCTCCGCGGGCTGGGAAACATCCGCACGCTGACGCTGGTCGATGGCCGCCGCTTCGTGCCGAGTTCGCCGGACGGTCAGGTCGATCTGAACCTGATCCCCGCGGTTCTGGTCAGCCGCATCGACGTGGTCACCGGCGGCGCCTCGGCCCAATGGGGCTCCGACGCCGTCGCGGGCGTCGTCAATGTCGTGCTGAACAACAACCTCACCGGTCTGAAAGGCGATTTTTCCTACGGCGAGAGCACGTACGGCGACAATCAGGAAAGCCGCGCATCGCTGGCCTGGGGCGGAGACTATGCGGACGGCCGGGGGCATCTCGTCCTCGGCGGCGAATATGTGAACGGCGAGGGCGTCCTGTCCCACTACGACCGGCCGTGGGGACGGGAGCTGCCGGAACAGGTCTCCTACGCTGGAGCCCGCCTCCCCGACCAGCCGTCACGGTTCTTTGCGCGAGGCGTCCAGCCTCTCATCTTCACCGACGGCGGCGTCATCATCGGGACCAACACCGCCGCCGGCCAACCGCTTCGCGGCATCCAGTTCGGGCCAGGTGGTGCGGTTCAGACATTCCCGTACGGCACAGTCGTCGGCACCTCGGCGATCGATTTCTCCGGCGGTCAGCCCGGTTTGTCGGTTCGCTCCGGCCATACGCTTTCGCTCCCGGTCGAGCGGTCGATCCTGATGGCGCATACGGACTTCGAAATCAGCGACAGCCTGAAGCTGTTCGCCGAGGCGTCGTGGGCCAAGGCGGGCTCCGACTTCAACACCGCCTATCCTCGCGACTCGACCGCCGGCGCCATCACCATCCAGCGCGACAACGCCTATCTGCCGACGGCGGTGCGCGACATCATGTTCAACAACAACATCCTGTCCTTCTCGCTGGGTCGCCAGCACAAGGATTTCGGCACGGTCGAGGCGAGCAACTTCAACACGACCCAGCGGTTCGCGGTGGGCGCTTCGGGCGCGTTCGGCGACGGCTGGACCTGGGACGCCTACTATCAATACGGCGAGAACGAATACCATTCGGTGATCACCCCGCTGAAGATCAACGCCAACCTGGTTCAGGCCACCGATGCGGTGCTCCTGGCCGGGGAAATCGTGTGCCGCAGCGCGACGGCGCGAGCGGCGGGTTGCGTGCCCATCAACCTGTTCGGCCTCGGCTCGCCCAGCGCCGGCGCCATTCGCTACGTCACCGGCACGGCGGAGCAATACATCGACACCTCGCAGGAGGTTATGGCCATCAACGTCCAGGGAACGCCTTTCTCCACCTGGGCCGGTCCGGTCTCGATCGCCGCAGGTCTTGAGCGTCGTGTCGAGGATGCGGAATCCCGCGTCGATGCGATCTCCCAGGCCAACGGCTTCGCCTATGGCAACCCGAAGAATTTCACGGGTTCCTACGACGTCAACGAGGCCTATGCCGAGGTCGTTGCACCCTTGCTGACCGACGCGCCGTTCGCCCAGTCGGTCGAGTTCAACGGCGCCTATCGCTATGCCGATTATTCGACCAGCGGCGGCATCTCGACCTGGAAGCTGGGCTTGACGTGGCGCGTGGACGACACCCTGACCTTCCGCACCACCCGGTCACGCGACATCCGCGCGCCCAACAACTCGGACCTGTTCAACCAGACCAGTTCGCCGGCGACGCTGCGCAACCCGTTCTCGGGCGCGACGACCCAGATCATCGTGGTCAGCGGAGGCAACCCGAACCTGATCCCGGAAGAGGCGGACACACTGACCTTAGGCGCGGTGTTCAGCCCCAGTTTCATCGACGGCCTGCGGCTGTCGATCGACTATTTCGACATCGATATCGCCGACGCCATCTCGGCCTATGCCCCCCAGAACGTGCTCGACAGCTGCGGGGCCGAGATTACGGCAGGCGCGCCAGGCTTTTTCTGCGGCTTCGTGACCCGGAACGGGACCGGTCCTACGACCGTGATCCCCAACATATCGACTCCACTGCTGAACATCGCCGGCTTCCAGGCGCGGGGCTATGACTTCGAGGCGGCCTACAGGTTCGATCTCGCCGGCGGCTCGATCAACGCACGCCTGTTCGGCACCTACACTCAGGATCTGATCGCAGACGACGGCCTGGGCGTGCCGGTGACCCGCAACGGCGCCGGTGTGATCCAGACGCAGGGCAGCGTGATCGACCGCGCGGGGCAGGTCGGCGGCTTCACCTCCGCCAGCATCACTGGCGCGACCAGCGCGCCGCACTGGGTCCTGAACGGCAGTGCGACCTACAGCCGCGACGATTGGTCGGTGACGCTGCAGCAGCGGTATGTCGGTGGCGGTTCGATCGACGCCAGCCTGGTCGGTCCGGATAGCCCCGATTACAACGCGGCCTCGCCCATCTCGATCGGCAACAACCGGATCGACAGTCGCTGGTACACCAACCTGTCGGCCAACTATCAGGTCAGCGATAGCGTCGAGGTCTATGGCGTGATCAACAATCTCAGCAACACCGCGCCGCCCTTCCCCTACACCGCCTATGTCGGCCATTACGACAAGGTGGGGCGGACCTATAAGCTGGGCGTGCGCGTCGCCTTCTGACGAGCGGGCTGCGCTGGCGAATTCAGGCGGCGGCTGTCCCGACAGCCGCCGCCTTTTGTTTGGATCAGTCCCGCAGAACGATCAGGGCATCGAGCGCGATGGGCGCAGATCCCTCGGCGAAAGCCATCACGGGGTTCAGGTCGATCTCCGCGATCTCCGGATGGTCGATCAGCAGACGGCCGACAGCGCAGATGGTCTTGGCAAGACCCTCGGCATCGACCGGCGCCGCGCCCCGGAATCCCTGCATCAGGGCGGCGCCTCTCAGTCGGCCAAGTTCCTCGATCACCCGCGCCTCGGAGACCGAGGCGGACGTCAATCGAACATCGGCCAGCGCCTCAATCCAGATACCGCCCAGTCCGAACAGCAGCACCGGGCCCCAGGCACGATCGTTGCGACCGCCGATGACCATCTCCACACCGCGCGGGCTCATCGCCTCGATCAGGACGCCGTCAAGCGTTAGGTCCGGCCGGGCCGTGGCGACGTTCCCGTGCATGTCGGCCCAGGCCGTTCTCAGCGCCTCCGCATCGCCGATGCCGACGACCACCCCGCCAGCCTCGGTCTTGTGCGGAAGTTCGGCCGACTGGGCCTTTGCGACGACCGGCCATCCGATGCGTTCGGCGATCGCCAGTGCATCGTCTACAGACGTCGCGAGTCCACCCTCAGGCACGCAAAGCCCGGCCTCGACGATGATCGCCTTGCCGACATGCTCAGGCAGCGTGCCCGTCCCTGAGATGCGATTTGCCGATGATCGAGCCGGTTTAGGCGCGCCGACGGCGGCCGCCTTGGCTTTGGCGTAACGCTGAACATGACCGAAGATGCGAAGCGCGCGCTCCGGTGAGCGGAAGAATGCCATCCCGGCATCCAGGACGAACCGTTCCAGATCCGGCGCCACCGGCGCGGCGCCGCCCATCAGGACAAACGCGGTCGGACCCTTCGGCGCGCCGAGCGCCGAGATGACCGCCTGGGCCTTGACCTTGCCGATCTCCGGGGAGCCCGGCATCAGCGACAGGATCAGGCCGCCAAACCCGGCGTCGCCCTGCATGATGGCGGCGGCCTCGCCGTACATCCCCATGTCCTTCAGGCCCTGGGCGGTGATGTCGAGCGGATTGGTCTGGGAGGCGAAGGCGGGCAGGCGTTCGCCCAACTGCTGCGCGGTCTCCGCCGACAGCTCCGGAATCGACAGTCCGACGGTCTCCGCCAGATCGAGCGCCAGGCCGCGGAACGCGCCAGAATCGGTGATGACCCCCGGTCCATTGATCGACGGATCGGGAAAACGCGCCAGCATCTCTGCCGCGTCGAACCATTCCTCCATGGTCTCGACGACGACCACGGCCTGTTCCTCGACCAGGGCGCGCATCGTCGCATAGTCGCCGGACAGAGCGCCGGTATGGGACGTCGCCGACACCCGCGCCGCCTCGCTGTGGCCCGGGTGCAGCATGATGATCGGCTTGCCGTTCGCGCGGGCGCGAGCCGCCAGGTCCAGGAACAGACGCGGTTTTCTCAACTGCTCGGCGTAGATGGCGATGGCGTTGGTCGAGGCGTCCTCGACGATCTCGGCCAGATAATCCTCGACCCCGGTCACCGCCTCATTACCAGTGGCGATACTGTAGGTGGCGCGCAGTCCACGCGTGCGCGACGACAGCCTCATGCTCGCTGCCATCGCCCCGCTCTGGGCGATGACGGCAAGGCCGGGCCGTTCGTCGACCGGATCCGGCGTATTCGGTCCGAAGCCCAGATGAGCCCCGCCGACATAGTTGGTCATGCCGAGCGTGTTGGGCCCCAGCAGCGCCATGCCCGCTTCGTTGCACACGGCGCTGATCTGGTCCTGCAGCGCGCGACCCTCGTCGCCGACCTCGGAGAAGCCGGCGGCGAACACCACCATCCCGCCGACATCGCGACGGGCGGCCGCCTTGGCAGCTTCCAACACCGCCGAGGCGGGCAGGGCCAGGATCATCGCATCGACCCCCATCGGCAGGTCGTCGATGGTCGGCACGCAGGGCCGGTCGCCGATCTTGGCATTGCTGCGACTGACAAGATGGATGTCGCCTTCGAAGCCGAAGGCCTCCAGGCTGGTCAGGGCCCGCCCGCCCATCGACGACGGCTCGGGCGAGACCCCCACGATGGCGACGGACCGGGGCCGCAACAGCCGGGCGACGGGAAAGGCCTTCATCGGATCAGCTGTCACGGCGATAGGTGTCCAGACCGGGGCGGATGGATTTTTCGTCGAGGAACTGGCTCATGCCCTTTTGCCGGCCCTTCTCGGGATCTTGCGCGCCGGTCTGCTCGGCCTTTGCCCCGAGGTAGTCCTCGGCCAGATCCCAGTCCATCACGCCGATCCGCTTGAACGCGTTCTTGGCCTGACGCAGCACGGTCGGGTTCTTGCCCAGCAACACCTTGGCCAGTTCGCGCGTGCGCTCCTTCAGCCGAGACAGCGGCACGGACTCGTTCACCAGGCCGGTCTCGCGCGCGACCTGACCGCCAAACGGCTCCCCGGTCATGATGTAGTAGAGCGCCGCCCGGGGGTTCATCATTTCGGAGACCGCCTTGGTCACCGTGCCTGCCGGAATGATGCCCCAGTTGATCTCCGAAAGGCCGAATGTCGCCTCGTCGGCGGCGATGGCCAGATCGCAGGCCACCAGCGGCGAGAAACCGCCGCCGAAGACCCAGCCGTTGACCATGGCGATCGTCGGCTTGGGATAGAGCCGCAGCTTCCTCCACTGCCATTCCCCGGCCGCGCGCCGGATCCGCATCTTCTCAGCGGCGGGCGCACCGTCGGTCTCACGGAAGTATTCCTTCAGATCCATGCCGGCGGTGAAGGACTCGCCTGCGCCTGTCAGGACGACGACGCCGCAGCGATCATCGACCTCAAGAGCGTCCAGAACCTCGAGCATCTCGCGGTTCATCGTCGGGCTCATGGCATTGCGCTTTTCGGGTCGGTTCATGATGACCCAGGCGATGCCCTCGTCGAACTCGACCTTGACCGTCGTCAACCGATCGAATGGCTCCTCGGTCGTTGCTGCGTTATCAACCATGGCGTTCACCGCGCTCCCTATTATCAGGTTACCTGATATCAGGCCGGTTCGATGGCCGTCAATGTTGTGAAGAGGCAGTGTCATGCAGGCCCGGACCATCTATCTGATCAAGCGTGTCGAGGTGGCGATCCGACTTCGCATGGAGACGGAGTTGAAGGTTCTCGACCTGACCCCAAGCCAATACACGACGCTGAGCATCCTCGCCTCGCACGCCGACGCGACGTCCTCCGACCTGGCCCGCCGGGTGCTGGTCACGCCTCAGTCGATGTCGGAGATGATCATCGCCCTGGGCCGCAAGGGCCTGATCCATCGCAGCGAAAGCCCCGGCAACCGCCGCATGTTCACGATCAGTCTGTCGGCCGCCGGGCTGGCCCTGCTGGAAAAGGCGGAGGCGCGGATCGACGACGTGGAGAAGGCTCTGTTCTCTCCGTTGAGCGACGTGCAGCTCCACGAGTTGCGCAGCAGTCTGGAGACCGTATTGGTCGGAACCCGCGATCACGGGGCCAAGCGCAAGACCAGCGGCCGCGCGGCCTGAAGCCGCCGTTATCTTCTCATCAGGCGACCTGACAACAGATGACTTCTGGGCTGCAATCCGTACGCTGATCAATCCATTTCCGCTCCCTTGGGTCCCGCGACTTGTGAAATAGTCGCGGTCATCACCCAAGGGTGAACTGGACGGGCAGGGGCGCCGGTGCTTCTACGGACCCATATGGATCGCGGCGCGCTTCCTTGCCGCCTTTGAACTCGAACACCCGGGTCGCCCGGGTCTGGATGGACCATGCCGCAGCTGAAACGTGAAGCCTGTCTGATCGCGGGCGAATGGGTGACCAACGACCAGTGGATCGACGTCGACGATCCGGCGACCGGCCAGATCATCGGCCGGGTTCCCAAGATGGGCGCCGCCGAGACCGAACGGGCCGTCGCCGCCGCTCAAGAGGCGATGGGCCCCTGGGCCGCCCGCACCGCCAAGGACCGCGCGGTCGTGCTGCGTCGCTTCTTCGATCTGATGATGGCCCATCAGGACGAACTCGCCGCCCTGCTGACGTCCGAACAGGGCAAACCGCTGGCCGAGGCCAAGGGCGAGATCGCCTATGCCGCCTCCTTCATCGAATGGTTCGCCGAGGAGGCCAAGCGAGTCTACGGCGACGTCATTCCGGGCCACCAGCCGGACAAGCGGATCATCGTGCTGAAACAGCCCATCGGCGTCGTGGCCGCGATCACGCCCTGGAACTTCCCCGCCGCCATGATCACGCGCAAGATCGGGCCTGCGCTCGCCGCCGGCTGCGGCGTGGTGGTCAAGCCGGCCAGCCAGACGCCATTCACGGCCCTGGCGCTGGGCGTGCTGGCCCAGGAGGCGGGATTGCCCGACGGGCTGCTGAACATCGTCACCGGCGGCTCGACCGAGATCGGCGGGGTGCTGACCGCCAGCCCGGTGGTGAGGAAACTGTCCTTCACCGGATCGACCGAGGTCGGGGCCAAGCTCTATGCCCAGTCCGCGCCGACCATCAAGAAACTGAGCCTCGAACTCGGCGGCAACGCCCCCTTCATCGTATTCGACGACGCCGACCTGGACGCGGCGGTCGCCGGCGCGATCCAGTCCAAGTTCAGGAACGCGGGCCAGACCTGCGTCTGCGCCAACCGCATCTATGTCCAGGACGGCGTCCATGACGCCTTCGTAGACAAGCTGTCCAAGGCGACGGCGGCGCTGAAGGTCGGGCCCGGTGACGGCGCGGGCGTCGAGATCGGCCCGGTCATCGACGACAAGGCCGTGGAGAAGGTCGAGGCCCACATCGCCGATGCGGTGTCCAAGGGCGCAAAGGTCGTGACCGGCGGTCACCGGCATGCCCTGGGCGGCCGCTTCTTCGAGCCCACGGTCGTGACCGGGGTCACCGCCGAGATGATCGTCACTGACGAGGAGACGTTCGGACCCCTGGCGCCCGTGATCCGCTTCGACGAGGAGGCTGACGTGATCGCCCAGGCCAATGACACGCCGTTCGGGCTGGCGGCCTATTTCTACGCCCGCGACATCGGCCGGATCTGGCGGGTGGCCGAGGCCATCGAGGCTGGGATCGTCGGGGTCAACACCGGCATCATCTCGACCGAGGTCGCCCCCTTCGGCGGGGTCAAGGCGTCGGGTCTTGGCCGTGAAGGCTCGAAATACGGCATCGAGGACTACCTCGAGATCAAATACGTCTGCCTGTCGCTTTAGTTGGCGTCGGGGGCGCTGCTGACGGCGCCCCCGATCGCCTCATGCCGCCTTGGCGTCGTGCTGAGCCAACTTCTTCAGCAGCCACGGCAGAATGATCTCCTTGATGGTACGCTCGGGGCCGAAACCGGCGCCGAAGCCCATGTGGACCCCCCGCGGGTTGATCCAGCCCTCCTTGGCGTCGCCCCGGGTCAGCAGCAGCAGCTGATCGGCGATCGGCACCTGGCTATCCTTGGCGCCGTTCATGACCAGCATGGGGGCGCAGGGCTTGTCGATCTGGTCGTCGATCAGCAGAGACATGCGAAGGCCGTACTCCAGGAACTCGTCCAGCGTCTTGACCTGAAACACGTTTGCCCGAGCTCCGAACAGATCGAGCATGTATTCGCGGGTGCCTAGCGCCTTCAGCTGCCATTCCGGCTGGAAGAAGTGGTGCACCGCCCCGCCGTGGTTGATGGCGCCCAGCAGGCGATCCTTCTCCAGGATGGCGACACGCGTCGCCCAGTGGCCGCCCCAGCTGACGCCCCGCATGAACATCCGCTTGTCGTCGATGTCGGGGCGCGTCTCGGCCCAGTCGAAGATGGCCGAGAACATCCGTTCGGAGCCGACGTCGCCCTTGATCGGGGCCTGACCCGTGCCCGGCATGTCGACGCCGAACACGCAGATGCCGTGAGGCGTGTAGTTCAGGGCCTCGTCGGCGACCTGTTCTTTCCAGAAGTCGAGACCGCCGCACTGTACCATCAGCGGGAAGGGGCCGTCGCCCTCTGGCTTCCTGAAATAGCCGATGATCTCCGAACCCTCGAAGGGGATGCGGACGACCTCCAGCTTCTGCGGCAGACGGTCGGCGTAGTTCATGTAGGCGGTCAGGGCCTTGTCGTAGGCGGCCTTCTTGCCCGTGGTCGTCGGGGTCGGGAATCGGCCCATGGTGTAGGTCGAGAAGGCGGTCTTGTAGAGCTCACGCTGGTCGTCGTTCGACGGTGCGGCCTCGGCCTCGGCGACCACGCCATCGCCCGCCTCGATCCAGACCTTGGCCCATTCGTCGGCGTCCAGAGAGGTCAGGGCCGTCATCGCGGCCTGGGCGTCGGGCAGACGGATGCCCCGGCCGGGATAGCCGTTGGTCTCGATGCGGCGGATGACGTCCGCCTTCAGCTCTTCCAGGGTGCGCGGCGCGGCGATGCGCGGGTCAAGCAAACTCATGTCGGATTCCTGTCTTGGAGGTCGGTCGGGGCCGCGCGCGGGGCGCGGCCCCGCCGTGTCAGAAGGCTTCGGCCAGCGCCTTGGACGCCACGGCCAGAATGTTCGTCTGCTGCTGGCGTTCGGTGCCGGCGATCTCGTTCCGGCCTTGCTGGACGGAGGTCTCGACCACCAGTTTGGCGCGTTCGAACCGGCGATCCATGAAGCCGCGAAGGGCTGTGGCGACATCGTCGGTCTTGGCCAGTTCCTGGGCCAGGACCAGACCATCCTCGACCGCCACCCCGGCGCCCGAGGCCATGTGCGGCGTCGTCGCATGCGCCGCGTCGCCGATCAGCACGACCCGGCCCTTGTACCAGGGGTCGGGCAGCAGCAGCCACTCCAGCGGGCGGTAGACGATCTGGGAATGCTCGCCCAGGTTCTCGCGCACGGCGGTCAGGTTGCCGCCGAACGGCGCCAGCAGTTCTTTCAGATGCTCGACATGGGTCTCCGGCGCGAACCACGGATTGCCGGGGACGTGCTCCAGCAGGAAGACATACATCTGATCCTGCGAGATCGGCGACATGCCGACCTTCAGAGGTCCGCCGAAATAGATTTCGGCGCGGTCCACCTCGGGCGGCCGTTCCGCGACGATCCGCCAGCAGCCCTGGTCGGTGAACTCCGGCTTCGGGGCATCGGGAAAGATCATCAGGCGCGTCTTCGAATAGATTCCGTCGGCGCCGACGATCAGGTCGAACCGCTCGGTCACGCCGTCGCTGAAGACGACATCGACGCCGTCGTCATCCTGCGTCAGCGTCTCCACCGTCACGCCCAGCCGGACCTCGATCCCGGCGGCCCGCACTCGGGTCGACAGGATGTCGTGCAGCACCGGCCGCATGATGCCCCCGCCGCACATGATCGGCGGCGCCCCCGGCGGGGCCGGCGGCGGACCGGGAATCCGCTCGCCGTCGAACCGCATCGGCCGCATCCCGGTGTGGACGAAGCCGCGCGCGCGGATTTCGTCCAGCACGCCCAGTTCGTCGAACGCCCGCAGAGACATCCCCGTGATGGTGATGCCCGCACCATAGACCCGCCACGCAGGGTCGGCGTCGATCAGCGTCACCGTGACGCCGTTCTTCGCCATCGCCAGCGCCGCCGACATGCCGCCAATGCCGCCGCCGACGACCAGTACTTTTTCTACCATTTTTGTTTCCCCCGCCCCGGCCGATTTAGGCCGGCACCTGCCAGAGGCCCTTGTCCGCATCCATGGTGTGCGGCGGGACGTTGCCGGTGATGATCCGGCCGGTGCCCCACTGGTCGGTGGTGTCGGGGCCCATGGTGTAGGTGGTCACCTCCCAGGTGGCCTCGTCGACCTCTTCCAGGTCCGAGGTGTATTCCACCGCGTTGCCGTTGGGCGTCGAGTAGTAGGAGAAGGTGTTCTGGCCAGCCACGTGGCGACCCGGACCCCAGTTCAGCTTGACGCCTTCGCGCGTCATCCGCGCGAGGCCGCGCATCAGGTCGTCGACCGTGTTCACGTCGAAGGCGACGTGGTTCAGCGCCGGCTTGCCGGGCATGATGGCCAGGCGGTGATGCGCCGGGTTGCAACGCAGGAACACCATGAACTCGCCCATCCAGTCGGACACCTTGAAGCCCAGAACGTCCTCGTAGAATTTGGACAGGCCTTTGTGGTTGGGCGAATGCAGCACGATGTGGCTGAGGCCGGTCGGGATGGCCTCGCCGGGGTTCAGCGTCCGGGCTGTGCGCTTGTTGGTCTCGCAGATCACCTCGATGGCGCGGCCATCGGGATCGAAGAAGCGGGCCGCGTAACCGCCGGCGGGACCGGCGGCGGGGCCGGGCTCCTGGATCGACTTGGCGCCGGCCGCCAGGGCCTGGGCGTACAGGGCGTCGACGTCTGCCTTGGACGCGGCGAGGAAGGCGATCAGGTCGGTCTTCTTCTCGTCGTCCTGGCGCAGCCGGATCACGAAGGGCAGCTCGGAGCCCTCGGCCGCGAAATAGATCTTGCCGTCTTCCTCGGCGACCTCGGTCAGGCCCCAGGTCTCTCCATAGAATTTGCGCTCCGCCACCAGGTCGGGGACGGCGTAGGCGACATAATGAAGGTCAGTCACTCGGGCGGTCATGGTACTGCGTCCTGCTTCGAATTGATGATGATTAATTCCAAGGTCGGGATTATCGTGACGAGGAGGAGACAGGTCCGGTCGTGCGACGCATGGCATCGTCGATCCGACCACGGGATCTCGTCTTGGCGCTCAAAGGCTGAAGCCGTCTATACGTCTGGACGGGATCGCGTCCATGTCGTCTCCCACATTCACGGTTCTTCGCGACCATTATTCCCGATATAAGGAATAACATTGACGAAAGCAATCTGTCTTCGTCGGGCGCGAGTGTCGCAGGCGAGATAATCCCGGTGGGTTCAAGCGACCCTTGTCTCGAAAAACGATATTCCTTATGAAGGGAATAAATCGCCCTCCAAGCGGCGAGAGGATGGGAAGTGATGACGTCAGGATTGTTCGACCTCGCGGGGAAAATTGCCGTCGTCACCGGGTCGACGCGCGGGCTCGGCTACGCCGTCGCCGAGGCCATGATGGCGCATGGCGCCACCGTGATCGTCTCCAGCGAGAACGCCGAAGATACGGCGAAGGCCGCCGCAGAATTGGGTGCGACCGGGATACCCTGTGACGTCGGAGACGATGACGCGATCGCCAATCTCGTGGCGGAGACCGTCAAGATGTTCGGGGGCATAGACATCTTGGTGTCCAATGCCGGCATCACCGGCGCGGGCTCGGCCGGGCCTCTGGATATGACCAGCTTCGATCGGGTCATCGACATCAACCTGCGATCCATGGTGCTGCTCGCCAAACACGCCCTGCCGGTCATGGAGGGTCGCCCCGGCGCGTCGCTGATCCTGATGGCCAGCCTGTCCGGTCTGCGCGGCAATGCGCGGATCGAGGCCTATGCGATGGCGAAGGCGGGCGTGATCCAGCTGGCCCGCAATCTAGCGGTTCAATGGGGACCCAGGGGGGTGCGGACCAACGCCATCGCGCCGGGCCTGATCGACACCGTGCTGGCCGATCACTTCAAGGCCGACAAGGCGGTATTCGAGCGCCGGATGCAGATGACGCCCCTGCGGCGCATGGGCCTGCCCAGCGAGATCGCCGGCGCCGCCGTCTTCCTGGCCTCGCCCGCCGGAGGATTCGTCAACGGCCATACGCTGGTGGTGGACGGCGGCACGGTCATCACCGATGGCAGCTGATCGCTTCATGCAGCCCGTGCGCCGCATCGTCACCGGCCACGACGCCTCCGGTCGCGCCGTGGTCGCCTCCGACGAGGTGTTGGAGGGGCGCACCAATCCCGCCGGCGACGTCGGTTTCACCCAGTTGTGGTCCACGGCGGTCTCGCCGGCCGACAATGACGATCCTGCGGATGGCCGCGACCGGCGACCGGATTCGACACGGCCCGGTGGATCGGCCCTTCGGATCGTCGAACTGGCGCCCGGCGCTCGCACGCCGATGCACAGGAACGTCAGTCTGGATTTCGCCATGGTCCTGTCCGGTGAGGCTGACCTGATCGATGATGTCGCCGTCACGCGGGTCGAAGCCGGCGACATCGTGGTGAGGCGCGGAACCATGCACGGCTGGCGCAATCCCAGCGCCGATACCCCGGCGAGGATCGCTGTCGTTCTGCTGGACGCAACTCCGGCGACCGTCGACGGCAGAGCGATGATCGAAATTCTTCCCGGCGCCGTCCCGACGCCCAACAGGAACTGACCGATGCAGACGACAACCACCGCACCTTCGATCCGCTGCATCGTCACCGGCCATGACGCTCAGGGTCGGGCCGTCGTCACGGACGACAGCCAGCTCGACCTGCGCCTGACGCCCGCGAAAGTGTCCGCGGCCACCGTCGTCTGGACCACCTCCGGCTCTCCCGTCGATCTCGACACCGCCGAGCACGGTCGTGACCGGGCGGCCGAGCTGACCCTGCCGGGCGGGTCGGTTCTGCGCATCGTCGATATGATGCCGGGTGGGTGCTCGCCGATGCACCGGACCAGCAGCCTGGACTACGGCATCGTGCTGACGGGCCAGGTTGAACTGGTCCTCGACGACGGCGCGATCACCACCATGAACGCGGGCGATATCGCGATCCAACGCGGCACCATCCATGCCTGGCGCAACACCACCGATTCCGTCGCCCGGATCGCCTTCGTGCTGCTGGACGCCAAGCCCGCCACTGTGGACGGCGTCGCCTTGGCCGATGTGCACGTGAGCGAGGCCCGCAAGCCCGACTTCCGCTAATCGCGGCTAGCCTGCCGGTTGCGGCGCTGGTTCACGCCGGCCTACGGTGCGCCGGCGCGGGGAGGGCCTGAATGCGTTTCGAGAAGCTCGACCTCAATCTGCTGATCGCTCTGGACGCTTTTCTGGAAGAGCGCGGCGTGTCGCTGGCCGCCGAGCGCCTGAACCTCAGCCAGTCCGCGGCGAGCGGATCGCTCGCCAGATTGCGTGAATATTTCAAGGATGACTTGCTGGTCCTTACCGGCCGCACCATGTCCTTGACCCCGCGAGCCGAGGCCCTGGTTCAGCCGGTCCGCACCATCCTGGAGCAGATCCGCGCCACCATACTCGTGGCCGACCCATTCGACCCGGCGACGTCGGATCGCACCCTGTCGATCATGGCCACCGACTATGTGTTCGACATCCTTCTCAGGCCCGCGATCGTGGCTTGCGCGACCCTGGCGCCCGGCGTTCGTTTCGAGCTCGTTCCGATCGTCGAACAGCCGGTGGACGCGATGCAGCGCGGTCATGCGGACCTGTTGATCGGTATCGACAATGTCATCTCTGAAGATCAGCCGCACGACGTGCTGTTCACTGAGGATTTCGTCATCGCAGGATGGTCCGGTAGCTCCCTCCTGGCCGGACCGATGACGATGGAGCTGTTTCAGCAACTCGGCCACGTGTCGGTCCGCTTCGGTCGGCAGACGGCCAGCTACGAGGCGTCCGCTGCTACGACACGCATGATCCAGCGGCGTGTCGAGGTGGTCGCGGCGGACTTCACCTCGGTCGGCGGCCTGCTGGTCGGCACCAACCGGATCGCGACCATGCATCGTCGGCTGGCGCTACGCATGGCCGAGACCTTGCCCCTGAAACTGATGGAGATGCCGTTCGCCTTGCCGCCGATCCGCGAAATCGCCCAGTGGTCGTTACGAAGCGCGAACGATCCCGCGATTGCCTGGCTGGTCGAGCTTCTGAAACAGATCGGGCAGGAAGTGCCGCCGGGCTCCCGCGTCGAAGGCTACTGAGCCTCTGCCTTCAGGAATGCGACGATCGCCGGAATTGCCGTCGGATCCTCGCCGAGGAAGCTGTGCGCGCCCTCGAACAACATCATCGTCGCGCCGCGAATGCCTTTTGCCAAGGCTTCCTGCGCCGCGACCGTGCCCAGGCCGTCATAGCGGCCGCCGAACAGGCCCGTCGGAGCCCTGATCTGATCCAGCCAGCCAATGGCGTCGTGCTCCTCGCGCGCCTCGAGTTGCCGACGCGCCCCCATGGCCGCCTCCGGATCGCGGGCCCCGCCGCGCTTGCGGCCCTCATCCAGCAAAGCCTCGGTCTTCTCCGGGTTCGCAGCCTGCCATTCGGCTGTCTTTCTGAGGTCTAGCGACAGCATCGTCCGGGCCCGAGTGTCGGCATCCCGCTCGGACAAAGCCAGCAATGGATAGCCGTATGATCCGCCGGGATTGGCGCAGGCCAAGGCAAGCCGACTGATCTTCGCAGGATGACGTCGTGCCAGTTCCTGCGCCACCGATCCGCCGAAAGACACACCGAGCACTCCCGCCTGATCCCAGCCGACCAAATCCATCAGAGCCGCCGCGTCGTCCGCGTAATCCGCCATGCTGTAGGGGCGGTCGGGCTTGTCCGTCTGGCCCAGCCCGCGTTGGTCGTAGCGCAGGACCGTGAAGTGGTCGTTCAGCCTGTCGACCCAGGGCTGTTTGCGCCGCAGATCGGCTCCCGTCCCGTTGATGAACAGCAGAGGAGGGCCGGAACCCACGATCTCATAGTAGAGATTGATGTCCCGAATCTGGGCGAACGGCATGGTCGCGCCCCGCTATTTCGCTGAGGCGAAGACGGCTTCGATCGGGTCGAAATAGCTGAAGGTCGAAACGACCTTGGCGTCCGCCGGCACCGGCAGGAAGCCGGAATAGGAATGGGTCGCCATCAGCATCCCCGCTTTGATCCCGTCACGTTCCCGCATCATGTTGACCAGCGGGAACATCGAGATGAAGGGATCGACCAGGGGGTGGCCGCCGACCGTATCGACCAGAGTCTCGTCGCCGGCCGTCATCGTGACCCGCATCTTCAGCCAGTCGAGATCCTGCCAGTCCTGAACCGGAGTGCCGACGACGTAGCCGCCGGATGCATTGCCATCCGCCAGGCCGTCGAAGCGAGGATTGATTCGGTAGCCGTTGACGATCTGGCGCATGTGGGCGGCCGAATTGAAGCGGAAGCGCGGCCCGATGATCTCGAAGACCGGCACGGCTTCGAAGCCCTCGAGGATCTCGTGATAGCTGTAGGGCTTGTCGCGAGCCGGGAAGTCCCGCAGCGCGCGGAACGCCAGTTCAGGCTCGATCCAGCGGTGCTGTGAATCCTTGTCAGACAGGACCGCCGGGCTTTCCCAGATATGATAGATCGGCGTCCTCAGCGGGGCCTGCTGGATCGTCGCGTTGATGTAGAATTTCCAACCCAGCACTGGCCAACCAAGCAAAGGGATGACGGCGTCATTCATCTGCTGGGCCTCTTCGCGATTGCGCGGACGGACGTCCTCGGGAAACCCTTCGGCGCCCTGAATCTCGATTTCCTTATTGCGCATCTTGACCAGAAGCTCGGCGGCCTTGCGGATCCGCTCGGGGTCATGGGGAAACTTCTGCGCCAGCGGTCCGCGCCCCTGCGCGGTGATCTCGGTCATCTTGTCGGACATCTGTGTCTCTCTAGTGGGCGTCTTGGTTTGAAAGGGCGTCCCGGCGCGGCAGCATGCGGGACAGGACGTCGTCCTTGTCGATGAACTGGTGCCTCAGCGCGGCCAGGACGTGCAGCACGACCAATCCGACCATCACCCAGGCCAGGTTGACGTGCATGGCGTGGGCCGGACCGGCCGACGCGAACCCCCGCGGCACGGGCAGAAAGGGGACGTGCAGGGTGCCGAGGCCGAACTCATGGCGGTTGGGCACGGCCGAGCTCATCCACCATCCGCTGAGCGGCATCACGACCAAAAGGACGTAGAACAGGACGTGGGCCGTCCTGGCCATCCAGCGCAGGGAGCGCGCGTAGCTCGCCGACAGCGGTGGCGGCCGGTGCGTCAGTCGCCATCCGATCCGCACCAGGGTCAGCGCCAGGATCAAGATCCCGATCGTCTTGTGAAGGTTGGTGGCCGACTGGGCCAAATCGCCTTCGAAGGTCGCGCCGTACCAGCCGATCGGAATGGTCGAAAGCACCAGCGCCGCAATCGACCAGTGCAGGGCGATCGCTGTGGCCGAGTATCTGCCCTGCGTCGAAATCGTTGCGTCACCTGTCATGCGGCAAGCATGCGTTTCGCGACGGGTCCGTCACAAGTCGGACTTACCGATACCAGCTATCCCAACTGTCGATTGGACAGGGCTGACACCTCGTCTTCCTAATCCGGGAAAGCGATGGAGCCGGGTAAGCGGCTTCGCTGGGCTTACGGAGCGGACAAGACGTATGGCGAAACTGGTTCACCTTTCGGTCGTGCCGCACGATCCGATCCTGCCAGGCGCGGCGCGGGGCGTGCGCGGCGAAGTCTCGGCCGATGCACAGCGTCTGATCGACGGCATCGCGCGGATGCGTGCGGGCCTGGAGGCGTCGCGTCCCGATGTCATCGTGATGGCTGGCAGCGACCACCTGTGCCAGTTCTTCCTCAACAACATGCCCCCGTTCCTGATCGGCAAGGCGGAGCGGATCGTGGGGCCGCCGGCCTATGAGCAGCGGGATTTCAACCTCGAGGCCTATGACGCCCCGATCGAGGGTCGGCTGGCTCGGCGAATCCTGACGCAGGGCTTCGAGTATGAGGTCGATTTCGCCTACTCTGACGAGTTCATCGTCGATCACGCCTTCTCGGTGCCGCTGAACTTCATGCGGCCCCAGGCGGACCTGCCGGTGGTGCCGATCTTCCTCAACTTCCTCGCGCCGCCCGTCCCACCGTCGCGGCGATATCTGAAGGTCGGCGGAATCATCCGTCGCATCATCGAGGAGTGGGACGAGGATCTACGCGTGGCCGTGATCACGACGGGTCACATGACCAACGGGGTCGGCGGCCCCTACATGATGCGGCACTCCAGGCAGCCCGAGAGCGCCTGGGATCGCACCATCAACGACCTGATGATCAAGAACGACGTCGACGGCATCGTGGCTCATTCCTCGTGGGAGGAAATGTACGCCCAGGGCAACAACACGCCCGGATTCCTCGGATACGTCTTCGCCTATGGCGTCGCGAACGGCGAACCGTTTTCCTGGCACGACTATGTGCCGTCCTCCCATCAGCCGCTGTTGACGCTGCTCGAATGGAACGAAGACCAGCTCAATGGAGGCCGCGCATGAGCCGCTACGCCGTCAATAAGGCGCTCTGGCAGGTCGGCCGCGACGAGGCCGCCGCCGCCCTTTATCTTGAATCTCCAGAGCAGTTCCTGGCAGGCCGATCCCTGACCGCCGAAGAGCATCGGCAGTTGCTGACGCGCGATTTCGCGGCGATGTTCGCATCGGGCGCCCATCCGTTCCTGATGTATACCTTCCAGCTGAAGGTCTCGGGCGGCTGGAGTTTCCCGATGATGGTCGCCTACGTGAAAGCGCTCGGCGAGATTGATCCGCCCCTCGATATATCGACCTAGGGTGACGTCTGATGATCTGTCTCAGAGAGCCAGAAGCCGTGCGCGACACAGACGTCCACTTCCTGTGATGTCGCCCGTGTGGCGTCTCGGCAACAATCTCAAAAAGGTCAGCTTGCCAATGATCACATGACTGACGGCCCCATCGGAAAGGTTGCCGCGAAATTGAATTCCTGTTAGCAGGATTAAGTACCCCTAATCCTAGGGGTCAAAAGGGCCGGAGAGCCTTGCACGGTCATCGTGCGCATAGGGGAGGTAAGAGAATGAACTACAAAACTCTGCTCGCGTTGACGTCAGCGATCGCCACGGTCGCCATCGCGCCACAGGCATTCGCCCAGACATCGACAGCCGCAGCGAACGATCGCCAGGCGACCCAGCTCGATGAGGTTGTGGTCACGGCCCAACGCCGCGAAGAGAGCGCCCAGCGCGCCGCCATCTCGGTCGATACCGTGTCGCCGGAAGAGCTTGAAGACGTCGGGACGAACCCGGGCGATCTGCAGCGCGCCGTGCCCTCCATCAATATTTACCAGGCGTCCAACGTCTACCCGCAGACAAGCATTCGCGGCGTGGGCAACACGACCCTTAACCCCATCACCGACGCCACCGTCGGCTTCAACTTCGACGGCGTTCCGATCACGCGCGTCGCCTCGTCGGTGGGCCTTTATTACGATCTGGCCCGCGTCGAGGTGCTGAAGGGTCCGCAGGGAACCCTGTATGGCCGCAACCAGACCGGCGGCTCGGTCAACATCATTCCGCGCGCCCCCATCATCGGTCAGCTCGGCGGCAATCTGACTGTCGAGGGCGGCAACTTCGATCTGCTGCGCACCAATGGCGCACTCAATCTGCCGCTGGGCGAGAACGCCGCCATTCGCGGCGCCTTCAGCCTGATCCGCCGCGACGGCTACTACGAATCCGGCCTTTCGGACGATGTAGGTCAGTCCGGCCGCCTCACTCTGCGGGTCGAACCTTCTGACGATCTCAGCCTGCAGCTCGGGGTCGATTACCACCATCAAGGTGGCCTCGGCGGCGGCACGACCCTCCTGAACTCGACCTTCGTCGGTGCGGTCGCCGGTCCTCCCCCGTATCGTCAGTATACGACGGACGGCCAGCCTCTCGGCGGCAATCCGTGGATCGACGTCAACCAGCTTTGCGATGGCGTTGATCGCAGTCCGACCTCGACCGGAAATCTGGATTGGGATGACTGGTTCTACACCGCGCCCAACTCGCCCTGCCGTTTCGACGGTCGTCGCGACGACACCTTCTATGGCGTCACGGGGCAGCTGGAGTGGAACGTGGCCGGCGGCACGCTGACGGTCATTCCCGCCGTGCGGAAGTCGCACCTGGACTCCCAGACGGTCGGCGGAACGAACCTGTTCACCGACGAGCGGACGGACACCAAGACGTTCGAAGCTCGCTTCGCTTCCGACCCGGACGCCCGTCTGTCCTACATTCTCGGCGGCTTCCTGCTGGATGAGGACGTCAACAGCAACTTCCAGATCGCGATCAACTTCCCGAACAACACGCCGGTTCGTCAGGTCATCAACACCACGACCGAAAGCTGGGCCGTCTTCGCGCACGCCGAGTTCGATCTCAGCGACACCCTGCGCCTGACTGGCGGCATTCGTTACACCAATGACGACAAGACCTTCGACGGGACCAGCACGCCCGCAGCCCCGCCGTCGTTGACGATCGTCGTGGAAGATTCGTGGGCCGAAACGACCTACGACGCCGGCATCGAATGGGACGTCACGCCCGACTCTCTGCTCTATCTGAAATACGGACGCGGCTATAAGGCCGGCGGCTTCGTCTTCGCGACGCCGTTCGCGGGCTTCGGACCGGGTGCGCCCACCTCGACCCCGACGCAGGTCGTGGGCAACTCCTATGACCCGGAATACGTCAACGCCCTGACCCTGGGATCCAAGAACTACTTCATGGATCGGCGGCTGCGCCTGAACATGGAACTGTTCAAGTACGACTATGAGGATCAACAGCTGTCGAGCTTCGGCCGCGACGACTGGATCGCGCCGTTCGGCACGCCGGACGCCTATACCGTGCGGGTTTTCCTGACCACCAACATCGGTTCGGTCAAGATCCTCGGCCAGGAACTGGACGCCCAGTTCCTGCTCGCGGAAAACACCCTGCTGTCGCTGAACGTTCAGCACCTCGATACCGAGATTTCAGGCAGCATCACCAACGGCGGCCTGAACACCGCGGGCTACCCGGCCCAGAACGCGCCCGACTGGTCGTCGAGCTTCGGCATCCAGCAGACCTTCCCGCTCGGCAACGGAGCCGAGATCGTGGCGGACCTGCGCGGCCAATATCGTGGTGAGACCTGGATCGGGTCGGTCGATTACCTGCCCTATATGCTGGCCGACCCGATCACGACCGGCGACTTCTCGCTGACCTACGACTCTGGCGATCTGTGGAAGCTGACCGGCTACGTCAACAACTTCACCGATGAAGTGGTCCCGGTCTTCTACGCCGGCACCGGCGAGGCTCGCGCCTCGGCCGCTGGTCCGCCATCCAGCGCCTACACCGCTCAATACCGCGCACCCCGCACCTATGGGTTCCGGATTGGCGTGAACTTCTAGATCCGACTCATGGAGGCGGCTTTCGCCGCCAGCGCCAGACTGCTCCTTACAGGGCGTCTGGCGCTTTCCGTGTCGGGAAATTCCGCCACGACGTGCGATCCTCAGTAAATGTAGCGGCCCTCTCGGCCTGACGGTGAAGGACTGACATGAGTACGACCGAGCCAGACACCCCTCGCTTCGGCGGCATGATGGCGACCTACGGGCTCGCGCTCCTGTTCCTGGCCAACGTGTTCAACTACGCCGATCGGGCGCTGCTCGGCATCGTTGCTGACTCGGTCATGACGGACCTGTCGCTGACCGACACCCAATACAGCCTGATCTCTGGCCTGGCCTTTTCCATCTTCAACCTCGTCGCCGGCATCGCCATCGCCCGCTGGGTCGATCGCGGCGACCGCAAGCTTATCCTGGTCCTCGGCGTCCTCATGTGGACCGCCGCCACGGCGGCCACCGGCCTTGTTCATGACTTCAACACGCTCGCCCTGACGCGTGTTCTGGTGGGCGTGGGCGAGGCGACGGTCTTCCCGGTCGCCATGTCGCTGCTGGCCGACTATTTCCCGGGGCCGAAACTCCAACGCTCCGTCGGCATCTTCCAGTCCAGCACCGGGGTCGGCATCGTCGCCGGCTCGATCCTGGCGGGCGTTCTGACCGCCGCGCTGGGCGGTTGGCGCATGATGTTCATCGCCATGGGCCTCGCCGGCGTCGTGCTGGTCATCCTGATCGCGATCTCCATGCCCTCTACCAAACGGCCCGTCGCGGTTCGCAAGGAAGGGGATGCTCCGCCCTTGAAGATCGACGGCTTGATGCTGTCGCTGAAGAAAATCGCGTCGGTGCCTGGCCTGATCCTGCTGACGCTGGGCTATGCCTTCTCGCACATCATCCTGGCGACCCTGCCCACCTGGGCACCCACCTTCCTGCAACGCTCCTATGGCGTGTCGGAACACGTGGTCGGCGCCCTGGTCGGTCCTCCGGCCGTCGCCGGCGGGGTCATCGGCGCGATCCTGTCGGGCATCATCGCCACGCGCCTGGTCGAGAAGACCGGCGATCGGTTTGCCGGTCTGACCGTGCCGATCCTGGCCTTGCCCCTGACGATCCCGGCCTTTGCGCTGTTCCTGTTCGCTCCGTCGATCCCGCTGT
The DNA here is from genome assembly GCA_040385365.1 of Pseudomonadota bacterium. Classification (GTDB taxonomy): domain Bacteria; phylum Pseudomonadota; class Alphaproteobacteria; order Caulobacterales; family Caulobacteraceae; genus Brevundimonas. The sequence continues at coordinate 1,401 of JAZKHL010000131.1, read as the reverse complement.
TGGTCGCCGGCATCCTGATCATGAACCTGATGATCGCCAGCACGCATGGCCCCTGTATCGCTCTGGCGGTTTCGCTGGTGCCGCCGTCGCAGCGCGGTCTGACCTCGACCTTGGTCCTGACTGTAATGGCCTTGATCGCCGGGACGATCGTGCCGCTCGGCGTCGGTGCGCTCAGCGACGGCCTGGCGCCCTCATACGGAGACGACTCGCTGCGCTACGCCCTCCTGCCGCTGATCCTGGCGCCCCTGATCGGCTCTGTGCTGATCTGGCTGGCGCGTCGTCGCATCAAGGGCTCTCCGCCGAAAACGCGCGAGGCCGATACCCTCGAAGCCGCCACGCCCGTCGGCTGACCCGGTGGGTCGATCCCAGGCAGGATCGACCGGCCTGCGGGTGGTCGTCACCGGCGCGGCCGGCTTCATCGGTCGCGCCGTGGTCGAGCGCCTCCAGCGTGGGGCGCTGGGCCCGCTCGCCGCCCTGACGCTCAACGATGTCCTGGCCATCGAAGAACCGGGTGCGAGATCGGTTCGGGGGACCTATGCCGACGCCGACGTTCGGGGCCGTTTGGTCGAAGGCGGCGTCGATGTCCTGTTCCATCTCGCTTCCTTGCCAGGCGGGGCCGCCGGTCGAGATCCAGCCCTTGGCAAGGCGGTCAATCTGGATGGCTCCATCGCCCTCCTGGACGCCGTAGGGGGACCGCAAGGGCCCGTAGTCGTCTACGCCAGTTCTATTGCCGCGCTCGGCGCCGGGTCCGATCCGGTCGATGACGAGACGCCGCTTCGCCCCTACGGCGGTTACGGCACGCATAAAGCGATGATCGAGCTCTACCTGGCGGAGCTGACCCAGCGCGGCTTGGTCGATGGCCGCGCCGTTCGTCCCGCCGGCATCGTCGCCCGTCCTCGCGACGCCTATGCCGGGTTCGCCACGGCTTGGATGAGCGACCTCTTCCACGCCGCGATTGAGAACCGCCCGATCACGATTCCGGTGCGCGCCCAGGCTCGCATCTGGCTTCAAAGCCTCGATACGGTCGCCGATAACCTGATCCATGCGGCGCGCATGCCCGGGGCGGGCCTGCCGCGTCACCGAGCTTGGACCCTGCCGGCGTCGGTGGTTCGCGTCGATGCTCTGGTCGAAGCGCTGAGCCGACGCACCGGCCATGGTCTGAAGGTGGATTACGGAGACGCACCAACCGATCACCCGCCGCTGGATGCATCCGGGGCGCTCTCGCTCGGCTTCGCCAGCGACGGAGATACGGACGCCCTCGTCGATGCCGTTATGTCCCGGCTCGCCCGACGCTAGCCAATCGTCGTCGGAGCCGTTGCCCCGGACACCTGCAGCGCCTATCTTGATCGACGGCGGGTCATGCTGTGGCTCTCGTCGAAGGCAACATATCCTCGCGGCCTT